>NZ_CP043908.1:1200000-1514940 GCF_008630935.1 Thermodesulfobacterium sp. TA1
AAAAAACCGCAGTGCCCTCAGGAACTTCTATTTCATAAGACTTATTTTTAAAACTTAATTCTTTAACCTTTACCTTTCCCTCAAAAAGGTCTACCTTTATCTTTTCATATTGTAAATCTATCTGTTGGCTGGCTTTGAGAAATTTGAAAAGTCGCTCTTTAAACCAAGGTTGATTGAGCAAAAAGTCTATGTTTACCAAGAAAAAGCCAAACAACGAAAGGACTAAAAAAAGTAAAAGGATGCCAAAACGCAATTTTTTTATCATCAATTTATGAATTTTAACTTAAAATTTTTTAAAAATCAAGAAAAGATTAAGCTCGAGAAAGTTTATAGGCTAACTTTATCGCTTGAATAAAACTTGAAGGATTAGCTATACCTTTATCTGCAATATCATAGGCAGTCCCATGACAAGGAGAGGTCCTTACTACTGGAAGTCCTAAGGTAAGGTTTACTCCGTCTTCAAAATGAATAAGTTTAAAAGGGGCCAATCCTTGGTCATGATACATCGCTACTACCAAGTCAAAACGCCCCTGATAGGCCCAGAAAAAGAGGCTGTCAGCCGGATAAGGACCATACACAGGGAACCCTGCCTCTTGACAAAGGTTTATAACGTCTTTTAAAACCGTCTCTTCTTCTTTACCTAATAGACCTCCTTCTCCTGCGTGTGGGTTAACCCCACAAAGAGCTATCTTAGGATAATCCACCCCAAGTTTTAACAAAAATTCATAGGAAAGTTTTACCGTAGTAAAGACCTTATCGGTGGTTATTCTTTCTGAGACCTCTTTTAAAGGAATATGGGTGGTAACCAAAGAGACTTTTAATCTTTCTCCATAAAAACTCATGACAAACTCTTTAGAACCAAGGTCTTTAGCCAGCCATTCTGTATGTCCTTTATGTTTGACCCCAACTTTTTCTAATCCCTCTTTACTGATAGGTCCAGTAACGATAGCTTTTATCTTCCCTTCTTTAGCTAATTCTATAGCTTTTTGAACAAAACTGCTCATGGCTAAAAAGCCTTCAATACAAGGCTTTCCAGGTTGGATGCTTAGTTCAGAAAGGGATAAAACTTCTACCTCTTTAGGAAATTCAACCTTTAACCAGCAAGCCCTTTCTTTTAAAACCTTTTCGTCCCCTATGATTAAAAGATGGTTTAATATCTCAGGAAAATTTTTTTTAAAATAATCAAGAGACTTAAGGATTACTTCTGGACCTATACCTGCTGGACAACCTAAGGTAATGGCTATTTTTTTTGAATGAGTAATCACCTAAAGCCCTCTTTCAAAGAAGAAAGGGGGGCGTTTTAGCCCCCTTGAAGTTTATTTCATTTCCTCAAAATCTGCGTCTATTACATCATCTCCGCCTTTTTTCTTAGTTTCTTCTTTAGAAGAAGCCCCACCTTGAGAAGCAGAAGACGCTTTTTCTCTATAAAGCATTTCTGCAAGTTTGTAAGAAGCCTGGGTTAACTCATCGCTTGTCCTTCTTATTTCGTTTAAATCCTCTCCTTCCATAGCTTTTCTTAGTTGATTTATTTTTTCTTCTACTTCTTTCTTAAGTGTTTCTGGTACCTTATCTCCGAGTTCTTTTAAAGTCTTTTCTACAGAATAGATAAGGCTATCTGCTTGATTGCGAGCTTCTGCAAGTTCTTTTTTCCTTCTATCTTCCTCAGCAAATTGTTCTGCTTCTTTAATAATTTTCTGAATTTCTTCTTCACTTAGACCTGAAGCAGGTCTTACTACGATAGACTGCTCTTTTCCAGTACCTAAGTCTTTAGCGGTAACATGTAAAATACCGTCTGCGTCTATGTCAAAAGTAACCTCTATTTGAGGCACTCCTCTCGGGGCTGGAGGAATACCTACTAAATCAAATTTAGCGATACTTTTATTGTCTTTAGCTAAAGGCCTTTCTCCTTGTAATACATGGATGGTAACGGCTGTCTGGTTGTCGGTAGCAGTAGTAAAAATTTGACTCTTTCTAGTAGGTATAGTAGTTCCTCTTGGAATGATTACCGTAAAAACACCACCTAAAGTCTCTATTCCTAAGGAAAGTGGGGTTACGTCTAAAAGAAGCACGTCTTTTACCTCTCCTTTTAACACTCCAGCCTGGATAGCAGCTCCCATGGCCACGACTTCATCAGGATTAACCCCTTTAACCGGCTCTTTACCAAAAATTTCTTTAACCTTTTGCTGAACTCTTGGCATACGGGTCATACCACCAACCAAGATAACTTCGCTTATGTCTTTAGGAGTAATACCTGCATCTTTCATGGCAATACGACAGGGTTCTTCTAATCTATCTATTAGGTCCTCTACCAAACTTTCAAGCTTAGCCCTGGTTAGTTTCATCACTAAATGTTTAGGACCTGTAGCATCGGCGGTGATAAAAGGAAGGTTAATCTCAGTCTCTAAAGTACTTGAAAGCTCAATTTTAGCTTTTTCAGCCGCTTCTTTTAATCTCTGTAATGCCATCTTGTCTTGTCTCAAGTCTATACCATGCTCTTTTTTGAATTCCTCTGCGATATAGTCTACTATCCTCATATCAAAGTCTTCGCCACCTAAGAACGTATCTCCAGAAGTAGACTTAACCTCAAAAACGCCATCTCCTATTTCAAGGATAGAAATATCAAAAGTTCCTCCTCCCAAATCAAAAACAGCGATTAATCCTTCTTTTTTCTTTTCAAGACCATAGGCTAAACAAGCAGCCGTAGGTTCGTTGATAATTCTAATAACGTTTAAACCAGCAATCCTACCTGCATCTTTAGTTGCCTGCCTCTGGCTGTCGTCAAAATAGGCAGGAACGGTAATAACTACATCTTTTACTTCTTGTCCTAAATACTCTTCTAAATCTTGTTTAATCTTTCTAAGAATCATAGCAGAAATCTCAGGAGGACTATAACGTTTACCTCTAATCTCTACATGAGCGTCTCCGTTAGGTGCTTCTACTATTTTATATGGCACCTTTTTACTCCATTCCTGCACTACAGGGTCGTTAAACTTTCTTCCCATCAATCTTTTAATACCAAAGATGGTATTCTCAGAATTAATGATAGCCTGCCTTTTGGCAGGAAGACCAACCAATATCTCTCCGTTTTCTTGAAATGCTACCACCGAAGGTGTAGTCCTTGTTCCTTCTCTGTTAGGAATTACCTTTGGTTCACCACCTTCAAATATAGCTACACAAGAGTTGGTAGTGCCAAGGTCAATACCCACTATAGGTACCTTACTCATTTCTTTAACCCTCCTTTTAATTTTTATTCGTTTTCTACTATATTCTCTTCTGTTTCTTTAGACGAATTTTTTTCCGTTTTTTTACCCATGCAAACACAAACCAAAGCAGGCCTTATCAACCTATCGTGTAAGGTATACCCTTTTTGGTATACCTTGGTTATACTACCAGAAGGTACCTCTGAATGAGGTTCGGTAGAAAGAGCCTCGTGATAAAAGGGATGAAAAGGTTCTCCTACAGAAGGAAAAACCTGTTTTAAACCAAATTTTTCAAGGGTAGTAATTAAAGATTTAAAGGTTAACTCAACCCCTTGTTTTAAGGCCTCTATGTTTTGAGTAGTAGAAAAGGCTTCTAAAGCTCTTTCCAAATTATCTATACAAGGTAATATTTCTTTAAAAAGGTTTTCTAAAGCAAATTTATAATATTCTTCCTTTTCTTTTTTAAAACTTTTCTTAAGGTTTTCTATTTCAGCTGCATATCTTAAGGCTAAATCTTTCCAATATTTAACCTCTTCTTCTTTAACCTGAGACTCTTCTTGAGTTTTGGGTTTTTCTTCTAACCTCTGTTCCTTTAATTCTTCCATATAAAAGACCTCCTTAACTAAGTCCTCAGGACCCTTTACATATTATCGTTTCAAGTTATGATAAAAATTAAGACTTTTATTTAATTTTTCCAGAGGATTGACCTTAAAAAATGTTAGAAAAGTGGAAAATCAGAAATCTCTTGGTGCAAGCCTTTGAAGAAGACCTTCCTTTTTATGACTTAACCACTGAATTGGTAATCAAAGAAAATCCTGTAGTAAAAGCCTATTTCTTAGCTAAAGAACCTCTAGTCGTTTGTGGAACTTCGGTAGTAGAGGAAGGTTTTGCCTTTATCGACCCAGAAATAAAAACACTATGGTATTATCATGAAGGAGAGGAGGTAGAAGCCTATACTAAAATAGGCACGGTGGAAGGAAAAGTAAAAAGCATACTAAAAGCTGAAAGAATAGTTTTAAACCTTTTTCAACACCTTTCTGGTATTGCTACTTATACTAGAAAGATGGTTAAAAAACTTAGCCCTTATAAAACAGTTTTACTTGATACAAGAAAAACCCTTCCAGGCTTAAAGGTTTTACAAAAATACGCCGTAAGGGTGGGAGGAGCCCAAAATCATCGTTTTTCCCTGTCAGATGGTATCCTGATAAAGGATAACCATATTAAAGTCTTAGGAGGAATAGAAAAAATCCCTCAAGCACTAAAAAAATTACCTCATTATCTAAAGATAGAAATCGAGGTAAAATCGTTAGAAGAGTTAGAATTTCTGTTAAAAGCTAAAGCCCCTGTAGACATCGTTCTTTTAGATAATTTTACCCCAGAGGCTATCCAAAAAGCTAAAGACCTTATCAAAGCTTATAATCCAAACCTTAAAATCGAAGTTTCCGGAGGTATTAACTTAGATAATATAGAAGATTTTGCCAAGCTTGAGGTTGATTATCTTTCTGCAGGAAGTTTAACCCATTCGGTTAAAGCGGTTGATATTAGCTTAAAAATAGAATAAAGGGGGGGATATACTCCCTCCCCTTTTTATTTCTTAGAGGTTAGTAAAAGTTTTTTCTAAAGGAGGAACTACCTCTTTCTTTCTGCTCATAACCCCTGGTAACCAAACGCTTTTACCTTCTAATTTTTTACCAAAAGTAATCTCTACGATCTTAGGTTCGTCAGTAATTACCATCAATTCAGTACCTTCTTTCATGATGTCGGTTAACATCAACACTACAGAATGGTAAGAACCTTCTACTTTAATTTTGTTAAGCTCATCGTAAATTTCATCAAATCTACTTTCTACGGTTTTAAGGTCTATCAATTCAATCTGACCTACACCTACCTTTTTACCGCTCATGTTGTAATCTTTAAAGTCCCTCATGATGATGTCTTTAGCAGACATACCAGAAACATCGGAAAGTTTAGATTTTACTTCTACTCCAAAGTTTACGATGTCGTCTATACCAGCAATCTTAGCCAAAGCTTCGGCTGCCTCTTTATCTGCTTCGGTGGTAGTAGCAGATTTGAAAACTACGGTGTCACTTAAGATAGCGGCTAACATGAGACCAGCAATCTCTTTAGGTATTTCTATTCCTGTTTTATCAAAAAGGAACTTCAAAACAGTAGCCGTGCAACCTACAGGGAAGTTAACAAAAAAGATTGGATTAGGAGTGGTTACATCTCCAATCTTGTGGTGGTCTACTACTGCTACGATTTCAGCCTTGTCTATGTTATCAACACTCTGAACCTTGTCAGAATGATCGACTAAAGCAATGGTCTTTCCCTCACCGTCTGTCATAATTTCAGGCACAGCTACTCCAAACTTTTCTAAAACAAACTTAGTTTCTGCGTTGGGTTCTCCTTGGATCACAGGCACGGCTTCTTTTTCTACTTTAATAATTTTACAGCCTGCTTTTTTCCAGGCGTTCAAAAGATAGGCAAAAACTATAGCAGAAGCCACAGAATCAGTATCAGGTTTTTTGTGCCCCACTACATAAATTTGATGATGCATAAGGTCACCTCCTAAAAATTTATTTTTGAATTTTTAATAAACTATTATACTAATTTTTTTGTCTTGTCAACCCTAAAAATTAATTATATAATTCCAAAAATAGAAAAATTTGAAACATTAAACTTTGATTTTAAGTTTTTTTAAATATTTCCGATTTATTTTATAAAATCCTAAAGAGGTATTATGGAAAGGGAAGCGGTAAGAATTGATGTAGTTGTACCTTTAAAGGTTACTAAAATTGAACCGTCTGAAATAGAAAATAAAGTAGCTCATGTAGTAGGAGATACTACTATATTTTCTTATATTCCTATCAAGGACACCATAGACGAAGCTCTTAACTCTTGGTTAAGACTTATAAATGCTAAGCTCGACTATCTTATCAACCTTATGTCCAGAGAAAAAGAGGGTTTTAACGAACTACCTTATCAAAAGGTAAACCTAAGTGAAAAAGGTATAAGGTTTCTTACTAAAGAACCTTTTGAAATCGGGGATTTTGTAGAAATAAAAACGGTTTTAGACATTTATCAACCTGTAGGGTTTTATCTTTATGGTAAGGTGGTAAGGTGCAACCCTAAGGAAGAAAAATACGAAGTAGCCGTTGAGTTCATAAACATGCCCAAAGATATTAAAGATAAATTAAGTTTTTTTATCCTGCAAAAGGAAAGAGAAATCATCCGAGAGATGAAGGAGCTCTAAATGCCCTCTATTGTAGGTTTTATAGTAGTTATCGTTTGCGTTTTTGGTGGTTACGCCTTAGAACATGGAAATTTTTCGGTGCTTATCCAACCTGTAGAATGGCTTATCATCTTTGGGGCAGCAGCAGGAGCTTTACTTGCAGCCTCAACCCAATCTGCCTTAAAAGGCGTTATCCAGTACTCTATTAAAGGTCTCACTAAACCTCAAATTTACGGAAAACAAGACTTCGTGGACTTACTCCTTCTTTTAAACGATATTTTTAGAAAAATTAAAAAAGAAGGGTTGATTTCTATAGAACAAGACATAGAAAATCCAGAGGCAAGCAAAATATTTTCATCCTACCCTACGGTGCTTGCTAATCATCATGCCTTAGACTTTATCAGAAATACCTTTAGGTCTATCCTAACCACCAACATCACCCACTTTGAGCTTGAAGCACTTTTAGAAAACGAAATAGAAATCATCCATCATGAAAACTTAGAGCCGGTACATCGTCTCGAGAAACTTGCGGATTCTATGCCAGGGTTAGGTTTGGTAGCTGCGGTTTTAGGTATAATTTTAACGATGGGAAAAATAGATGAACCTCCTGAGGTTTTAGGTCATCATCTTTCTATCGCCCTTGCCGGTACTTTTATCGGTATCTTAACCTGTTATGGATTTTTAACCCCGCTTGTTCAAAAATTAGAGTTTTTTTGTAATCAAGAAAAGGAATACCTTAATGTTATTAAAACTGCTATCGTTTATTTTATAGGAGGTGGAGCTCCTCAAATAGCGGTTGAATTCGCCAGAAGGACCATTCCTCCTCATATGAGGCCTTCTTTTGAAGAACTTGAAAACCTTATGAAAGGTAAAAAATAAGTCATGACCACCCCTCCCATCATCATCAAAAAGGTAAAAAAAATAGTAGGAGGCCATCACGGAGGGTCTTGGAAAATCGCTTATGCTGACTTTTTAGCAGGTATGATGACCTTTTTCCTTTTGATGTGGTTGGTGAGCATCATGGAACCTAAACAAAAAGCCCAAGTGGCAGCCTATTTTAGGAAATTCAATATCTTTGAAAAGGCTGGAGTAAGTATGTTGATGGAGTATTATCGAAAAGGAACCCTTAAAAGCGAACAAAGCGGAATTATGCCTGAGGCTAAGTTTGACCTAAAAAAAGAAGAAGAAAAAATAAAAAAAAATAGTAGAAACCAGGCTAAAATCTCTTAAAGAACACATCTTGATAGAAACTCAAGAAATTTCAGAAAAAGAAAAAATCATCCGCATAGAAATAGTAGAGCTTACTAATCAACCCTTGTTCCAAAGCGGAAGCGCAGAGTTAACTACCTCAGCTAAAGAAATACTTAAAACCTTAGCCCAAGAACTAAAAGATGTCCCTGGGACTATAAGTCTTGAGGGACATACAGATGCTGTACCCTCAAGAAGGGGGAAAGTAGGCAACTGGGAGCTTTCTACTGCCAGAGCCCTTTCAGCCATGTTAGAATTAGAAAAAAACGGTGTTCCACCAGAAAAGATAAAAGAAGTAGTAGGATATGCAGACAACCTTCCTTTAATCAAAGATAACCCATCTGACCCAAGGAATAGAAGAATCAGTTTAGTAATCCATTACCAGCCTGCTCAACAAAACTCTCAAATCCAACCCATTACTACAACCGAATCAACTCCTTAGTCTAAAAACCACCTTGATAGGAACTTTATCAAAATTAAGATGTTTTTGAAAGCTATTTCTAATAAACTTTTCTATACTTTTAGGTAATTCTTCTGGGTAAAGATTAACAAAAACCACAAAGGTTGGAGGCCTTACCTCTGTCTGGGTAGCATAGTAAAACTTGAGCCTTTTTCCTTTTACCGAAAAATTATGATTTTCCTTTAAATCTTCTAAAAGTTTATTAACTAAAGCTGTATTTACTCGCAAGTTATATTGGTCCATCACCTCTTTTAAGACGCCCCAAATTTCTTTAACCCTTCTTCCTGTTTTCGCTGAAACAGTAAGAATAGGCAACCAGGGCATAAACCTTACTCCATGTTTTACATTTTCCAAAAGTAGATTTCCAGCCTCTCTCTTACCGTCAAAAAGATCCCATTTATTCACCAAAAGAATACAAGCTTTGTAATGTTTGTATACCTGTCTTAATAACCTCTGGTCTTGATTGGTGATACCTTCCTCTGCAGTAACAACCATCAACACCACATCAGCTCTTTCAAGGGTAGTTAAAGCTTTATCTACACTAAACTTTTCAGCCCTTTCTTCCACTTTAGTCCTTCTTCTTATCCCTGGAGTATCTATCAATAAGACATTTTCTCCTGTAGGTAACTTTAATAGCACGTCTACACAATCTCTGGTAGTACCAGGTATTTCAGATACTATCATCCTTTCATATCCTAAAAGCCGATTAATAAGCGTGCTTTTTCCTACATTAGGTCTTCCAAGCACTGCTATTTTTAAGGGCTCCTCTTGAAGTAAATGTTCTTCTAAGACTTCTACTCTTTTCTTTATCAACCCTTTTAATTCGTTTATATTTTTATTGTTTTTGGCTGAGATTGAAATTATCTCAGGAAAACCAAGAGCATAAAATTCAAGAGTTCTTTCCTTATCCTCCTTTGCCTCTACCTTGTTTATAACCAATAAAACTTTTTTATCTTTTTTTCTTAAATATTCTGCGATAACTTTATCTCCCTCGGTTAACCCTTGTTTAGCATCCACCACAAAAAGCACCAAATCAGCCTCTTCTAAAGCTTTATCTACCAAATTTCGGATAACCTCACTAAAAAATCTTTTTTCTCCCCATTCTATCCCTCCAGTATCCATCAACTTTACCCCTTTTCCTTCCTCTAATTCAAGATAACCTTCTATTATATCTCTGGTTACCCCGGGGGTTCTTTCAACTATAGCCTTTTTTTCCCTGATAAGGGTGTTAAAAAGTGTAGATTTTCCCACATTAGGTCTTCCTACGATGATTACTTTCCCCATAAAGTTATTCCTTTTTTAAAAAATTTTATCGTGGTATCATACATCTACCACACATTGAGCTATCCAAAGGTCATCTTTTTTTTCTACCTTCGCCAAAGTAAAGGTAGCTCCTTTTACCTCTACACCACAACCAAACCTATCTGGAGAATAATCCTCTCCTAAAAGGACTCCATCTAACCTTACTCCCTGTTCGGTTTCCTCAATTTTTCCCTTAAATTCTTTAAAAAAGATATTTTCTAAAGCAAACAAGCTTAACACTTTATTGATAAAAATCACTACTAACTCGTCTAAAAAATCTGATGCTAATTTTATCTCAATCTTTTGCTGGGCCTTAACCCTTTCGAAATCAACCTCTTCCCCTATTAAACTAAAAAGGGCTTTTAATAAGTTTGAAAACGCCTCTTCTAAAGTTTTACCATAACCTCTTATTCCTATGTCTGCTCCATGTTCAAAGGTCTCATACTCTTTTGATAACATAATACCATCCTATGGATTAATTATCTCCCAACTTTTATGATAATCAAAGGTTTTACAAGATTGAGTAACCACATAATAAGGCACCAAAGGAAAAAACAGCCTAAGCCCAAAATCTTTTCTCCTTGTTTTTTCTAAACATATTATAAAATAATCATCTTTTGGAAAAACATAAAGGGTACCTTCTTCAGAAGTAGAAAAATGGGGGATCTCTTGTTTCTCAAGCAAAGATTTAAACTCTGGATGGGGATGATAAGGCCCTCTCCCTGAAGTTAAAACTACTTTAGGCTTTAACCAAGTCAAAATCTCCTGATTTATACCCTTTTTAGAACCATGATGAGGAGAAACAAGAACCTCAACCGGGAAAAGTTCACCTTCTTCTTTTAATCTATAAAACCTTTCTACGTCTATGTCTCCAGGACAAAACACCGTAAACCCTTTATGTTCCACAACTACTACCAAACTTTCTCGGTTTAGGTCCTCATATGACTCCTCTCCAGGAAAAAGATAAACCTCTGTATCTCCTATTTTAAAACCCTGAGGAACCGATATTTCCTCTAAAGGATAAATAAGGTTTACCTTTTGCCAGTCTTCTTGCGTAAATCTTCCGGTTATCGCTTTTTTTATTAAAAAATCTTTTTTAAGAGTGTTAAAGCCTCCGCTGTGGTCAAGGTCAGGATGAGAAACTATCAAAATTTCTATCAATGATACCCCGAGTTTTCTTAAAGTAGGCTCTAAATAAAACTTTGTCCAGTTGAAACTACCGTTTACAGTAAAATTAGGACCAGTATCTACCATAAGATATTTGTCTTTAGCCTTAAAAATCATCGCATTGGCTCTACCTACGTCTAAAACCACAAAATAGTTTATGTTTTTAAACAAAAAATAAACTAAACCTAATGTTGAGAAAAAGAAGATTAAACAGCTAAAAAAAACCTTTTTAGAGTTTAATTTCCAAACAATAACTCCTAAAATGATAAAAATAAACCATAAACAACAAAAAAGGTTTAAAGGCAGACTTAAAGTAAAAAATCCTTCCCAGAAAGGTAGATAAGTATATAAATCAAAAATTTTACCTATTAAATTTCCGAGATTTACAGCGATTTCTGGAAAAACAAAAGAAATAAAAGCCGTCAAAATACACCCAGGAATAAAAACCAAACTCCAAAAACCACCTGCCAATAAGTTGTTTAAAACCGTTCCTACAGGAAATTTTCCACTGATAGAAAAAATAAAAGGCATAAGCAATACACTTACTACCCCAGAAATAAAAGAAGAATAGACTATCCAAATTAAAATTTTATAATACCATCTATTCTCATAAGATGAAGCGGTTATATATGAAAATAAATAAAATTTATAAAATCTATCTCCTAAAATAAGACCTAAGGTTGCAAGAAAGGAAAGTTGAAAAGAGAGGTTACCTATCAGATAAGGTTGAAAAAGAAGGATTAAACCTGCCGTAAGAAAAAGGACCATCAATCCAGAGGTCCCTCTAAAAAATAAACGAGATAGTACATAAATCACCAAAAAAACAAAAGCTCGGTAGGCTGAGGGACAAAATCCTGAAAAAACGACAATAACAAAGGCTGCTGGAAGGGCGGTAAAACAGGCTAAGTTTTGTAAAGGATATTCCCACCTGAATACCGGAGTTAAACGAAGCAACCAAAAACTCAAATTATAAACTAATCCAAACATTACCGCTAAGTTAAAACCTGAGATGGCTAAAAGATGATAAAGTCCTTGATCTTTTAACCTTTCCTTAAATTCTTCTGGAAGATTGGTTTCTACCCCTAAAACCAAAGCCTGAAAAAGACCCTTTGCCGTTGGATTAAGCCTTTCTGAAAACTCAAAAAGTTTAAACCTAAACCTTTCCCAGCTAAAACTTTCCGAAGACCTACAAACCCAGCCTTTTTCTTTTACCAAAGATAATTCTTCTTCATACCCTTTAGTTTTTAGACGTAAACCTTTTTCTAAAGAAAAGGGAAGTAGGTATTCCTTTAAAACTTTAGGTTTTAACCACAAAAGGCATTCATCTCCAGGAACAAAAACTAACCCGTCGGTTTTAAAAATTATTTTTCCTTTTTCTGAATGATAGGCCTCAACCAAATAACCCTCAAAATAAGGTTCTACTTTTTCTATAACCACGTAGCTCTCTAATTCTTTTGTCTGTAAAGACTTATCAAACCGAGGTTCCCAAAAGGTTTGGCTAAAAATCAAAGATAGAAAAAAAACCACCCCAAAAACTACTACTTTTAAACAATTTCTTTCTTGATAAATGATATAAGTAAAGATTAAATAAAAGATTATCCCTGCCAGGGCTACAAACCACGGAATCCCCAAAAAACCTAAAAAAAGACCTAAGATAAAACCACTGATAAGAATAAACAAAATAGAATTTCTTTCAGGAAAAAAGATTCTTTTACAATTTACATTCTCTCTTACCAAAGAGAGCTTCTCCTATTCTGATGATGGTTGCACCTTCTTCTATGGCTACAGGATAATCATGGCTTGTGCCCATAGAAAGCTCTTTAAAATCTTCCCCTAAATAAGGTTTTAAACTATCAAAAATTTTTCTCATCTCTATGAAATACGGTCTTACTTCTTCGAGCTTTTCTTTATAAGGAGGCAAGCACATAAGGCCAATGATTTTTATTCGTTTAAATCCTAAAATCTTTTCTAAAAATTCTTCCACTTCTTCTTTCTTAATCCCAGCTTTGGTTGGTTCTTTTCCTATGTTTATTTCGATTAACACAGGGACTACCTTGTTTAGTTTATCAGCTTGTTTTTGTAGTTCTTTCGCCAATTCATAACGATCTAAGGTGTGTAAAACCGAAAAAAGACCTAAAGCCTTTTTAACTTTGTTGGTCTGAAGTCTTCCTATAAAATGCCACTCTATCTCTAAGGATGAAAGTTCTTTTATTTTAGCCTCACCTTCCTGAACATAGTTTTCCCCAAAAAGCTTAATTCCAAGTTCATAAGCTGTTCTTATTTTTTCTATACTCTGACCTTTAGAGGCAGCCAATACTCTAACTTCATCTAACGGTCTACCAACCTTTAAACAAGCCTTTTGTAGTTTGGTTAATATATTTTCGTAATTTTTTTTTAAAAGTTCTTTTAAATCTTGCATCGAATTACCCCCTTTTCTGTAACCAAAATATCTACTTTACAGTCATGAATTTCTAAAGGAAGTTTATCAAATATCTGAAAAGAAAAGGCTACCCCTATCTTTAATCCTTTTACTTTAGATAAAACCCGATCATAAAAACCTCCACCATAACCTATCCTCCCTCCGGTTAAATCAAAGGCTACCCCAGGAACAAAAATTAACTCTATTTTCTCTAACTCTATCTTAGGATGTTCAACCGGTGGCTCTAATAAACCAAAGGGACCTGGTCTCAAGTCAGAAAAACTATAGATTTGATGAAAGGTTAAATTTTTTTCTTGAACCCAAGTTTTGGGTAAATAAACTTTTTTATTTATTAAATCTTTTCCCATCAAAAAGACCAGAGAAACCTCTCCGTTTTTTGGATAATAATAGACTATTTTTTCAGTCTGTTGATAAAAAAGTAAATTTTCTATGTATTCACAAATAGTTAGGCTTAACTTTTGTAAAATCTCTAAATTATAAGACTTTCGAAGTGAAAAAATTAAACGACGAATTTTTGACTTTTGCAACTTTAAAAAAAATTTGAGGTCCCTGAAAAATTTCAGGGACCTCAAAATGTTTTAACTAAATTTTATCTTGGAACGCCAGTTTTTCCTTTTTCTGCGACTAAAAGCCTGGTTAAAGCCCTCTGGAGGGCAGCCCTTGCCCTTGCATAATCTATCTTTTCTGCTTGGGCCATATACTGTTGTATTCTCTTTTCTGCCCTTTCTTTTGCTTTTAAAGCCCTTTCTACGTCTATTTCATAAGCTTTTTCTGCTGATTCTACTAAAAAAGTTATTTTGTTCTGAAATACCTCGCAAAAACCTCCGCTTATAGCCACCCACTCCTCTTTATCTCCAACACGGTAGCGAAGAGGACCGATCTTAACCGCTGCCACCATAGGAGCGTGGTTGGCTAAAACGCCAAATTCTCCAGCAACTCCTGGGGCAGTAACTATGTCTACCTCTTCACTTACTACTACCCTATCTGGGGTTATTATTTCAAGTAAAATCTTAGCCATTTATCCCTCCGTTAGCCCTCCAATAACTTCTTACCTTTTTCTACTGCCTCTTCTATGGTTCCAACCATGTAAAAAGCCTGTTCTGGCAAGTCGTCATGTTTTCCTTCTAAGATTTCTTTAAATCCTCTGATGGTATCTTCAAGTTTTACATACCTTCCAGGAGTACCTGTAAACTGTTCAGCTACATGGAAGGGCTGAGAAAGGAACCTTTGGATCTTTCTTGCACGGGCAACGATGATCTTGTCTTCTTCAGAAAGTTCCTCTACACCAAGAATGGCGATAATATCCTGAAGGTCTTTATATCTCTGTAATACCTGTTGCACCTGACGAGCAACGGTATAATGTTCCCAACCTAAAACGTTGGGGTCAAGAATACGAGATTGAGAATCCAACGGGTCAACGGCAGGATAAATACCAAGCTCTGCAATCTGTCTGGATAAAACCACTGTACCGTCAAGGTGAGCAAAGGTAGTAGCTGGAGCTGGGTCTGTCAAGTCGTCTGCAGGCACATAAACACACTGCACAGACGTAATAGAACCTTTACTGGTAGAGGTAATTCTTTCTTGTAAAGCACCCAAGTCTGTAGCCAAAGTAGGTTGATAACCCACCGCAGAAGGAATTCTTCCAAGAATAGCAGAAACCTCAGAACCTGCCTGAGTAAAACGGAAGATGTTGTCTATGAATAAAAGCACGTCCTGACCTTCTTCATCTCTAAAATACTCAGCTACAGTAACTCCAGTAAGACCAACTCTTGCACGAGCTCCTGGAGGTTCGTTCATCTGACCATAGACCAGCGCCGCTTTATCAATAACCCCAGAGTGTTTCATCTCTAAGTAAAGGTCATTACCTTCACGGGTCCTCTCTCCAACTCCACAGAAAACAGAAATACCACCATGCTCCATGGCAATGTTATGGATCATTTCCATCATAACGACGGTCTTGCCTACCCCTGCTCCACCAAAGGTTCCCATCTTTCCACCACGAGGAAAGGGAATAAGAAGGTCAAAAACCTTAACCCCTGTTTCTAAGACCTTGATGGTAACATCCTGTTCAGTTAAAGCCGGAGCTGGTCTGTGGATAGGATAATATTTATCAGCATTAATCGGACCAGCCTCATCCACAGGCTCTCCTACCACATTCATAATTCTTCCAAGGGTCGCCTTACCTACAGGTACTTTAATAGGCTCCCCTGTTGCCCAAACATCTTGACCTCTTCTCAATCCGTCTGTAGTATCCATAGCGATACAACGTACTACATTATCTCCTAACTGTTGAGCTACCTCTAAAACTAAGTTCCACTCTCTATCATCTATAGCTGGATTGGTCACCTTTAACGCATCAAGCAGTTTAGGAACCTGTCCCGGAGGGAACTCAACGTCTACAACTGGACCCATAACCTGAACTATCTTTCCCATTACTTTGTCAGCCATACTTTAACCTCCTAAAAGCTTTTAATATTTGTTAACCTTTTTTGATAGCTTCAGCACCACCAACTATATCCATCAATTCTTTAGTAATAGAGGCTTGCCTTGTTTTGTTGAAAAGCAGGGTTAACTGTCTCACCATATCTCCACAAGCCCTGTTAGCATTATCCATAGCAGTCATACGAGCTGCCTGTTCACTAACAGCTGTCTCAAGCATAGCAGCAAACACAACGGTGTTTACATAAAGAGGTAAGATTTCAGGTAAAAGTTCTTCCTCTTCAGGTTCATAAATATAAGAATAAGTCATTTTCTTAGGTTCTTCTGTTTCTTTAGGTTCAAAGCTTAAAGGCAAAAGTTTTTCTACCTTAGGAATTTGTTTTATAAGGTTTACAAAATAACCATACACAATATAAACTTCATCCCATTCTCCGTTTAAGTAGGCTCTCATCGCTGAACGAGCTATCTTTCTAGCATCTTGGATAAGAACCTTACCCATCACATCTGTATAAGCTTCTTTAATAGTTGCTCTTTTAGCAAAATAACTAGCACCCTTTCTACCTACACAAATTAACTCTACCTCTTTTCCCTCTTTTTTAAACTTAGATATAGCCTTTTCTGTTTCTTTTATTAACATAGAGTTAAAAGCACCACAAAGGCCTCTATCTGCAGAAACTAAAATAATACCAACCTTCTTTACCTCTCTTACCTGAAGTAATTCTATCTTCTGGGGATTTATACCGCCAGAACTAATAAGATTACCGATAACTTCTTCAAATTTGTTTTTGTAAGGTCTAAAACCTTCCAATCTCCTTTGGATAGAACGAAGCTTAGCAGAGGCCACCATATTCATGGCCTTGGTAATCTGACCTATCTTCTTTACCGCATCTATCTTTTTTCTAATATCTCTTAAATTAGGCATTTTTACCCCCTTTATCTATCAACCAGCTCAAAACCCTCTCAATCTCTTATGGAACAGGCACAGGTTCAATATTATTATTTTTCTTAAAAAGTTCGTTAAATTCTTTGAACGCTTGAGTCATCTTTTGCTCTAATTCAGGAGAAATTTCTTTTTTCTCCCTTATTTCTTTATAAATCTCAGGATATTTACTCTCGATAAACTCGTACAATTCTTTCTCATACTGGCCTAAAACTTCTAAAGGCATCTCATCTAAAAACCCTCTTGTTCCAGCAAAAAGGATACATACCTCCTTTTCTACCGGAAGAGGTTGATACTGAGGTTGTTTCAAAATTTCTACCAAACGGGCACCCCTATGAAGAACCCTCTGAGTAGCCTTATCGAGCTCTGAACCGAACTGCGCAAAAGCCGCCAATTCTCTGTACTGAGCAAGTTCAAGCCTTAACCTTCCAGCTACCTGCTTCATAGCTTTAATCTGAGCTGCACCTCCAACTCGAGAAACAGAAAGACCTACGTTAATAGCTGGACGAATACCGGCAAAGAACAAACCAGGCTCCAAATAAATCTGCCCGTCAGTAATAGAAATAACGTTGGTAGGAATATAGGCAGAAACGTCTCCCTGCAAAGTTTCAATAATAGGTAATGCAGTCAAAGACCCGGCACCATAATTATCATGGAGTTTAGCCGCTCTTTCCAAAAGTCTTGAATGGTTATAAAAGATGTCACCAGGATATGCCTCACGTCCAGGAGGTCTTCTCAAAAGAAGGGACACTTCACGGTAGGCATTAGCCTGTTTAGAAAGGTCATCATATATAATCAAAGCATGTCTACCCGTATCTCTAAAGTATTCACCGATAGCACATCCAGAATAAGGAGCAATATACTGCAAAGTAGCTGGGTCAGATGCTGCCGCTACTACGATGGTGGTATATTCCATAGCCCCGTATCTACGCAAAACTTCTACTATCTGAGCTATGTTCGACTTTTTCTGTCCCACTGCTACATAGATACAATAAATGTCTGAATTTTTCTGAGCTAAAATAGCATCTATAGCAATGGCAGTTTTTCCAGTTTGTCTATCACCAATAATAAGCTCTCTCTGTCCTCTTCCGACAGGAGTCATAGCATCAATAGCCTTAATACCGGTGTACATAGGCTCATGAACAGGTTTTCTTTTAATGATACCAGGGGCTTTTACCTCTATTCTTCTGAACTCCTTAGCTTGGATAGGACCTTTTCCGTCAAGAGGTCTTCCTAAGGGGTCTATAACCCTTCCAATAACAGCCTCTCCTACCGGAACCTCAGCAATCCTTCCCGTTCTTTTTACCGTTTGACCCTCTTTAATCTTGGTAGCATCACCCATAATAGGGATACCCACGTTGTCAAACTCCAAGTTCAACGCAATTCCCATTTCTCCTGCTTCTACAAACTCGATAAGCTCCATAGCTTGACAATTTCTCAAACCAAAGGCACGGGCAACACCGTCACCCACCGAGATAACTACACCCATCTCGTTTAAGTCTATCTTTTTCTCGTACTCCTCAATCCTTTTTTTGATTAAATCGCTAATCTCTTCTACCCTTATCCCCTGCATCACAGCACCTCTCCTTTTATGATTTCTTTAAATTTTTCCAACTGAGTTTTAATAGTGCTATCTAAAACCAAATCACCTATCTTTACCTTCACACCACCCAAAATACTTTCGTCTAACTTAGGCTCCAAAATAACCTCTTTTTTCAGAAAGCCTTTTAAAACTTCTTGCAACTCTTTAACCTCTTCTTCACTTAGAGGATAAGAAGTATAAACCTCTCCTCTTGCCACCCCTAATTCCTCATCAAGCAGGCTTTGATAGAGGGTAAATATTTCTCCTATCAACTGTATCCTTCTTTTTTCTACCAACAACCTCAAAAACCTTTCCACTTCAGGGTCAACCTGAAGGGCCTTTAAAAGCTCCTCTACCACCTCCATTTTTAAATCAGGTGGATAAATAGGGCTTTGCAAGGCTTGCAAAACCTCAGGCATCGAGTCGAGCAACTCCTTAATTTTACCGAGCTGCTCCCCAAACTCCTTAGTTTTACCTAATTCTTTAGCTGCCGCAAAAAAACCTTTAGCATACTTTAGGGCTATGACTATTCCTTTCAATGAACCACCCTCCCTTTAATTTCGTTTATAAATTCTTTATAAATTTTTCTCTGATCTTCTTCAGTAATATTCTTCTTTAAAAGTTCTTCAGCTAATTTAACTGCAGCCTCCGCAACTTCCTCTCTCAATATGTTTTTAGTCTTTTCTATCTCTTGCTGAATGTAAAGTTCTGCCTGTTGCTTAATCCTCTCTGCCTGAAGGTTAGCCTCTTCAATAATTCTTTCCTTTTCTTTTAACCCCTGGGCTACATAATTTTCGTAGATAGCCTGAGCCTCTTTTTCTAAGTTTTTAACCTTTTCCTGGAGCTCTAAGTATTTAGCCTCTGCTTCCTTTTTCTTTTCTAAAAGTTCATTATATTGGCGCAATATGTTTTCTTGCCGAGATTTAAACATACTCACTACAGGCTTCCTGGCAAACTTATAAAGAATAATTACCAAGGCTATAAAGTTTAAAGTAAACCAAAAAAGATTCTTTAACTGGGTAGGGGTTACTCCATGAGAACCACCTTCTGCCCCACCAGCAGCCCAAACCAATTCAGCACCAAACAACAAAACAGTTAAACCAAATAAAATCATTTTTCTCTCCTTTATCATACCTTCCTCCCTAAAACTCTTTCAACGATCAAACCTGCAAAGACTTCTATACGGCCCTGCAAATCCTTTCTAATTCCCTCAAGCTGTTTAGAAAACTCTTGAGACCACTGATTTTTGTATTCTTCTACTTCTTTTAAAACCTTGGAAAGCAAATCCTTCTCAATTTTACGAGCCTCTTCCTTCAAAAGCTCTCTCTTTTGGGCTCCCTCTGCCCTTGCTTTGGCAAGCTCTTCTTCATATTTTTTGATAATTTCCTCCGCTGAGTTTAAAAGCTCCTTAGTTTCTCTTTCTAAGCTTGCAAAATGCTGCTCTCTTTTTTGCATGGCATTCATAACAGGCTTAATTAAAATTTGGTGCAAAATAAAAGTCATAATCAAAGCTTCAATAATTTGAATAAAAAGAGTAAAATCCACGTTTATCATCTTTCACCCACTCCTTTAGTTAGACTTTTTTAACTATCTTAAAGCTAAATTTGTATTATAAATTTTTAAAAAGTCAAGTTTTAGAAAGTTATAAAAAATAAAATTATTTAAAGAAATACTTTTTTATGGCCACGTTAAATAGCAAATACAGTAAAATATAAACCGAAATCGTGATAGATCCGCCATAACTTAAAAAAGGTACAGGGATACTGGTCATAGGTAATAAACCTGAACAACCACCTATGTTAAAAAATAGTTGCCAAAGTAAAATCAAGCTTATACCTAAACTTAAATATTTTCCAAACCAATCTTTGGTAAACTGAGAAACACAAATTCCAAAATAAACTAAATACCCGTAAAGAGCTAAAAAAACCGAAACTCCTAACAACCCCCAAGTTTCTGCCCAAACAGCAAAGGCCAGATCAGTATGTTTAGCAGGTAAGTATCCCAAGCGAGTAGACCAACCTTTATAAAACTTTTGCCCTGTCAAACCACCAGAACCTATGGCGATAAGCGATTGGTTCAACTGATAACCCCAGGTTTTCGCATATTTTTCAGGGTCAAGATACCCATAAATCCTTCCTTTCTGATGTGGCTTTAGCTTTTGCCATCCTATAGGAACGGCTATTATAGAAAAAACAAACGCGCACACTAAAAGCAACCCTAAAATCCTCTTAGGGATTCCTATAAAAAGCAACCAAGAAAAAAACATAACCCCCATGATAAAGGCATAGTCCAAGTCCATAGGAAGGATTAAAATTAAAGGTAAAACAATAAGACCGACTAGTTTAAAAAATTTCTTAGTAGAAATCACTTCGTTAGGTTCTCGGCTAAGATAAAGGCTTATCAACAAAACTAAAATAAATTTTATAAATTCTGAAGGCTGGATGGAGATAAAACCTAAATTAAGCCATCTTTTATGAAAAATTAGCATGACCAGCAACAAAAAGTTTAAACCCCAATAGGCATACCATACCATCTGAAAAGAGATTTTTTTATAATCTGTAAAAAAAACCAAAAAAAAGAAGAGGAAAAGACCTACAATGTGCCATAACAAATTTTTTATAAAAAATCCTAAGCTTTCAGCAATAAAAAACTGATGAACATTCCCTAAAAAAAACAAAGCTAAAACCACTAAAAAACCTTTTAAATTTCTTCTTACTGCCTCTTGATAGTTATCTTCCTTCACTTGCATTTTCTCCCTCTATATAGGGGTTCTCTAATCCCTCTTCTAATTCTGGTAACCCTTCTCCTTCTTCTGAGGTCTGAGTGGGAGGGGTAGAAATTTTAAAAAACACTTTATAAAGCTCTCTCGCAAGGGGAGCAGCTACACCTCCTCCATGGCCTCCATGTTCTACAAAAACCGTGCTAACTATCTCTGGGGTATCCTTTCCTGCATAACTTACAAACCAGGCATGGTTTTCAAGATGTTTAGTTTTTGCTTTAGAAGAAACCACTTGAGCGGTTCCTGTCTTGCCTGCAACCATTATTCCTGGAAGAGCAGCAGACTTAGCCGTTCCAGCTTTAACCACTTCGATAAGTCCTTGTCTTATCCAGTCTAAATGCTGAGGGTTTATATCTATCTTTTTTTCTAAAACTGACTGAAATTCTATCTTGCTTCCGTCTATCCTTTGAATAGCTTTTACTACATAAGGACGGTATAAATAACCACCGTTTGCTATGGCCATATAAAGCCTGGCTAATTGGATAGGTGACACCAATAAATACCCTTGTCCTATAGAAAGGACTACCGTTTCCCCTGGGAACCAATCCTGTTTTAATCTCTTCTTTTTCCATTCTCTATCAGGAACAAGCCCTAAGTCCTCCTCTACCCAACCTAAAGCTTTTTGCCCTAAACCAAACTCTCTTGAAATTTTAGCTATGTCGTCTACATCGAGCTTAGTCCCTAAGGTATAAAAATATACATCGCAAGACACCGCTATAGCCTTTATCAATCCCACTGTGCCATGTCCTCGGTGTTCCCAACATTTAAAGGTTCTACTACCAAAATTAAAATATCCAGGACAAAAAACACTTTGTCCCGTATTGGTTATAGTCCCCTTTCTTAAAGCTGTTAAAGCAGTAATAACTTTAAAGGTTGATCCTGGAGGATAACCCTTTAAAGTCTTATTCAAAAAAGGGCTTTCCTTAGCAGAAGAAAGGGCCTGCCATTCCTCTTTAGAAAAACCTGAAATAAACTTTTGAGGGTCTATAGAAGGAGAACTAACCATAGCTAAAATACCACCGTCTAAAGGAGAAAGGGCGATAATAGCCCCTCTTTTACCTTTCAATAATTCATAAGCTGTAAGCTGAAGATTATGGTCTATGGTTAAAAAAAGGTCGTTTCCTGCTACAGGCTCTGTTCGTGAAATTACTCTACCTAATCTACCGTAGGCGTCTCTCTCTATCTCCACCACTCCGTTTTTACCCTTAAGTTCTGTTTCAAAAACCCTTTCTAATCCCTTTCTTCCTATTAGGTCTTCTACATGATATCCTTTGTCTTTAAGTTTGAGGTATTCTTCTCGAGTAATTTTAGAAACATAACCTATCAAATGGAAATAAGCTTCTCCATAAGGATAATATCTTTCAGACTCTACCTCTACGCTTACCCCAGGTAAATAGTAAAGCCTTACCATAACCTTAGCTACTTCATCCCAGCGCAAATCAGACTTTAAAAGCACTCGACTTATGGAAGTTTTTTTAAGCAGATAAAATTGCTCTTTTAAACTACCAAAATCCTCCTGCAAAAGTTTGCTTAATTTATATAAAACCTCATCTTCTTTATCTTTAACCGCTTCAACATCTATATAAAGATTAAAAACCGCTTTATTAGTAGCTACCACCACCCCATCTGCAGTAATTATATTTCCTCGAGGGGCTTTTATTACATAACTAACCACTGAGCGAGATTTAGCTTTTTTAGCATAGTATGAATGTTTTATGACTTGTAAATAAAAAAATCTCCCCCAGAGAATGATCAAAATAACGATCAACAAAACTTTAGCCCAAAAAAGTCTTTTATCCCAGAACTCAGAATTTAAAATCTTTTGTTTAGCCTTAGCAAAATCTTGGATTAAAAAAGCCCTTCTTTTCATTCACTTAGATCTCTTCTTTTTTGACTAACCAATTTTTAAGAAAAAAATCAATCCCAAAAGCCCAAAACAGAGTAAATAAAGTAAAATGTATCAACTTTTTTACTTGAAAGACCCAAAAACTTAAAGCGAAACTAAAATGCACCGTCCAAAGTAAAAGAAAAAGTTTTATTGCAAAAAAAAACAATAGATTAGCCCCCCAAAAGAAAAATTTGATACGGAAAGAGTTTAGGTCTAAATATCCCTTAACCCAATCAAAGAATATACCCAAAATCAAAAAATAACCTAAGGTTAAAACCTCCTGATTAGTCTCTATTCCACTTATAAAACCCAAAAACAAAAGGTAAACCCATAGCCACAAATTAACCTTTCTATAACTAAGAAAAACTAAAGCTATGGCTAAAAAAGGATTACCCAAAGGACTTAGGAAAAAACTTTGTAAAAAACCCTTTAAAAAAAGAACCAAAAAGGCTAAAAGAACTCCTATTCCCAAAAATTCTTTAAAATTCATGGTTAAAAATTGATTTCAGGAATTTTAGCCAAAACAAACACTAAGTCTATTCGATAAAGATCTACCAAAGGTGCTATTTCAGCCATTTTAAAAACACTCTGGGTTGGGTCTCTAGATACCTGAACTACTTTTCCTATCAAAATACCCGGAGGGAAAAGACCATCTTGGCCTGAAGTGAGAATTTCATCTTGCTCTTTAACCTGAGCATCACCTGGTAAATAATACACAAAAGGATGGGATTCAGACCTTCCTCTTAAAATACCTCGATCTCCTGTTCTTATAACCTTAACGTCTGCGGCAAAAGAGGGATGATTTATCAAAATAACCTTACTCCAGCAATTATAAACCTCTACCACTTGACCTATTAAAACCACCGCCTCACCTCCTGCCATAGCCAAAACAGGCATTTGAGGCATTACTCCATCTTTGCTTCCTTTGTCTATAAAAATGATGTCTGAAAAATAATCCAAAGGTTTGTAGATAATACGAGCAGCAATCTTTGGATAGTTAAACTGAGAAGATATACGATAAAACTTCTCTAATTCTGAATAAATCCTTTCCCTTTCTTTATATTGAGCCAGTTGAGCTTTTAAAAGCAGGTTCTCCTCTTTAAGCCTTTCGTTTTCTTTTCTAAGGTTTACTAAAAAAAAATAATTTTCTAAAAAACTTCTACTTTTTTCCCCAGAATAGGTAGAACCCTTCCAAAATGGGGAAAAAATCAAACCGGCTAATTCATTAAAAAAATAAGTTCTTTTAACGGCATACCAAACGACAACTAAGACTAAAAAACCCAAAATAACCACAATTTTCAGTTTATTTAATTTCATTTTTCGGTTATTTTTTTCGTTTTTTATACTTAAATCTTAAACGGCTTTATACTCAATATATTCCTTTACTTTGGCTACTGAGGCGGATAATATGTCATATTTTTGAGGAAGATGATAAAGTTTTTTTATCTCATCAGGAAGTTCAAACTCTATACCTAAAGCCTTACTTACTGTTTCAGGAAACTTAGCAGGATGGGCGGTAGCTAAACAAACTATAGGTATGTCCTTTTTAAACCGATAAGCTGCCTTTATTCCTACTGCAGTATGAGGGTCAAGAATATACCCTGTATTCTCATAAAAAGTTCTGATAGTCTCAAAGGTTTCCTCTTCAGTTGCTCGGTCGGAAAGAAAGTCTTGTTGGATTTTCTCAATTATGTTTTGGTCAAACTTTAAAGTCTTTTCAGAAGCAAACTTTTCCATAGCCTGTTTTGTCTTTTCTGAGTCTTCTCCTAATAGATAATAAAGATAGCGTTCAAAGTTGCTAGCTACCTGTATGTCCATGGAAGGGCTGATGGTAGGCTTTACTTGCCCTACTGAATAATCTCCAAAGTTAACAAACCTATAAAGGATATCGTTTTCATTGGTAGCTAAAATCAACTTAGGAACCCTTTCTTCTCCTAACATCTTCCTTGCCAAGTAACCGGCAAAAATGTCTCCAAAGTTTCCAGTAGGGACCGAAAACATAACCTGTTCTACCCCTTCTTTTTCACAAACCCTAAAATAAGCCCAGAAATAATAAACCATCTGTGCCATAACCCTTGCCCAGTTAATCGAGTTTATGGCTGTAAGCCTGTATCTTCTTTTAAAATCCAAATCCATAAAAATCTGTTTTACTATTGCTTGACAATCGTCAAAGGTACCTTCTATCGCTAAATTAAAAACGTTGTCATCGGTTACAGTGGTCATCATCAAAGCCTGGACTTCAGAAACTCTACGATGAGGATGAAGAATAAAAATGGCTATGTTCTTTTTACCTCTAACACCATAGATGGCTGCAGAACCAGTATCTCCTGAAGTAGCTCCAAGGATGTTAATCTTTTCTCCTGTTTCTAACAAAAGTTTTTCAAAAAGGTTCCCTAAAAATTGAAGGGCTACGTCTTTAAAAGCCCAAGTAGGACCATGAAAAAGTTCTAAAATATAAATGTCTCCTATTTTTACTACCGGGGTAACCTCTTTGGTTCTAAAAGTTTGATAAGAACGGTAGATGATTTCTTTTAAGGTATCTTCTAAAATATCGTCTACAAAATACCTAAAAACATTTAAAGCAAGTTCCTGATAAGAAAGGGTGCTCCATGTTTTTAGCTCTTCAGGGGTTAATCTTGGAACCTTCTCAGGAATTATCAAACCACCGTCAGGCGCAAGCCCTTCAAAAACAGTCTGCTTAAAAGGGATTTTTTCCATTCCTCCTCTGGTGCTGATGTACTTCATCTTTTTCTCCTTTAATATCCTTTAGTTTTTAAGACCTCTAAACGATTTTTCATTCGGTCTATAAACTGTCTAACCTCAGCCTTAAAATCAGCTAAACTTTGATGATTTTTCTGATAAACCTTTAAAAGCTCGTTTAACCAATACTCGGTAGTCTCTATTTCTTTTAAAGCAATTTCTTTTTGGACCTTTTGTTTTAACTTATTTAAAATTTTAGGGTCTATTCCCTCCATGATATAATCCCCCTATGTTAAACTTTTCTCGTATCACATTAAAAACCGCAGTAAGTATAAGATGCTCAGGTATCTCTTCTATCTTGTCCTTACACAACACATCGCATACTTTCCCACATATTCCGAAACAGAAACTCTGTCTTGTCTCTATGTCTAAAAGGTCTTCTATCGGTTTATCTTC
This sequence comes from Thermodesulfobacterium sp. TA1, assembly GCF_008630935.1. Lineage (NCBI taxonomy): Bacteria > Pseudomonadati > Thermodesulfobacteriota > Thermodesulfobacteria > Thermodesulfobacteriales > Thermodesulfobacteriaceae > Thermodesulfobacterium > Thermodesulfobacterium sp. TA1. The sequence continues at coordinate 1,225,834 of NZ_CP043908.1, forward strand.
TATCCAAACCCTTTTTTCCCAATCCTTAAGATCCTGAGGCCTTTTTTCAACCTCTCTTTTTTCAAATTCAACCTTAATTCCCATCCCAAATAAAATAGGTTCTAAGGTTTTAAGGGCTCTTTCTAAGTTTAAATAAGTTAGGTTAGTTCTTTCTGCAAAAGGATTCTCTTCTTTACTTTTTTGCCAAACTATCTTAAGGACCTTCATAAGGTTAGAACTGTAAAATCCTTAGCTAAAATTACTTCGCCTGAGAAGTACTTCTTTATTATAGCTGGTATTTCTTTTTTTTCACTATGGGGGTAAAAATGAGAAAGAACAAGTTTGCTTACCTTACTTTCTTCTGCAATCATTCCAGCTTCTTCAGGAGAAAGATGCCCTTCTACTTTTAGGTCCTCTGAATTAGCGCATTCCAAAATAAGTATATCTGCTTTTTTGGCAAGTCTTATAAGGGTATCACAAAAACCTGTATCTCCAGAATAAGCAAGGCTTTTCCCTTGGGATTCCAATCTTATAGCTATGCTTTCTGGGTTATGTTTCACCGGGGATGTTTTAGCTTTAAAAGGCCCTATTAAAAATTCGTAGCTTTCTACCAACGGAAGCTCTACCAACTTAAAAGCTTCCTTAGGTGGTTCAACCCAACGGTTAAAGGCTTGATTTAATTTCTCAAGGAAGCTAAAAAAACCGACAGGAGCATAAACATATACCGGTTGAACCCTTTTATACCCAAGTTTATACCTACTGGCAAAAAAGAAAGGGATGATGTCAGAAATATGGTCTGGATGAAAATGAGAAATGAAAATCGCTGAGATGTCTTCTAACTTGTACCCCAGTTTCAAAAACTGTTTTAGAACCCCATATCCCAGGTCAAGAACCAACAAAAAACCTTCTTCTTCTAATAGATAGCCTGGGGCATTTCTGTCAAGCCTTATCCATCCAGTGCCTGAGCCTAAGACCGTTAGTTTCATCTAAACTCAATTCCAAACTCTTCTATTAACTTTTTCTTTTCTTTCTCAGTGAGAAGTTTTTTTGCCTCTTCTTTTAATAAATCACAAACCTCTTTTTCTTTGTTGAAATAAACATAAAGCCAGGCCAAAAAGCCTAAAGTTTCTCCGTCTCTTTCTGGAAGATTTAATGTCCTTTTTAACAATTCAAAGGCCTGCTCATATTTCTTTTGATAAAAATAAAGCTTTCCTAAATATAATTGTTCTTTAGGTGTTAAGTCATCGATACCCGAAAAGACCTCTTCTAATTCTTGATAAGCCCCTGTATCCCATAAAAACTTTATTAAAGCCTCTCTAAAAAGAGTATTTTTTGGTTCCAAAAGATGAGCTTTGTAAAAATGGTATCTACTTTTTTCATAGGCCTCTTTTTGATAATAAATCAACCCTAAGTTATAATGAAGGGCAGGGTCTTCTTTTTCACATCCACAAAGATGGGACTTTAATATCTCTTCTGCCTGGTCAAACTCCCCTAAGAGATAATAAATAGCCCCTTTACTCAAAGCAAGCTCTATAGGCTGTTTAGTAAAACCCTCTGCTAAATCATAATATTTTAATGCCTTGCCTAAATCTTCCCATTCATAATAAAGGTCTCCTAAAACATGATAGGTAAACCCTTCAAAAAACACCTTTTGTTCTGTTTTTAGCCTTCTTGCATGTTCAAGGGCCGAAAGAGCATACATCAAAGGAGAAGCCCCTTCTACTTGATAAACCCTCCAAATCTCCTTAGAAAGGATCCCTACTTTTCTAAAAAGAGCCTCAACTCTCTCTAAAAGTTTATTAACATCACCTTTTCCAACCAATAAAAACTCTTGGGGACTTTCCTTTATTATTAATATTTTTATATCTTTAAACAAATCCTCTGGGATAGGTCCTTTTTTGTCTGCTAAAAGTAAAAAATCTCCTTCTGCCAAAAATTTTTCTTCAATCTCTTCAACTAAACTTAAATCTTCAAAAGGAAGATAATCTTTAAGTCTTTCTTGAGTTTGTAAGGTAAACCTACTGAAGTCTAAACGCTGAGGGGGTTCTAAAAACCGGTGATAATCGTTAAGACTTCCCAGTTCTATTTCCACAGCTAAAAAAGGAATTTCTTGTTTCCATAACAAAAAAAGAAGTTTGTTAAACCCTCCCCATGAAAGGGGATAAAAAAACAGGTTTTCCTCTATGTTAATTAACGAAAACTCTAACAATTTAGGATTAAATTCTTTTGATAATTTCAAAAGATATCCTTTTACTTTTTCTCTTTCAAGTACTAAAGATAATATTTCTTTTTTAAAAATATTACCTTCTACCCTTTCCAATAAAAATCTTTCCATCAATAAAAGTGGTAAAAGCTTTTGATTGGGATAGATTTTTAAGAGGTCTGTGGTAGAATGGATAAAAAGGTCTTCTGGGGTTAAACCTTCTCCAGAAAAAGTTTCTTTTAGATATGGGAAAAACCAATCCCAGTTGGCAGGAACTTTAAACCCCATCTTTTAACCTCTTAAAGGCCTTTAAGATTTCTGGATAATCTTGTTTAAAAAGACATCTTGGGTCTATTACCAAAAAATCTTCTTCTATCCTAGTAATAATAGGAGGCTGGTTTTTTCTTAAAAATTCTTGCAACCTTTGAGGAGAAACTTTTTCTGAATAAACCCCTACTACAAAAGAAGGTAAGTCTAACAAAGGCAAAGAACCACCTCCGGTCTTTCCTGAACTTTCCAGCACTTTAAACTGAAACCCTTCTAGCCCAAGCTTCTTTAAACGATTAGCTAGTTTAATAGCCTCTTTTTTAAGTTGTTCTTTAGGGGTTAGGATCATTTTTAAAGTAGGAATGTACTCTCTGGCTAAGTTTTCGTCTCGATAAAGTCTTAAGGTGACTTCTAAGCCTGCTAAAGTAAGTTTATCTATCCTCAAAGCACGGTTTAAAGGATTTTTTCGGATTTTTTCTATAAGATCCTTTTTACCAAGGATAATACCTGCTTGAGGACCACCTAAAAGTTTGTCCCCAGAAAAGGTAACGATGTCTACCCCTGCAGCTAATATTTCTTTAACCGTTGGTTCTTTTGGATACCCATATTTGGACAAATCTATCAAACAACCGCTTCCCAAATCCTCCATTACCGGTAAGTTGTATTTTCTTCCTAAGACTACCAACTCTTCTGAACTTACTTCTTTAGTAAAACCAACGATAGCAAAGTTGCTCTTATGCACTTTAAGTAGTAATCCTGTATTTTCGTTTATAGCTTTTTCGTAGTCATAAAGATGGGTTTTGTTGGTAGTTCCTACCTCACGAAGGATACAGCCAGCCCATTTCATTACCTCAGGAATCCTAAATGAACCGCCTATTTCTACTAATTCGCCCCTGGAAACGATGACTTCTTTCCCAAAAGCTAATGTATTAAGAGATATCAAGACGGCTGAGGCGTTGTTGTTAACTACTATCGCCCCTTCTGCTCCGGTAATCTCTTTAAGGATTTCCTCTACATGAACATATCTACTTCCCCTTTTTCCTTCTTCTAAGTTAAACTCTAAGTTACTATAAAACTTAGCTACTTTTACTATCTCTTCTATAGCTTTTTCTGCTAAAGGTGCTCTTCCTAAATTGGTGTGGATTACTACTCCTGTAGCATTAATTACTCTTTGTAAAGAGGGTTTTTCATAATCTTCAAAAACCTGTTTGATATAATTTAAAAGACATTCCTCGGTAAGCTCTTTTAACTCACCTTTTTGCCATTTTTCCCTTATAAAATTGGTTACCCTACGTGCAGGTTCAGTAAAATAACTTAAGGGATATCCTGGATAAAGCCGAGAAAGACGTTCTTTAACTTCATTAACCGAAGGGATCCTCATGTCTAAAGAAATTTCTTCACAAACCTTTCTATCCTTTCTAAAGCCTTTATAATTACAGATTCTTCTGGAAGAAAGATGATACGAAAATGCTGGCTGTTAGGTTTTTGACCAAAGCCACTACCGTGAACTAATACCACCCCTTCTTCTAAAATCAACCTTTTAACAAAATCTAAATCTTGGATCCCAGGAATTTCAAACCTTGGAAAAGCATAAAAAGCCCCTTTAGGTTTTACACAAGAAAGCATAGGAATAAGGTTTATTCCATCTATTAAGAGGTCCCTTCTTTTTCTAAGTTCAAAGATTACCTGTTTTATGTAATGGTTTTCATTGTTAAGGGCTGCTGGGATGGCAAACTGAAGAGGATGGGAAGCACAAAGGCGGGTACGGGCAAGTTTATGTATAGCCTCTATGTAATCTTTAAGCATTTCTTCAGGGCCAGAAACTATACCCCAACCTATTCTAAACCCAGGAGCAAAATAGTTTTTAGAAAGACCATTAAAAGTTATCACAGGGACTTCATCTGTTAAAGCCGCTATAGAAACATGCTCTAAATCCTCTTCTAAAACAAATTGGTCATAGATTTCATCAGAAAGCACCACAAGATGGTATCTTTCTGCTATGTCTAAAATTTGTTCTAAAGTCTTTTTAGAATAAATTGCTCCTGTAGGATTGTTGGGATTTATAAGCACTATAGCTTTGGTCCTTTTATCTATTAAAGGTTCTATAGAATCTATCTCTATTTCCCAGTCTTTCTCTTCGTCAAGATAGTAGAAGCGAGGTTCGATCTGAAATTTAGCTACTATAGCCTGATAGAGAGGATAACAAGGGGAAGGCAAAAGAATGTTATCTCCAGGATTTGCTAAGGCTGAAATAGCAAATTCTATTGCTTCAGATGCCCCCTGCGTGATGTAGATATCCACCGGTTTAATACCCTTCTTAAGGGCATAACCTCTTATAGCTTCTATAGCTTCAGATATTCCGGTAGATTCTGAATAAGAGTTTAGATTGTTTAAAAGAGCCTCACAAGCTGCTTTAACGATATGCTCTGGTGTTTTAAACCCGTATTTAACCGGGTCTCCTATGTTAAGACAGATAAGGTCTTTTCCCGCTCTTTTGGCTTCTAACGAAGCCTCAACGATATCTCTAATGGCATACTCTACACCATAGGTCCTTTCTGCAGGGAAAATTTTAAAGGTGTTATCCATCTCCTTTATTACCCTTTCTAAGTTTAAGCTCATATTGAAGATTTATAATCCTACTAAAAAAAGATTTGTCAACCCCCCTTTGGGTTAATAAGTTTAAAAATTTTTGTAAAAATATACCCCCTACAAGTCCTCAAGTAGGAGGTCATCTACTTTTTATTCATCGAAAAAAAATTTTATACCCGTTCTGTTTGATAAGAAAATTTTACAGCTCCCATCTATAACTTGATTTTTAACCAATTGATTTTAAATTTAAAATTTAATAATTCTTTAGGTAAGGGTAATACCGCCTGCTGGGGAAAACCCTTACCCTTAAAGGCGGGATAAAAATACCCCAGCCCAAGAGGTTTTAAATTAATTACCTCTTGGTAAATAAAGGGTTCTGGAATGCTAAAATTTAAACCTAACAAGGAAAATTACATCTTAAGAGACACTGATAACCCAAATCTTTTTAAAGATTTTTTTCCTTATGTAGAACCTCCCAGGATTTTTTTTGATGGAAAATATATTCCTCCCCAGCCGGCTAAAAATTTTTACATAACTGATACTACTTTTAGAGACGGTCAACAAGCAAGGGTACCTTATACTCCTGAACAAATAGAAACCCTTTATAAATTTTTACACAAACTCAGCGGACCTAAAGGAATAATAAGAAAGACTGAGCTTTTCCTCTATACCCAAAAAGACCGAGAGGCCTTAGAAAGATGTCTCGCTTTAGAATACCAATACCCTGAAATAACAGGATGGATAAGGGCTAATAAAAATGACCTAAAATTGGTAAAAGAAGCCGGTCTTAAAGAAACGGGTATTCTTACCTCTTGTTCTGATTACCACATTTTTTTAAAGCTCAAAAAAACTAGAAAACAAGCTTTAGAGGACTATTTGGCTATAATCAAAGAGGCCCTTTCCTTAGGTATCCGTCCAAGATGCCATTTTGAAGATATTACCAGGGCAGACATCTATGGATTTGTGATACCTTTTGCTATAGAGCTTATGAAACTTAGAGAAGAAAGTGGGATAGATATAAAAATAAGACTTTGCGATACCTTAGGTTTAGGGGTGCCTTATCCTGAAGCCGCCTTACCTGTAAGCGTGCCTAAGCTTATAAGGGCTTTAATAGAAGAGGCTGGGGTTCCTGAAGAACTACTTGAATGGCATGGCCATAATGACTTCTACAAATCGGTAATAAATGCTACCGCCGCCTGGCTTTACGGATGTACTTATGTTAACACCTCCCTTCTTGGTATAGGAGAAAGGACCGGTAATACCCCCCTTGAAGCCATGGTTTTTGAATATATTGCTTTAAAAGGCACAACCGATGGAATGGAGGTTTCAGTAATTACAGACATCGTAAATTATTATAAAAAAGAACTTCATGAAAAAATACCTTCAAGACAGCCTTTGGTGGGAGAAGAGTTTAACGCTACTAAAGCAGGTATCCATATAGATGGATTGATAAAAAACGAAGAAATTTACAACTCTTTTGACACCTTACGGGTGCTTAAAAGGCCTATTCAAATTATCATTACTGATAAAAGCGGAACCGCTGGTATTGCTTACTGGATTAACATGCATTTTGGGCTTACTGGAGAAAAACAAATCGATAAAAGGCACCCAGGAGTGGCAAAAATTTACAAAAAAATCATCGAGGAATACGAAAAAGGTAGGGTTACCCCTATTTCAAACGAAGAAATGCTGGCTTATACCAAAAAATATCTTCCTGAACTCTTTGTGTCTGAGCTTGACCACCTAAGAGATTATGTAATCCAGCTTATGTCCCATTATCTTGAGGACCTTTCACAAGAAAAAGAAATATCTACCCTACAGGCAAAAGAAATAAAGCCTGTGCTTAAAAAGTTTTTAGAAGAACATCCTTATGTACAGTTTATCTATATAGTAGATACTGAAGGCAAACCAATCATAGGTGTAAGTAATGACATAGAGTACCTCCAGAAATTTGAAGAACTTCTTAGAACTGAAACTTTTGAAAATAGAGAATGGTTTAAAGTGCCGTTGAAAACAGGGAAAACTTATATTTCTAAATTTTATACCTCGAGAATCACAGGAAATCTCTGCATCACTCTTTCTATACCTATAAGAAATAAATACGAAGAAATCATCGGAATCCTTGGTATGGACATAAAGTTTGAAGACGTAGTAAAGATGGAAAACGGATCTTATGAAAAATAGACTTATATGGTGGATTTTACTTCTCTTTTTAGCCTTAGCAGGAATATCTCCTGCTAAGGCCTCTGAGACCTCAGAGGGTATCCCTGTTATCACTGTCGAAGGTCAATCTTTTGGAAAAGTTTTGGTTAGGGTTCCTGATTTTAAAGGAGATTCCTCTCTTTCAGCCAAACTTACTCCTCTTCTAAGAAAAATGATTAATCTCCATCTTTTTGTGCTGGCAACCCCTAACCCTCCTTTTTCTCAATCGTTATCCAGAGAATATTATCTCACAGGAAGTTTTACTCTAACCTCTTCCGGAATAACCCTTACGGCTCAACTTGAAGACTTGGTTGAGAAAAAAATCATAAAAGAATACCGTTTAGAAGGTACGCTTTCTCAATCAGAAAGGCTTATTTATCTTCTTGCAGATAAAGTGATAGAGGAACTTTCTAACCATAAAGGTATAGCTTACTCTAAAATAGCCTTTGTAAAAAGGTCCTTAGGAAAAGACCGGTTATACCTCTCTGATTTTTCCAAAGAAAACCCTAAGGAATTAAGGACAGCCCCTCTTATTTTATTCCCTAAGTTTTCTCCCTCTGGCCAAAAGATTGCCTACTTAGTCTATGAAAAAAAACAATATGCTTTAGAGATTTTAGACCTTAAAACAGGTGAAACCAAGGTATTTTGGATAAAGGGTATAAGCTCTACCCCTGTATGGAGCCCAGATGAAAAAAATCTTTTCTTAACCATAGAATACCAAGGAGAAATAGGGATCTATAGGTTTAGTTTAGAAAAGCAGAGCCTTGAACCGATGTTAAAAGGAGGTGGGGTCTACCAAGTAGCTGATGTCTCGAAAGATGGAAAAAAGCTTCTTTATGTTCATGACCGCAGAACAGGAAAACCTACCATAAATCTTTTTGACTTAGAAACTAAACAAGATAAAAAAATTTCTACCATCAGGGCTTATAATACCTCTCCCAGATTTTCACCAAAGGAAGATAAAGTTCTCTACCTCTCAAGGGGAGGAGGTTTGACCTATTTGATTTTACATGACCTTAATACTGGGAATGTAAAAAAGATCCTTTTTAAAGGCCGGTTAGAAGACCCTACCTTTTCTCCAACTGGAGATTATCTCCTTGCCTTTGGGGAAGGTCCTCAGGGCTATGGAATATACCTTATTCACTTAAACTCTCACCTAACCCATCTTTATATCTCGGGAAAAAATTTCCTCTTTCCCACTTGGACTAAACTTTAAACATACTTAACCAGGCTCATACCACTTACCATAGCGGTAGCCTTTAATGCTGCGTCATAGGCAATAGAAAGCTGTTGCATCTTGGTTGCAAGCTCAGCCAAATCAGCGCTTTCAACCTCTCCTAAATTATTCTCTAAGGTCTGTTTAAAGTCTATATACAGCTCTTTTTTGGTCTCAAGATGGGATATCTGTGCCCCTACCAAACCTCTTTTGGCTGCAATATGGTTATAAACCTCGTCAAGCTTTCCTATAAATTCCTGGATGTTATAGGTTTCTTGTTGATAGTCTATTTGGTTATCCTTTAAAAGAAGCCTTTTTAAACCTATAAGGGTTTCAAAAATTCCTGAATCCATAAATATTTTTTGTCCGTTTTCTCCCAGTTTTATCTGCATACCTTTATCATAGCTTATAGAAAAATCCTCAACCGAACCGTTATAAACCACCTTTTCTATTGTCTGTCCGTTAGGAAGGGTTTCTTTGGTTAACTGAAAAGGAAAAGCCCCTGGAGGGAAACCGCTGGTTTTCTGTCCTGAAAAAAGATATTTTTCTCCTAATTGAGAGTTAGCCAAAGATAAAACTGCCTGAAAAATTTTATCTATTTCTTCTGCGGTGGCCTTCCTTGCGTTTATATCCTGGGTTGCGTTCGCTGCTTGGATGGCAAGCACCTTAGCCCTTGCCACCAAGTCTTCAACCTGACCTAAAGTAGCTTCTTGTGTTTTTAAAAAGGCAAGGCCTTCATCTATAGCCTTTTGGTATTTTTCTATCCTGTTGATACCTTGTTTATAGTTAAGGGAAATGACTACGTCAGAAGGGCTATCAGAAGGTCTGGTAAAATTCTTACCGGAAGAAATTTTAAGCTGGGTAAGGTTTAATTCAGAAGAAAGACGGTTTAGGTCGGCAAGCACGCTGTTATATTTGGTATTAAACCCTATCCTCATGGTTTTAACCTCTCAAAATTTAACGTTTAGCGTTAATAAGGTTTTCTAACATATCCTCTACTGAGGTTAAAAGTTTAGCCGCTGCAGCAAAGGCCTGTTGGTATTTTATAAGGTTTGTCATCTCCTCATCTAAAGAAACTCCAGAAACACTGTCTTTTATGGCCTTTATCTGTGAGATAAGGGTTTCTAAGAAGCTTTTACTATCTTTTACCGCCTTAGTGGCTGCCCCAACCTCTCCTATCAAGCTTGAATAATAGTCTTCAAGGGTGGCATAATTTAGACTTTTTCTGGTAACAGAAGCAAGGTCAGCTATAGCCTGGGCTGTTCTGTTGTCCCCTCGCTTAAACTCATAACCTTTAAGTTTATTGATAAACCCTTGGTCAAAGCTTTTTTGAATATAGTTGGTTCCGTATGAGGTTTCGTCTTGAACTACAAAAGTTGCTGTCTGGTAAAGACCAGTAGTTTCTATTATCAGTTTCCCCTCCCTATCAAGCCTTGCAGAAAGCCCATAACGTGCATTTTCAGGAGAGTTAATCTCTTTTATCACGTCTAAAATAGTTTTTCCGTCATCAAGCCTTATTCTAAAGGTGTCTATGTAATCTCCCTTTTTATCAAAGAGATAAAAAGAAAGATAATCTTCTCTTGTGTTATCTAAGATAAAGTCTTCAAAACCGGTAGAAACTCTATTAATACTAACATCTGGGTCTCCTCTAAACGAAGGTATATACATATTTTGTGTAGTCAAAAAATCTATAAATCCGTTGGTTGAACTGTTATCACCTATCTCAAAGGCATAGGTTTTGGTCTGGTTGGGTTCAAGGCTAATGACTGCCTTTCCGTCTGCGTCAATGTATGCTCTAATATAAGGGAGCCTGTCTATTTTAGAAAAAATAGACGATAAAGTTTCGTTTGTTCTTACAGAAACTTCTACAAAATACTCACCAGAAGGAGAAAGGTTCCATCTATAGGAAGAACCAAAGTAGGTGTTTTGAGCTAACTCATCTGAATTAAAGGTTAAACTACTATCGCCAGGGTTTTTATTTTCTATGATCAACATCCCGTTTTTTATATAAACCTCAACCGTATTATTATAAGTAGTTTTTATACTATTCATAAGGTCTTTTACCGTAGAAAAGGGAGAAACTTGAAAACTTCCGCTTACAGCCGTTCCATCATAAAGGGTCCCGTTATAGGTTATGATAGTATTATTGGCAAACCCAAGGTCTGTTAGCTTGATCTCTTCTGAGACGTTTCCTTCTAATACAAAAAACACCTTTTCGTTTGATGGATTTTGGTCAAACAGCGATACCTGGTTGATTTTATCGTCATAAAACCTAAGAAAAATTTTGCTAAGACTATTATCAAAAGTTTGATTAGCATCTATCGTAGTAAAGCTTTTATAGACCTTAAAAAGAGAAGTTTCTGTTCTAAAAGAAGCTAAGTCCATCTTGCCTGAGGCTATTAACTCTGGTTTGAGCACGAAAACATTGTTTACCGACAGGTCTTCTGGGTCTGTACCTAAAAAAAACAGGTTTATTCCTGTAGAAAGAAGAATACCTGAAGTATCGTTTGAAAAGGCATAAGCAAAACCTTCTTTAGCCTGAAAAACAAGCTTTCCTCCTCTTACCAAAGCTTTAAGATACTGAGCGTTCGGGTTTGCAGGATCATAAAAACCTGCCTGCTGTAGGCCTTCGTTAATTCTATTTGCCAGGTCATCAAGAGTAGCGTTTACGCTTAAACCTTCAACCGAAATTTTTACAGGAACTATCTGCCCTTGAGGATTTTTAACCCAAACATAAAAAAATCCTGTTAATTCTGTACCTGAAGGATTTTTAGAAAGGTCTAAAAAATACGGCAGTTCTTTGAGATATTGTTTGACAGAGTAGGCCCCTTCCAGCTCTCCTTCATAGAAGGTTAATCCAACCCCTTGGGTATGAAGTTCGTTAACTGCTTTTACCAGTTCTTCACCAAAAAGTTTTAACTTTCCGGCTAAATTTAGCTCTTCCACCCTCCTTTGATAAGCTGGGTCTGAAAAACCTCCAAAATCAACAGGACCACTCATAGAGAACTCAAGTTTACCAGGTCCTCTAAAGTTGTCCTCTATAAAAAGCCTCCCATCTTTTATGTAGGCTTTAACCGTGTAATTATAAAGCTCCTCTATTTTATCTAAAAGATCTCTCAAGGTAGCATTAGGAGTGGTAGTAAGGTCATAACTAATACTTCCTGAAACACTGTTTCCAAGGTGGTCTGTGCCTGTAATATTAAAGTTTACTATACCTGAAAGGCCTAAGTCTGAAAGTTTATCACCTTCCGAAATCAATTTTCCGAAAAGATTATAGTTTATTTTGTTTCCTGAGACATACTCATAATTGTATTTATCTGAGAGCTGTTCCAGAAGTCTTAACCAACCACCTAATTCTCCAGAAGACACTTCTTTGCTTGAAAGAGGCACTTTTGCCCCTGAAGAATCGACCCAATACAGGTCAGTCCCGGAAATTTCAAGCTTCCATGTTCTATCTAAGTTTACCAAATTAAAACCTTTACCTAAAACTACATTATATGCACCTTCTTTGGTTTCAAAATACTGAATAGAAGCTAACTGAGAAAGTTGTCTAATAAGGGCATCCCTTTGGTCTCTAAGGTCATTAGCGGTTTTTCCACCAGACTCAAGGGCGGTAATCTGTAAGTTTAGTTCGGCAATTTGAGAAGATATTTTATTGATGTTATCTGCCATGTTTTTCAATTTAAGACCTATCTGAGTTTCAAGGTCTCTGAGACCTTGAAACTTGCTTTTAAGAATCTCGGTTATCAATTTTCCGTTTTCCAAAACCTGTGTTCTTGCAGCCAAGTTTTCAGGAGCGTTGGCTAAGGATTGCCAAGAAGCCCAAAAGTTCTTTAAAACGGAAGTAAGTCCTACTCCCTCGGTTACCTCGTTAAAAAGGCTCTCTAAAACATTAAGCCCAGCTTCTTCTGCATTATAAAGTCCAAAATCAGTATACTTAAGGTTAAGGTTTCTTTCTAAAAAACTATCAAAGTATCGTTTTATGTAGTCTATCCTTACTCCAGTGCCTATAGGTCCTACAGGAGAAGGGCTTGGAGGATAAGTAGTTTCCACTACTTTTTGCCTAGAATAGGCTTCGTTGTTTACGTTAGAAATGTTATGTCCTATAACCTGGGTAGCCAACTGAAAGGCAAGCAAAGAATTTTTAGCGATGTTTAAAGTACTTGTAAGCCCAGCCATAAAACACTCTTAAGCTGATTTGGAAATAACCCTTGGGGATTGATGTGAAACCTTACCATAGGTGGTCTTTTGCTGGCAAAGCATATTACTCAAAAAACTGTAAGCCTCTTCTACAAAATTAAGCCCTGCTTGGATTATCAGCTTATTTTTCTCATTTATCTGAAAAATTTCTTTTAACATCTCTTGCTCTTCCTTGGTAAAATCTTTATCTTTTAAAAAATTAGCCAGTCTTGCTTTATAAGAAGCCCATTTAAGTATTTCCTCTACCGCACCCTTCATAAGTGCTCTTTTTTCTTTCTCTAATGTCTCTTTTAACTCGATCAACTCTTTTCTCACCATTCTAAAATCACCTCCCTATTTATTTATCGGATTTTTCTATTCTGTTCTTTAGATAGGTACTTTTTAAAAGATTTTGATAAAGGTAGTCTCCTAAACTTTTTGGCCTTCCGGCTAATGTCCTTCCTACTTCTTGATAAAGAAAATCTTGATAAATCTTTTTCTCAAGGGTTTCAGGAAAAAGATTGCTTTTCCATATAGACTGATCAAAATTCTTTAAAATTTCATACCAGATAAGCGACTCAAACTCATTGCAAAGGGTTTTAAGCGCTGCCTTAGGGTCTTTTTTAGCTAAAGTGTTTATCTCCTTAAGGTTTTGGTAATAAATACCATAAGCCTTCATATATAAACCCCTTTATATGATTACCAAGTCTGCGTGTAAAGCACCTGCAGCTTTTATAGCCTGCAAGATAGCGATAAGCTCTCTTGGGGTTGCCCCTACCGCATTAAGCGCCCTCACCAGTTCTCCTAAGGTTACCCCTTCTTCTAAAACCACAATCTTTGCCTTCTGTTCCTTAGCCTGTAGCTCCGTCCTAGGAGTAACCACAGTCTCTCCAGGGGAAAGAGGATAGGGCTGAGAAACCTCTAGGGTTTCTTTAATCTCTACGCTTAAATTTCCATGGGCTACCGCTACCTTTGCAATCTTTACGTTTTCTCCGATGATAACCGTCCCGGTTTTTTCGTCTATCACCACCTTAGCAGGAGCATCAGGTATTACCTCAAGGTTACCTATCTCTCCTAAAAGCTTTACTACCTTTCTTTGATAATTAGGAGGAACGGTTAATTCTATGTTTTTAAGGTCTAAAGCCTTGGCATAGTTTCCTTTTAAATAAGCATTGATATTCTCTACCGTCCTTGCAGTAGTAGTAAAATCCTCAGTCTTTAAAGTAAGGACTATTTTTGAGAGGCTGTTTAGGTCTTCCATCGGAACCTCCCTTTCTACGATGGCTCCGTTAGGGATTTTACCTACGGTAGGATGGTTTACCTGCACCTGAGCCCCACCTCCCTGGGCACCAAAACCACCTATAGAAATCGGACCTTGAGCTAAGGCATAAACCTGTCCGTCAGGACCTTTTAAAGGGGTCATAAGCAACGTCCCCCCCTGAAGGCTCTTCGCATCCCCTATAGCAGAAACCTCTACGTCAATCCTTTGTCCAGGCCTAGCATAAGGAGGGAGATAGGCAGTAACCATCACCGCAGCCACGTTTTTTAATTTTACCTGTTCCTTAGGGACTAAAATACCAAACCTTTCAAGCATGTTTACTATGGACTGCACGGTAAACTTGGTCTGGTCTCCGTCTCCGGTCTGTTTAAGACCAACCACTAACCCATAACCTACCAAAAAATTACCTCTTACCCCTTCTACTTCACTTATGTCTTTTAGCCTTACAGAAAAGGCCTGTTCTACCAAGAAAAGAATTAATAAGATTAAAAAACAGCATATCTTCTTCATACTTCCTCCTTAGAACAGCCAGAAAAGTTGTAAAAGTCTGGTGATAATACCTGGTCCGCTTGCAGCTTCGCTATTGGGTCCTTTACCGCTATACTCTATGTAAGCGTCTGAAATCTGGGTAGAAAGAACCGAATTATCTGCGGCTATATCTTCTGGTCTTACTATTCCTGTAAGGGTTATATACTCAAGGTCTCTATTTCTTTTAATCGTCCTTACCCCTTGAATTACTAAGTTGCCGTTAGGTAAAACCTTAACCACCCTTGCGCTTAAAGTAGCCACAATCTTACTTTGCCTTGCAGTTTGACCTTGACCAGAAGTGGAAGAGCTCATTTCCCCTTTAAACAAAGTCCCTAAATCTGCAGCATTAGGCAAAAACCTGCTTTTTATCTCGTTTTCATACCCTAAAATGTTTGAAATACCTGCTGAAGCAGAACTACTTTTTCCGCTTTTTTGACTTACTGTATTAGAACTCTGATAGGTCTCCACGATTTTAACGGTTAAAATATCCCCTACGAACCTTGCCCTTTTGTCAGCATAGGCGTACAAGTCTCTTCCTTCTTTATAAAGAGAACCCTTACTTAAATATCTTCCTTCTTCTACTTGAACGCTTACCTCAGGCGGTGGAGGAGGGGTCGGAGGGGTCTTAGGATCAAACTCCCAACACCCCCATAAAAAGAATAGACATCCCAAAAGCCAAATTTTTGAGATTTTCATCAGAGCACCACCTCTATCTCTTTTGATGAAACTACCTTTCCTAAGACCTCTTTATTACTGCTCAGGTTTTTTACCTTAATCATCTCTTCTTTTCTTCCGTCTTGTAAGGCCTTCCCTTTAGCCTGCACCAAAAATCCCTTGCCTCTGGCTGTAATCACCACCACTTGTCCTCTCTTTATTAAAAGGGCTTCGGCTAAAAAGGACTTTCTTAAGACCACATTAGGTTTAAGGCTAGTCCTCAATTCTTTACCTAAAACCTCTTCTTTTTGTAAAATCACATCTTGGGGAAGTTTAGAAAGGGGCTTTTTCTCAAAGACCACATGTTCTTCTCTGATTACCTCTCCTTTTTCTAAAGGCTTGGTTAAAACCAAAACAGGGACATAAGCCTCCACATAACCCCAAACTCTAATCCTTAGGGCTTCTTTTCCCTCTTTAAAAAACACCAAAACTAAAGTATTAGACCCAAGCCCAGCCCTTCCTAAAAAATTAGCTTTATACGGGATGTTTTTTTCTACTTTGACATTCCTTGGTTCTACACTAAACCTTTCTAAGCTTAAATTAGGATAAACTTTACCTAACCTTGCCTCTATTTCTTTTAAAAAGATTTTTTTATAGTCTTCTGGTGTATAAAAATCTTCTGCCCTTAAAGAACTAAAGAAAAAAACTACTAAAACCCAAACCAAACCAAACCTTCTCATCTAACCTTACCTCTTAAGGTTATTGGCTATCTCTAAAAGTTGGTCTGCGGTTAAAACCCCTTTGGAGTTAGACTCATAAGCCCTCTGCGTAATGATCATTTTTACCATCTCTTCTACTATATCTACGTTAGACATCTCAAGATATCCCTGGGCTATTGTTCCAAACCCGTTTTGTCCAGGATTTCCTTCTATCACATCTCCAGCAGCATCGGTTGGTTTAAAAAGATTTCTTCCAACCGCATAAAGACCTGCAGGGTTGGTAAAGTCGTAAATGGTAAGTTGTGCCTGGGCTAAGGTCTCTCCTCTTGGTCCAAGAGCAGTAATAACTCCGTCAGGGGTAATCTCAATCCTTGCCGTGCCTTGAGGAACAGCAAATTCAGGTTGTAGCCTTGCACCATCAGGGGTGACGATATAACCATCGCGGTCAAGCTTAAAATTTCCTGCCCTGGTATAATATTCCTCTCCCCCCATGATTACCCTAAAAAAACCCCTTCCCTCTATAGCCCAATCAAGCTCTTGGTTGGTTAGCTGATATTCGCCTTGAGTAAAAAGTTTGGGGACTGCTACAGGCCTTACCCCAAGACCTATCTGCATTCCTACAGGAACCTGGGTTCCGTCAGCTGTCAAAGCACCGGCAAGCTTTAAATTTTGATAAAATAAATCCTCAAAATCGACCCTACTTTTTTTGAACCCCACGGTATTTACATTAGCAAGGTTGTTAGCTATCACATCAAGCTGTAACTGCTGTCCTTGCATCCCTGTTGCAGCACTCCAAAGTCCTCTTATCATCCTTTATCCCCCTTTTAAAACTATCTATTTAAACCCAAAAGTTTTTCCGTAGCCTCATCCCAGCCTTGGATAGTCTTTTGGACTGCCTGAAAGGTTCTTTGTATCTCTATCAAACCTACCATCTCCCTTACAGGATTAACATTAGATTTTTCTAAAAAGCCTTGTCTCACCTCAAAATTATTAGCCGGAGTTTCTTCTGTCCCCTCTGCTATGTATAGGTTTTCTCCTACCTTTTTAAGTTTGGTTGGGTCTTGAAAGGTAACCACATCAAACCTTCCTAACTCGGTTCCATCTATAGACAAAATTCCGTCAGGAGATACCTGAAGTCTGTAATCATCCATCGTGATAAGCCCACCTTTTGCCATTCCAGGGTCAACCACCAGGGGCGCACCGTTTACCAAAACCGGATAACCTTCTGGGGTAACCAACCTTCTCTGAGTATCTAACGTAAAATTTCCTGCTCTAGTATAGGCTATTCCATTAGGGGTTTGAACCTTAAAAAAACCTTCTCCTACGATGGCAAAATGCAAAGGATTTTGAGTATGTTCTAAAATCCCCTGTTCTTTGTTTAAATAAGGAACAGTTTCTTTAAAAGCCCTTCTTCCCTTGGGACCGATTTTTTTCATCAAAACCTCTTGAAAACTCAACCTGTCTTCTTTATAACCTGGAGTATCAACATTAGCCAAATTGTTGGTAGTAACCGTTAGCCTTCTGTCAAGCAGTTGAGCCGCTTCTAACGCCTCAAGTAAACCAAGCTGAGGATTAATCTGAATTCCCTTCATACCCCCCTCTTATCTAAATCCTTAAAACTCTTTTTTATTTTATAAACAAAAATCATGCCTATTCTTGCAAACCTCAAAATCTCTTAAAATGCTGGGTTAAAAAAAGAAAAAAGAAAAACTTTTCCTACTTCGGGGAAATTTTTTCTTTCTCAAAAATAAGAAGGAAAACTTTTTCTGTTTATACTACTTTGATCAAGGTATTTTTTATACCTTTCAATTATAAGACCCTTTATCAAAGAGAATATCCATCTAAAAGATGTAAACCAGTTAGTCCCCTTAAAAAAGGTTTGGCTGACTATACTTGAAGTATAAAGATTAAAAGCTTATGTCAAAAAATTGACTTTGTCAAAAATTTTAAAAGTTTCCGCCGATGCTAAAGTTAAAATTACTTGAATCTTCGCGAGGCTTTTTATCTATGTTATAACCCCATTCTAACCTTAAAGGTCCAAAGGGAGAAAGCCATCGCAACCCTACTCCTACGCTTTTTCTAAGGTCTGAAAACTGAAATTCCGTATTTTTATCCCACACGTTTCCCATGTCATAAAAAACCACTCCGTTTAGGTTTATATGTTTGATCAGAGGAAAAATAAACTCTAACTGAGTATAAAGCTTTCTAGTACCTCCTATTTTGTCGTCTGTATCAGGGTCCCGAGGAGAAATGTCACCATACTTATATCCTCTTACAGAGTTTATTCCACCTAAGAAAAATCTCTCATAAACCGGAATTTTCCTTGCTCCTCCTTCGGTTAAATAACCATAACCAAGGGCTGCATGAAAGGTAAACTTATAAAAAGGAACATAAACCTGATGTTCTCCTTCTATCTTAATGTAGTTGCTATCCCCGCCTAACCATTTTTCTGCTACCTCAAAGTCTAAACCATGATACCACCCTTTAGTAGGCATAAAATACCTGTTTCTTGAGTCATAGCTCACACCAAACTGAAAAGCACTGGTAAATTTAATATCCTTAGACTCTAAGATGATTTTAGCTACATTACTTGAAAGGTCTTCTAATTGGGTATAATCTAATCTATATCCGACGTAAGCTGAAAGCTTAGAAGTAAGATTATAACCTATTTTTAGAGATGCCCCTTTACTATCTTTAGTAAAATCGTCGTACTCTATCTCATAGTTATAAAGAGACCATCCAAGAGAATATCTGGTATCTCTAAAGTAAGGGTCGTAAAAATTGATAGAATAACGGCTGGATTTAGTACCAAGTCTTGCAGATACGTTTAACCTTTGGCCTTTACCTAAGAAGTTTCTTTCGGTTACATCTAACATCAGCATAAACTTATCATAGGAACTATAACCACCACCAATACCAAAAGACCCGGTAAGCATCTCTTTTACTTTTACTTTAAGATTGACTTCCTCTTCCTTAGCAGCCTTTTCTTTTTCTATTTTTATGTCCTCAAAAAACCCTAACCTTCTTATCCTTACCTCGCTTTCTTCTATCCTCTTTTCGCTGTAAGGCCAACCTTCGGCTATCGCAACTTGTCTTCTAATAACCTTGTCCCTGGTTTTAGTGTTTCCTTCTATCTCGATCCTATTAACATAAACCACTGGACCTTTATCTACTTTAAAACTTATGTTAATAACCTTAGCCTTAGGGTCTTTGTCAAAATCAGTGGTTACCTTAGTATAGGCATATCCATAATCTGCAAAAAGATGGGTAAGAATGCTTTCATCTTGTTTTAGGTTTTCTAAACTAAAAACCTTGCCAGGCAAGGTTTTTAACTTCTGATAAATTTTATCCTCTGGGAAAAGGTCCTGTTTTATCTCAACCTTTCCTACCTTATACTGTTCTCCTTCCTCTATAGGAATTTTGATCACTACCCCGTCTTCCTCTTCTTTAATAATAGGCTCTCCCACCTTTACGTCAATAAAACCACGATTTTTATAAAAACTTTCTATTTTTCCTAAATCTCGATAAAGAAAAGCTAAATTATAGACCCCTGGTTCAGCTAAGGGTTCAGGGGTAGTTAAGGTTCTTAAATACTGAGTTGCCTTTTTGATAGGAGAAAACACCGATTTTTCGGATACAGAAAGGAAGCCTTTTAACTCCTTTTCCGCAATAGCTTTGTTTCCAACAAAATCTATCTTTTTAATATACTTTTTCTTGCCCTCTTTTACCTCAACTATCAGTTTTACTTGGGCTTGAGAAACCTTTTCTAAATTTAGGTTTACTTCTGTTCCGCTGTAGCCTAACTGCTCATAATAAGCCTTAACGGTTTCGATAACTTTATCTAAATCTTTGGAGGTAAGCACCTGGCCTTCTTTAAAGTCAATAATCTTTAAAAGGTCTTCTGTTTTTATCTGTTTATTTCCTTTAAACACCATCTCTTTGAGAGAGGGATTTTCTTTAAACTCAAAAATCACTATTACACCCTTTATCCCTTTTTCTAACTTAATTTCTATGTTTTCAAAATAGCCCATTTTATATAGATTTCTAAGGTCTGTGTTTAATTTTTTATAATCTAAGATATCTCCGGGTTTGGTAGCAATGTTAGGATAAAGCAGGTCTTCCTTAATTCTCATATTCCCGATTAATCTTATTTCTTCTATCAATTCTTTTTTCTCAAAAATGCTCTTTAGATAGATAATCGTTTGGGAGATAAGGTGCTCTAAGTTCCCAACCTCACCTACTACGTTAAAATATTGTCTTTTCTCACCTGGCAAAAGAAGCTTCCATTCCAAACTTACATTATTTCCTATTAAAAAGCATTTAATCTCAGCTATTCCTTCATAAATACCTGTTTTTAAAAAGGCTTTAGCTTCTTTTTCGTAAAGGGACTTTTTTTCTAAAAGAAACCCTTCTTCTTGTAAAGCCTCTTTTAGGTCTTTAAGGTAAGCTTCCAAAACCTGACTGCTATTAGGTTCTCCTAAGGATTTGGTTGAATAAATAAGGAAGTTAGTTTGAGCACAAAGCAGTGGGGTTATCCACCATCCAAATAATAAAATAAAAAGCAAAAGCGTCTTTTTCAAAGCCTCAAGCCTTTTTAAAAAGTTCCTCTTTCCCATTTTACCAGAAAACCGTTTTTTAGCAAAAAGATTTTTTTCATCCTTTTAGCAAGCTCCCAGTTATGGGTCACCATTACTACTGCGGTATTAAACTCTTGATTAAGGGTTAGAAAAGCATTTATTACCTCTTCTGAACTTACCGGGTCAAGGTTACCGGTAGGTTCATCTGCCAGCACCACTACAGGGTTTAAAAAAAGAGCTCTTGCAATAGCCGTCCTTTGTCTTTCTCCTCCAGAAAGGGTAGAAGGTTTATGGTCTTTTCTATGAAAAATTCCCAATTTTTTTAAAAGGTTTTCTGCTTTGGTTTTGCATTCCTCTTTTTTTAAATTAGCGATTAACCCAGGAAGAATAACGTTTTCAAGAACCGTAAACTCTGGTAAAAGATGGTGTAGTTGAAAAACAAATCCGATCTTTTTTCTTATCTGGAGAAGGGCATCTTCTTGACTATAATCTATTTTTTTCCCTAAAAAATATATCTCTCCACCAGTAGGTTGATCAAGGGTTCCCATAAGGTTTAATAAAGTTGTCTTTCCTACTCCAGAAGGTCCTACTACCGCGATAAGGTCTCCTTGGTAAACCTCTAAGTCTATTTTTTTTAAAATTTCAATCTCCTCGTTTATATACTTATATTTTTTAGAAACCGATTTTAAGGCTAAAACCAGAAGGTTATCCATGACGTAAGACCTCTGCAGGCATGATTTCAGAAGCCTTTTTGGCAGGATAAAGGCAGGCTACCAAACTTATAAACATAGAAACAAAAACGATGACTACTATGTCAAAAAATTTTAGAGAAACAGGCATATATTCTACCGGGTAAACATCACTCGGTAGTTTAACCACAGGGTATTTAGAAAGCAGTATACAAAGGCTACTTCCTAAAACTAATCCCAAAACCACACCTATAAAGGCAAACAAAAATCCGCTATAAAAAAACAAGGTCATCACATCCTTCGAAGAAGCGCCAAGTGCTCTTAAAATGGCTATATCCATCTTTTTTTCAGAAACAAGCATAACCATCGCGGCGATTATCGTAAAAAGGGAAACGGCAATCATAAGGCTTAATACCACAAAAAGACCAAGTTTTTCCATCTTAAGGGCAGCAAAAAGATTTCTGTTCCATTCCTGCCAATCAAGGATTTGAGCCTCAAAACCTAAAGAAGCAACCAATCTTTCTTTATATATTTGTGATTTAAAAGGGTCTTTTAGTTTAACCTCTAAAGACCTATTAACAGGGTTTAAGTAAGCAAAAAAGACCTCAGAAGGAGCAAATACTAAGCTTAAGTCAAAGTCATAGACCCCGGTTTCAAACCACCCTACTATCTTAAGGTTTATTATTTTGGGGACAAAACCAAAGGGGGTAAACATACCCTCAGCACTCATAAAATTTAAAACGTCACCCACTTCCAATCCCAGACGATCTTTTAGTTTTTTACCCACCACTATCGGAAGGCTTCCTTGGGGTATCTGACTGTTTAAAAGTTTTTTTTCTACATAGAAAACTTTAAAACCTCTTTCTCTTTGTAAACCACTAAAATTAGAGGCTTTAAGAACTACCCCTATGGGATGGGAACGAGCAATAATCAATCCCTGAACAGAAGAGGTTTCCTGAAGGCTTATCAGTTCATTTTTAGGTATTTCTTTTTCTACTAAAGTTTTAATTTTTAAGGCCAGGTCTGGGTTCCAAAAGGTGATGGTAATATGAGGGTTTAGGCTTAAAATCTTTTCAGCTACCGCTTCTTTAAACCCGGTTATCACCGCGTTTACTACGGTTAAAGCACCAACGCTAAGGGCTACTCCTAAAATCGAAATAATCGCTATGATACCTGTAAAACGTTCTCTTTTCCGAGAAAAAACATATTTAAAAGCTAACCACACCCTCCAGTTATTAGAAAACCTCATTCGAAGCTCTCTAAAGGTCTTCTTTACGCCTAAGATGAGGGAAAAGAATAACCTCTCTTATCGAAGGGCTGTCGGTAAAAAGCATCACCACTCGGTCTATCCCAATACCTTCTCCTGCACATGGTGGCATACCATACTCCAGCGCCCGAATAAAATCTTCGTCTATCTCTGGCGGTATTTCTTCATCTATGTCTTTTAATTTTAGCTGTTCTTCAAACCTCTTTCTTTGATCTCTGGGGTCGTTTAACTCTGAAAAGGCGTTAGCTACTTCTTTTCCTGCAATGTAAAGTTCAAACCTTTCTGCAAAATCAGGATTTTCATCACTTCTTCTGGCTAAAGGAGAAACCTCTACAGGAAACTTGACCACAAAGGTAGGCTGAATAAGTTTAGGCTCTACCAACTCTTCAAAAAGCTTAGTCCACCATTTGCCTATACGTGGGTCCTTTAGGTTCAACTCTATACCTTTTTCTTTAGCAAACTTGATAAGCTTTTCTCTGTCAAAAAGTACTTCTTCAGGGACTCCTCCTAACTCTATAAGTGATTTCAAAAATTCAATCCTTTGCCATGGAGGAGTAAAATCTATTTCTTGTCCTTGATAAACAATTTTAGAACTACCCTTTATGTCTAAAGCCAGTCCATAAAACAATTCTTCAGTCCTTTTCATAAGGTCTTCATAGGTGGCATAGGCCTCGTAAAACTCAAGCATGGTAAATTCAGGATTGTGTCTACTTGACACCCCTTCATTTCTAAAATTTCTGTTAAGCTCAAAAACCTTGTTAAAACCACCTACGACAAGCCTTTTAAGATAAAGCTCAGGGGCTATCCTGAGATAAAGGTTCATGTCCAGGGCATTATGGTAGGTAATAAAAGGTTTAGCTGCCGCTCCTCCTGCAATAGGATGCATCATCGGGGTTTCTACCTCTAAAAACCCCTGAGAAATAAAATAGTCTCTTATATAATGTATAACTTGAGTTCTTGTCCTAAAAATCTCTCTGACCTTAGGGTTCATGATAAGGTCTACATATCTCATACGGTACCTTAATTCAGTATCTTTAAGCCCATGATATTTTTCAGGTAAAGGCCTAAGAGCCTTGGTTAAAAGCTTGAAATTTTTTACTAAGATGGTAATTTCACCAGTCTTGGTTTTGAGAATCCTTCCTCTAACACCGATGATATCGCCTATGTCTATAAACTTTTTAAAAAACTCAAAATCTTCTTGAGGAAGCTCATTTTTAGCGATTAAAATTTGAATTTTATCTGTATCATCCTGTAGATGGGCAAAAACAAGTTTCCCCATCTCTCTTCTTGCCATTATTCTTCCTGCTACTACAAATTCTTGGGTCTTTTTTTCTATTTCTTCAGGACTTAACCCTTCGTAAATTTCTTTTATATATTTTGCCTTATCCTTCGGACGAAAATCGTTAGGATAAGCCTTTATTCCCATAGACTCAAGTTTCTCCAGTTTTTCAAACCTAACCTTAATAACCTGACTTTCCTCTAACATTTATTTTCCCTCCCTTTGTAAACTTCAGCACTATTTTATTACGAATTTTACTTTTTCCAACCTATCTAAACTTTTAGGTATTAAAAACTTCTCACCCTTTACTTTGAAACCAAACCTTTTAGTATGCAAAGACCAAATTTTAAAACCCTCAATTTGGCTGTCATTACTAATGTCAATGTCATAATTTCTTCCCAGTTTAAAACGTCAAAGTTTTATAGTCTTCCTCCAAGGATGATCTTTTGATGTTCTCCATCTCTCTTTTTCACCTTCCTTCTTCTCAAAACATATCCTTCAGCATCATCTATCATGACAACTAACACCAAGGTTCATGAATGTTTTTAATCCATCTATATTGAAAAGAGTCCAGTCTCTTCAAACATACCATCCTTCGGCATCCTTCTACATCTCCTATAAACCTTCCGCTTCCTTCTCTGCTAATAAAGCCCTTCTTTTATTAGTCTCTGATGTAAATTTTCATAGCTAAGCTTAAAACCGCCGTGTATATCTCTAAGTTTATCCATACTCTTTTCATTTCTTATTTTTTAATAATTTCTTCTGGAGGATATTTTACCAATGTGACATTTCAAAATAGTAACCACATAGTAACCACAAAAAGATTGACAAACAACCAGGGTTTATGTATATTTAAAAAAATTTTAAAAAATTTTAAAAGAGGTTAGAATCATGCATTATTTTGGGTATAAAAATGGGGAGCTATTTTGTGAAGAGGTGCCTATCAAAAAAATTGTAGAAGAAGTAGGAACCCCGGTTTATATTTATTCTGCTCAAACGATAAAAAGACATTTTAAGGTTTTTGAAAATTCTTTTCTTTCGGTAGATCATATTATCTGTTATTCAGTGAAAGCCAATTCTAACTTAGCTATCCTTTCTCTATTAAGAAGCTTAGGCTCAGGGGCTGATATAGTTTCTGGCGGAGAACTTCAAAGGGCCTTAAAGGCAGGAATTCCTCCTCAGAAGATAGTTTTTTCAGGGGTAGGAAAGACCGAAAAAGAAATGGAGATGGCTCTTTCTGCAGGCATACTTATGTTTAATGTAGAAAGTTTAGAGGAGCTTGAGGTCTTAGGAGAGGTTGCTAAAAAACTTGGCAAACCAGCTCCTTTTGCCTTAAGGGTAAACCCTGATGTGGACCCACAAACCCACCCTTATATCTCAACAGGGCTTAAAAAAAATAAATTTGGTATACCTGAAGAAATGGTAGTAGAAGCTTACAAAAAGGCTAAAGACCATCCCTTTTTAAATCCGATAGGGCTTGATGCCCACATAGGGTCTCAGATAACTTCTATCGCTCCTTTTAAAGATGCTCTGTATCGTCTTAAAAAAATTTGGGAAGAAATTACCTCCTTAGGAATAGAGCTTAAATACTTAGATTTAGGAGGAGGTCTTGGCATTATCTATAACAACGAAGAACCTCCCTTACCAGAAGAATACGCTGAAGCTATCATAAAAGAAGCCAAAGACCTTAAAGCAACCCTTATTTTAGAACCTGGAAGGGTAATCGTTGGTAATGCAGGAATATTGGTTACCAAAGTCCTTTACAACAAAGAAAACATAGAGAAAAAGTTTGTTATCGTAGATGCCGGAATGAACGACCTAATAAGACCTGCTTTTTATCAAGCCTATCATAAAATAGTGCCGTTAGAAGAAAAAAAAGATGTAGAAGAGGTGGTAGTAGACATCGTAGGTCCAATATGTGAAAGCAGCGACTTTTTTGCTAAAGATAGAAAGATGCCAAAACTTAGAAGAGGAGATTTGCTTGCTATCATGAGTGCTGGAGCTTATGGATTTGTGATGAGTTCTAACTATAACTCTCGTCTTAGAGTACCTGAAGTTTTGGTAGATGGGGATAGATTCTTTATCACAAGAAGAAGAGAAACCATAGAAGACTTGTTAGCCCCTGAGAGTGTTCCTGCGATCTATCTTTAATTAGGCTCTACAGTCTAAAGTTTTTGGTATAAAAATAATATGGGGTTTATTCCTGAGGAGTTTAGGTTAGATTATTACGATTATCCTCTTCCTGAGGAGTTAATAGCCTATTTTCCTTCAGAAGACCGAAAAAGTTCTCGTCTATTAGTTATAGACAGGAAGAACCAAAAGTTTTTTTTCCATCAAACTTTCGCTGAGATAGAAAAATATTTTAAAAAGGGAGACCTTTTAATACTTAATAACACAAAGGTATTCCCTGCCAGGCTTAAAGGTATAAAACCTACAGGGGGGGAGGCTGAGGTTCTTCTTTTTGAAAAACCTCAAGGGCTCTCTTTTCAAACTTTAGCCCTCATCAAAGGGAAACGAATAAGAAAAGGAACGCAAATCACGGCTCAAGAAATTATCATAAAAGTAATAGAACCTTTAGAAGGTGGAAGGTTTTTGGTTGAGCTCAAAGCAGACAAGCCTTTAGAAACCCTAATCTATAAATATGGAAAAGCTCCTTTACCTCCCTACATTAAAAGAGACCCTACAGATTTAGACTTATTAAGATACCAAACTGTTTATGCCCAAAAAGAGGGGGCTATTGCAGCACCTACCGCAGGGTTTCACTTTGATACCATCCTTCTAAACCAGCTTAAAGAAAAAGGGGTAAAAATAAACTTTATCACCCTGCATGTAGGCTATGGCACCTTTGCCCCAATAAAAGTCCAAGACATAAGAAAGCACCAAGTAGCACCTGAATATATAGAAGTAGAAGAAGAGGTAGTAGAAGAGATAAAAAAATCCTTAAAAGAAAAAAGAAGAATTTTTGCCGTAGGCACAACTACGGTTAGAACCTTAGAGTTTATCGCTCAAAAAGGATTAATTTCCTATAAAGGGTTATGCGACCTTTACATCTGTCCAGGGTTTACCTTTCAAGTAGTTTCTGCCATGATTACTAATTTCCATCTTCCTAAATCTTCTTTACTTCTCTTGGTTTGTGCTTTTGCAGGAAGAGACCTCATCTTTAAAGCCTATCAGGAAGCCATCTCACGTAAATACCGTTTCTATTCTTATGGGGATGCAACCCTTATTCTTTAATCCTTTTTTAATTTTTTAAGCACCTTGTATACTGCCTCTACGGTATGTTCTATCTCTTTTTCTCCATGGGCTAAAGAAACAAACCAGGCTTCAAACTGAGAAGGAGGAAGATAAACGCCTTTTTCTAACATCTTTTGCCAAAAGACCGCAAAAAGCTCGGTATCACAATTAAGGGCTGTATTAAAATCGACGACCTCTTTTTCGGTAAAAAAGAGGGTAAGCATAGACCCAACCCTGTGTAAACGATAATTAAGTTCAAGGTCTTCTAAAGACTCTTTTATACCTTTTTCTAAGCGTTCTGCCATAAGATTAAGTCTTTCATAAGTCCCAGGTTTTAAAAGTTCTTTTAGGGTCGCAAGGCCTGCAGCCACAGCTATAGGATTACCAGAAAGGGTTCCGGCTTGATAAACCGGTCCTTCAGGAGCCACCATACTCATGATTTCAGCCCTTCCTCCATAGGCACCTACAGGAAGGCCGCCTCCTATAATTTTTCCTAAACAGGTAAGGTCAGGGGTAATCTTGTAAACCTCTTGAGCCCCTCCAAGGGCTAACCTAAAACCAGTTATAACCTCATCAAAAATAAGTAAAGCTCCATATTGTTTAGTTATATCTCTTAAAAACTTAAGAAAACCTTCTTTAGGAGGGATAACTCCCATGTTAGCAGGTACAGGCTCAACGATCACAGCGGCTATTTCTTCTCCAAACTTTTCAAAAGCCTCTTCTACCTTATCAAAGTGATTGAATGGTAGGTTTAGGGTATGAGAAGCAAGCTCTTCAGGGACTCCTGGACTTGCGGGGATACCAAAGGTAGCAAGCCCAGAACCAGCCTTTACTAACAGGGCGTCTACGTGGCCATGATAACAGCCTTCAAACTTAATGATTTTTTTCCTATTAGTATAGGCTCTGGCAAGCCTTATGGCACTCATCGTAGCCTCAGTGCCTGAATTAACCAAACGGATTTTTTCAATAGAAGGCACGACGTTTTTTATCAACTCAGCAAGCTCTACTTCCTGCCAAGTTGGAGCCCCAAAGCTTGTTCCTCTTTTAGAAGCAAAATAAACCCCTGCGATTACCTCTGGATGGGAATGTCCTAAGATAAGAGGTCCCCAAGACCCTACATAGTCTATATATCTATTGCCATCAACATCTATCAGATAAGCCCCTTCTCCTCTTTCAAAAAAAACCGGGTCTGACTTTACAGCCTTACAAGCCCTAACAGGACTGTTTACCCCTCCAGGGATAACCTCTAAAGCTCTTTGATAAAAGAGCTTAGACCTAATCCTTTCCATAAAATCCTCCCTTTTAACCTAAATTTTTAAAAAATTCAAACTTAGATAACTTTTCTAAAACTTCACACAAACTAACCGCTTCCTCTATCGTTTCTCCCCAAGCAACCACTCCGTGTCCTTCTAAAAGAAGGACTTTACTTGTCAATGAGGCCTCCCCTACCCTTTCCCAAAGTTCTTTAGAACCAGGAGATAGAAAGGGGACTTTAGCCATTTTTTTTAACAAAAGTTCCGCCTCTTTCAGACTAAAACCATAAAAATCAAATCCTTTTGCACTCATAATCAAGGTGTATAGAGAATGGGTATGTATAACCGCGTTGGCTTTAAAATTTTTTTGATAGATCAAATAATGCATCCCCCATTCAGAAGATGGGCATCCATTGATAAAACTTTGGTCCCAACCTACAAAAACCAAATCTTTTGGGGTTAAGTTTTGTTTTATCCTTCCAGAGGGGGTTATCCAAAACCCATATTTAGCTTTCACGGAAAAATTACCTTCAGACCCTACTACCAACCCTTTTTCTGCTAAAATTCTGGCATAAAAAATCAGGGCTTCACGACTATTCTGCCTCAAGTTTTACCGCCTTTATAAGGTCTATGTTTTTAAGACTCCAATCAACCGTCCTTCTCAGCCCTTCTTCTATAGAAATTTCAGGCTCCCACCCTAAAAGCCTCTTAGCCTTACCTATCTCTGCCCAGGTTACCTTCATATCTGCCTTATGAAAGGAACGATATTCTATCTTGGCTTTTTTCCCTAATAAGCCTTCAAGCAACTCTATAATCTGATTTATAGAAATAGGATTTTTTCCCCCCCCTAAATTGATTATTTCATAGCCTAAGGGTTTTAAAGCAAGAAGGGTTCCTTTAGCTATATCATCTATATAAGTAAAATCTCTTGCTTGAGTGCCGTCTCCATAAACGACTATAGGTTTTTCTTCGTAAATCCATTTTATAAACCTAAAAATACTCATGTCAGGTCTTCCTGCTGGGCCATAAACCGTAAAATATCTGGTAACGGTAATATCTAATCCATAAAGATGATGGTAAGTATAAGCTAAAAGCTCGGCAGAGCCTTTGGTTGCTGCATAAGGAGAAAGAGGTTTATTAACTTTTAATTCTTCATCAAAAGGTGGATTAAGCCCAGCATAAAGAGAAGAAGTAGAGGCTAACACCATCTTATTAACACCAAACTCCTTCATAGCCTCAAGAAGGTTTAAAGTGGCCTTAACGTTACTTTCTACATATACCCAAGGGTCGATTAAACTTGCCCTTACCCCTGCCCTTGCGGCTAAATGAATAACCCCTTTAATCGGATAGGTCTCAAAGAGTAATCTTACCGCCTCAAAGTTAGCCAGGTCAAGCCTGTGAAACCTAAACCCTTCAAAACTTTTTAACTGAGAAAGCCTCCATTCCTTTAACTTAACATCATAAGCCTGGTTTAAGTTATCTACCCCTAATACCTTTTCTCCATCCCTTAATAAAAACTCACTTACCCTCCATCCTATAAACCCTGCTGCACCTGTAACCAAATAATATCCCATCCTTTTCTCCTCTAAAGATTTGATACCATTATTTTAACAAAACTTAAACAAAAACCAACCTATAAAAGAATTTCTAAACAAAAAGACTATGCAAACGGTTTTTATACCAGAGATTTACTTTTCGTGCCTTCCTACTTCCTGAAAGATTATTATACTTGATCTTGAAAGAGATGAATGAGAGGATGAACTTAAGGAGGTTAATTAAGAGGATTTAATGAGATTGAATTTGTGAACTAACATACCTTTCCCGGTAAAATTTTTACGTAATAAAAGGGACACTATGTTATATAACGAAACATTTTTGACCCCTTTTTTAGTTGTTAAGTAGTTTTTTTATGCTATATTTTAAATTTTTGAAAAATTTTTTAGGAAAGTTTTCATTTATATGAAAAAGTTTCTATTTTTTATTTTTGGGTGTTTGTTTTATTTTACCGGAATAAACTATGCCCAAGAGTTCAGCCTTGAAAATATAAAGGCTTATCAAGCTTCTCTTAATTATCCTTCTCAGATAATAAACCTCTACCAAAAGTTAGGTTTTAACCCTATTTGGAATGAAACCAACAAAAAGAAACTCGAAAACTTAATCGTTAATTCTATGCGCGAAGGATTAAACCCCAAGGATTATCAGATAGACCTTTTAGAAAAAACAGAAAAATTTTCTATAGAACAAGAATTAAAACTTACAGATACCTTGATTAAACTCGCCTATCATATCTATTATGGAAAAGTTAACCCTAATAAAGTTTTGGCTCTGGTTAGTTTTTCTAAGAAAAAAGATATAGTAGTAGATACTTTAGTTACCCTTTTAAACGAAGATAAATTAGAAGACCTTTTTACAGCCTTAGCCCCTGAGTTTGAAGAATATCAAGTGTTAAAAGACTATTTAAGACGGTATCAAGAAATTATAGAGGCAACCCAATCGGTAGAGCTTAAGCTCAATAAATCACTTACATTAGGAGAACAAAGTTCGTTGATTCCGGAGATAAGAAGAAGGCTTTATTTACTTGGATATTTAGATAGTTTTAATGAAAACGAAGTCTATGATCATGAACTTAAGGAAGCAGTAAAAAGGTTTCAAAGGGCGCAACAGCTAAAACCAAACGGGATAATAGACAGTAAAACCGTGAGGTTATTAACCCTTTTACCTAAGAAGCGGGTTGTTCAGATTAGTCTAAACTTAGAGAAATTTAGATGGTTACCTACGAAAAGACCAGAAACCGTATATGTTTGGGTAAACCTTCCTTCTTTTGACCTTTTTTTGGTAAACAACGGAAAGGTGGTGTTTTATAGTCCTGTTATCATAGGGAAAAGCAATTCCAAAGATTTCAGACCAACCCCGGTGCTTTATAGCCAAATAACCCATATGGTATTAAACCCTCCTTGGAATATTCCACCTAACGTATACAAAAAAGATTTTTTTCCTAAACTTACCAAAGACCCTGAGTTTCTTTTAAAACAAGGGATAAAAGTCTATGCTAACGGAACAGAAATAGACCCTTTTCAAATAAAATGGGAAACCTTAAAACCTTCTAAATTACCTTTTCAATTGGTTCAACCTCCAGGAAATGGTAATGCTTTAGGAAAGGTTAAATTTCTATTTTCTAATCCATTTGATGTTTACCTTCACGACACCCCAAAAAAAAATCTTTTTAAATATTCAAAAAGAGACTTTAGCTCAGGTTGCGTAAGGGTTCAAAAAGCGGTTGAATTAGCCAATTTTTTGATATCAATGGGTTATGTAAAAGGATGGGACCAAAAGAGATTTATTAATGCCTTAAAAACCAACCAAACCATCTATATTTCTCTTAACCCTCCTATACCTGTTTATCTGGTCTATTTTACCGTCTCTGTTAAAAAACCTTATATCTATTACTTTGAAGACCTCTATGGATACGACCAAAAATTAGCCCAACTTCTAAATTCACATTAAACCTCAAATGTTTACTAGAAGGACTTTTCTTAAAACTTTAGGATTGTTTTTAGTAAAACCTGTCTTATCTTTTGGGGATCTTTGGCTGTTTCCGGAAAGAACTCTTAAGGTTTACAATATACATACTAAAGAAGCGATTGAAGCCACTTACTGGATTAACGGAGATTATCGGGGAAAAGAGGTCTCGCTTCTTTTTTATATTTTTAGGGATCACCGGACCGGAGAGGTTTATCCTATAGACATAAAGCTTTTTGACCTTTTGTTTTTAATAACTCAAAACCTTGAGATTGATACTCCCATATGTTTAGTTTCAGGCTATAGGGCTCCCGAAACCAACGAATTTTTAAGAAAAACCACTTCAGGGGTGGTTCAGAACAGCCTACATACGGTAGGAAAAGCGGTGGACTGCTTTCTACCGGAGATACCTTTAGAAAATATAGTAAAGGTTGCTTTAAACCTGGGGTTAGGAGGGGTAGGATATTATCCTGGAAGGTTTGTCCATTTAGACATAGGAAGACCAAGATTTTGGATAGGATAGAAGCCGTTGACCTAAAGGAAATAATGATTAAACTTTAAAAACATATCAAAACATTGTTAAAAAAAGAGGGGTAGAAGATGCTTGAAGGATTAAGTCAAAGGTTGGAAGAGGCTTTAAATAAGTTTAAAGATAAAGGAAAACTTAGTCCTGATGAGATAAAAAAAGGATTGAGAGAAATACGTCTGGCTTTGCTTGAGGCAGACGTTAATTATAAGGTAGTAAAAGATTTTATAGGAAGGGTTGAGGCAAGGTGTCTTTCTTCTGAGGTAACCGAAAGTCTTACCCCCTTTCAGCAAGTGGTAAAAATCGTTTATGAAGAACTGGTTAAAACCCTTGGAGAAGAGGCCAAAGGGCTTGACCTTGGCGGACCTAAGCCAGCCAGAATTTTACTGGCTGGTCTTCAAGGTTCTGGAAAAACTACCACCGCGGCTAAACTAGCAAGATATTTAAAAAAGAAAGGCCATCACCCTTTACTTGTGTCTGCTGACATTTATCGTCCTGCAGCTATAGAGCAACTTAAGGTCCTTTCTCAAAAGATAGAAGTACCTTTTTATGAAGCCAAACCTGGGGAAACACCTATAGAAATCGTCAAAAATGCCATAGAAATGGCTAAAAAAGAAGGAAGAGATGTAGTCATTATAGATACGGCTGGTAGATTGCATATAGACGAAAGATTGATGGAAGAGTTGATCGAGCTTAAAAAAGCCTTTAATCCTTCAGAGGTGCTATTGGTAGCTGACGCTATGATGGGACAAGATGCGGTAAACGTTGCTAAAACTTTTCAAGAAAAGGTAGGGGTAACAGGTATTATTCTTACCAAGATGGAAGGAGACGCAAGAGGTGGTGCTGCTCTTTCTATAAAGGAAATAACCGGTTGTCCTATCAAATTTTTGGGAGTAGGAGAAAAAGTAGATGCCTTAGAGGTCTTTCATCCTGAAAGGCTTGCAGGTAGGATCCTTGGAATGGGAGATGTTCTAACCTTAATAGAAAAAGCTCAGGAAACCTTTGACCTTAAGAAGGCTAAGGAGCTTGAAAAGAAAATTAAAAAACTTGAGTTTGATTTAGAAGACCTAAGAGAACAACTTAGGCAGATTAAAAAATTAGGCTCTGTGAGAGATATCCTTGGCTTTTTACCAGGGGTTGGTAAAAAATTAAACCAGCTTGAGTTTGACGAAAAAGAGATTTTAAGGATGGAAGCCATCATCAACTCTATGACTAAACAAGAAAGAAAAAATCCTAAAATTATCAATGCAAGCAGAAAAAGAAGAATAGCCAAAGGTAGTGGAACCACCGTCCAAGACGTAAACAAACTGCTAAGAAGTTATGAAGAAATGCTTAAACTTTTAAAACAAATGAAAACACCAGGAAGATTGCAGCAAGTCTTTAGAAGAATGTTTGGGGCTTAAAACAATTGTAAAAAATAAAATAGGTGTTAAAATATTAAAGCTAAAAATTTTTTAAGGAGGTAGGGGAAAAGTGCCAGTCAGGATAAGACTTATGAGATTTGGAAGAAAAAAGAAGCCTTTTTATAGGGTAGTGGCAGCAGACTCTCGTTCTCCCAGAGACGGAAAGTTTTTAGACATCTTGGGATATTATGACCCTTTAAAACAACCTTATGAGTTTAAAATAAACGAAGAAAAGGTTAAAACTTGGCTTGAAAGAGGAGCTGAACCTACAGAGACGGTAAGAGCCCTTCTGAAGAGGATAGGGATAAAGGTAGACAAATAACGCGCAAATCCAAACTGCTAGGAGATAGGAGGGTAGAAGATGAGCAAACTCAAAGATTTAGTGGAGAACATCGCTAAAGTGCTGGTTGATAAGCCAGAGTCAGTTCAGATTAACGAAATAGAAGGGGAACAAACCTCTGTTATTGAATTAAGGGTTGCCAAAGAAGACCTTGGTAAAATCATAGGCAAAGAGGGTCGCACTGCTAAAGCTATTAGAACCATCTTAGGGGCTGCAGGCAGTAAACTTCGTAAAAGAGTTGTGTTAGAAATCATCGAATAGTGAAAGTCCCCTTTGCTAAAATCTTAAACACCCATGGACTTAAGGGAGAGGTAAAAGTCTCTCCCTTGGTCTTATCTTCTGAGCTTATTTTTCAAATTGAAAAATTCTATTTATCTGAAGCTTCTTATGAAGAACTATGGGTCGAATCTATTAAAAAAGGTCCTGGTTTTAATGTTTTTATAGTAAAGTTTAAAGACATAGACTATGAAAAAGCAAAAACCCTTACCAACCAAAAGCTTTATGTAAGTTTAGAAGACTTGCCTCAACCTTTAGAAGACGAATTTTATTATTATCAGATTGAAGGTTTTTCAGTAAAAGATCTTTCAGGTAAGGTTTGGGGTAAAGTAAAAGAAGTTATGCCGATGGGAGAATATGACCTTTTGTTGGTCAAAACTAAAGAAGGTTTTGAATTTTATGTGCCTCTGGTGGGAGAATATGTAATAGAACTAGACTTTTCTAACCAAAGTATCTTGGTGCAAAACATAGAAGATTTGGTAGAAGCTCAAAAACCTTAGTTTTTAATAATAATCATGAGAATAGACATCATTACCATCTTTCCCGAATATTTTGAAAGCCCTTTAAAAGTTGGTCTTTTAGGAAAGGCTTTAAAAAAAGGACTTTTAGAGGTTAACCTGTTTAACTTACGAGATTTTTGTCAAGACAAACATCGTGTGGTTGACGACGAACCCTTTGGTGGTGGAGAGGGAATGGTTTTTAAACCAGAGCCTCTTTACCGAGCTATAAATTTTCTTAAAGAAAAAAGTCCTAATCCTTGGGTGATTTATCTCTCTCCACAAGGAGAATTGTTAAACCAAAAAATAGCCGAAGACCTTGCTCGGAAAAAACATTTAATACTTGTTTGTGGAAGGTATGAAGGGATAGATGAAAGGATAAAAGACTGCTTGGTAGACCAAGAAATCTCTATAGGAGATTATGTGGTTTTTGGCGGTGAAGTAGCAAGTTTAGTCTTAATTGAATGTGTAGCCAGGCTAATACCGGGAGTGGTAGGGAAAAAAGACTCGGTAGAAAGAGAATCTTTTTCTTCTGGACTTTTAAAATATCCCTGTTATACCAGGCCAAGTGAGTTTATGGGGTTAAAGGTCCCAGAAGTACTTCTAAGCGGAAACCATGCAGCCATAGAAGCCTATAGAAGACAAAAATCTTTAGAATTGACCCTTAAAAAAAGACCTCAGCTTTTAAAAGAGGCTCAACTTTCAAAAGAAGACTTGCAATTTCTGGCTGAGCTTTTAAAAAAACAAAGGGTATATCTCTTTCTTCTTCATTATCCTGTTTATAATAAAAGAAAAGAAGTTGTAGCCTCAGCTGTCGCTAACATTGACCTTCACGATTTAGCAAGACTTGGAAGAACCTATGGATTAAGGGGAATTTACTTAGTCCAACCCCTTGAAGACCAAAGACAATTAGCTCAAGAGCTTTTAACTTTTTGGCTTGAAGGTGGAGGTGCTAACTATAACCCTCTACGCAAAGAGGCTTTAAAACTATTAAAAATTTTTTCAACCTTCGAAGAAGCTTTGACTAACGTCCAAGAAATAGAAGGAGAAAAACCTTTATTAGTAGGAACTGATGCTTCACCTAAAAGGAACCCCATCTCGTTTGAAGAACTAAGAAATTTTTTATGGGAAAAACCGATAATTATCGTTTTAGGAACAGCCTGGGGCCTCACAGAGGAATTTTTAGAAAAATGTGATTATTTCTTAGAACCTATTTGGGGTAGACTTGACCCTTACAACCATCTTTCTGTACGTTCTGCAGCCTCTATCATCATCGATCGCATGTTGGGTTATTATAGCTTTTATAGAAAATTTTTATCAAAATGATTGATTTTTACCAAAAATAGATTATTTGTTTTTATTGAATTTTTTTTAAGAATGATGATGTCAATTATAAACTTTAAAAATTATCTAGGAGGGACTTATGAGAAAGATCAATAAAGTGTTGATAGCCAACCGGGGAGTTCCTGCAGTAAGGGTGATGAATACCTGCAGAGATAAAAAGATTAAAACTGTTGCTATCTATAGTACGCCTGACAGACTGGCCTACCATGTATTTTTAGCTGATGAAGCGGTACATATTGGAGAGGCACCTCCTCATGATTCTTATTTAAACATGGAAAAAATTATAAAAGTTGCCTTAGAAACGAAATGTGATGCAATACATCCTGGATGGGGCTTTTTAGCAGAAAACGCTGACTTTGCCGAACTGGTAGAACAGGCTGGCCTTGTATGGATAGGCCCTCCTCCTGAGGTCATAAGGCTTATGGGAGATAAAATCAGGGCAAAGAAGATAGCCCAAAGGGCAAACGTGCCTACCATTCCCGGACTTTTAAACGTAAAAACAGTAGAAGACATTTTAAAATGGATGCAAGAAGACGAAGTAGATTTTCCCATCATGATAAAAGCCGCCTCTGGTGGTGGCGGAAAAGGAATGGTAAGGGTTGAAAGCGCAGAAGAATTACCTATAGCCCTTGAAAAGGCAAAATCGGAAGCTAAAAAAGCCTTTGGAGATGAGACCCTTTTAGTAGAAAAGTATATTAAAAGCGGTAGACATATAGAGGTCCAAGTTTGTGCCGACAAGCACGGACATGTAGTACATCTTTTTGAAAGAGAATGCACCTTGCAAAGAAGAAATCAAAAAATCTTAGAAGAAGCACCTTCCCCAAGCATCTCCGATGACTTAAGACAAGAAATATGTTTTACAGCCGTAAGGTTGATGAGAGAAATAGGTTATCACTCAGTAGGAACGGTAGAATTTCTGTTAGACCCTAAAACCAACAAATTTTATTTTCTTGAGGTTAACACTAGGCTTCAAGTAGAGCATGGTGTTACTGAATTAATTACCGGACTTGATTTAGTAAGCCTGATGTTCTCTATCGCTGAAGGTCATCCCCTTCCATTTGAACAAGACGACATACATCCTAACCGTCATGCCATAGAAGTAAGAATTAACGCCGAAGACCCTAAAACCTTTAATCCTTCTTTTGGTACCATCACCAGACTTGAAATTCCTCAAGGTCCAGGGATAAGGGTTGCCTCTGGAGTTTATGAAGGAGCAGATGTTCCTCCCTATTACGACTCGCTTATCATGTTGGTTATGTCAGCCGGGGCAGACAGAACAGAAGCTATCAGAGTAATGGACAGAGCTTTAAGCCGAGGATTAAGGGTAGAGGGAATAAAAACCATCGCCCCGTTGCTTTTAAGCATCATCAGACATCCTGACTTCATAGAAGGTAAATTTTCTACCAGGTTTATAGAGGAAAGGCACGAAGAGCTTCTTTCTATGGTAAAAGAAAAAACAGCAGACGATGAAGTTTTAAAAATTGCTAGGTATGTAGCAGAAATTTCAGCCTTAGGGCCTCAAGATTGGATGTAAAATTACATTCCACACATGGGGGTAAAAAATGGATTACGTGTTTGTAAAACCGGGGATGAGCCCAAGAGAGATAGTTCAAAAAGTAAGAGAATTGCCTGGAGTATGTTTTGTTTCTGTAGGAATGAGAGATGCAGGACAGTCTGACTATAAAAACAGATTAAGGATATATGACTTAAAAACTCTTGCTCCTTACTATAATGAAATGGGACTTTTTGCGGCAGAATGCCATGGAGGGGCAAGATGGCATGTAGGTATTATGAATAGAAGAGAAAGCCCTTTTGAAGAGATAGCCATTCTAAGAGAACTTATGCCTAACGTCCTCTTACAAACCCTTATAAGAGAAACCAACATGTGGGGTTATAGACCTTATCCTAAAAACATCATAGAATATGTAGTAGAAGTAGTAGATATAGATGTATGGAGGTGTTTTTCCTTCTTAAACGATATAAGAAACATGCGTCCTGTAGCTGAAGTGGTGATGAAAAGAGGGAGGCTCTTTGAACCTGCCATTTCCTACACAGTAGCCCCTTGGTTTGATACCAAGTATTACCTTAAGGTAGTAGATGAGATAGTAGACCTCTGCGGTGGGGTAGATGAAATAGTATTATGTATTAAAGACATGGCTGGAGTAGGAACAGTCTCTTCGATTACCGAGCTTATAGATGCCATAAAACAAAAATACCCTGATTTGGTAATCAACTACCATCGTCATATCACCGACGGTCTTGCTATTCCTGTGCTTTTAGCCGCTGCTAAAGCAGGAGCTAAGATCATAGATGTAGAAGAGGATACTTTGGTAAGGTTTTACGGCCATTCTCCTATCTTAGCGGTTGAGGCTATTTTCAGAGAAGAAGGTATTCCTGTCAACCTTAACAGAAAGGCTTCAGAACAAGCTGTAGAAAAAGTAAGAGAATGGATAAGAGATTATGAATGGGCTGAATCTCCTTTCAAAGGTTTTGACCACATGGTCACCAGACATAAGATGCCAGGAGGAGCCTTCCCAAGCTCCTTTGAACAGGCAGAAAAAGGGGGATTCCTAAACCTCATGCCTTATATCCTTCAAGTCATGTCCCTTTACAACCAAATAGTAAAATATTTTGATGTTACTCCAGGGTCACAAATCACTTGGGTAACCTGTAGCGGTATCGTTAACAGATACGCTAAAGAAATGGGAGAAGAAGGGGTTAAACACGTAATAAAACTTCTTAAAAAATTTGTAGAAGAAAAGAACCAAGATTTTTCAGCGATGGAACCTTGGGAACAAGAAGAACTTTTACAATTGTTTAAACACGCTCCAGGAGACTTCAAAAATCTTATCCTTGGTCATTACGGAAGGATGCCCGTAGGTTGGCCTGCTGACTGGGTGTATAAAAGTACCTTTGGAGATGATTGGGAAAACAAAATAAAAGAGAGAAAAGAAACCTCACCTGTGGAGGCTATTCCTGACGAAGACATAGAAGCTTTAAGAAAAAATTTAGAAAATGAACTTGGGAGAAAGGCTACTGAAGAAGAGTTTATCCTATATCTGATGCACCCTAAAGATGCTTTAGATTTTATAAGATTTAGAGAAAAATACGGAGATGCTCCTTTAGTTCTTCCTACCAGAGTATGGAGAGAAGGGCTCAAAAAACCAGGAGATAAAGTTGAATTTATCTATGAAGGAAAACCCTATTGCATAGAATTAGTCTCTATAGGTGTCGAAAACGACGGTGTAATACATGTAGTCTTAAAGGTAAACAATAAAACCAGGGTGTTTGAGGTGAAAACCCCAAGAGCTAAAAAAGAAGAGGTCAAAAAGGCAGTAAGACCTGATGAAATAGGAGCACCTATCAGCGGAACAGTTTGGAGGATAGGTAATCCAAAAAGAGGAACGCTTAAGGTAGGAGACATCGTCCATAAAGGAGAAGAAATCGCTAACTTAGAATCGATGAAAATGGAAAACCCTGTTTTAGCACCCTTTGACGCCCAAATCGTAGAAATTTGTGTGAAACTTAATCAAATGGTAGAAGAAGGGCAACTACTCTTTGTGCTTAAGCCCTTAGAAAACACTAATTCAGGAAATACAGGAGAGACCAACATAGAAAAATTGCCCCATTAGCCCTTGATTTTTAAGACAAAAGTTTTATAAATTTTTTTAAAAAACCCTTGTTTAGAGGGAGGGAATATGAGTTGTATTTTCTGTAAAATAGCTACTCAAGAGATACCTGCTAAGGTGGTGTATGAAGACGAAAAGGTGATAGCCTTTCATGACATCAACCCTCAAGCCCCTTATCATATATTAGTAATTCCAAAAAAACATCTTTCTACTTTGTTAGAACTCACCGAAGAGGATAAAGAACTGATAGGGCACATATATCTGGTTATCAATCAAATCGCTAAGGATTTAGGGTTTGCTGAAAGGGGATACAGGGTAGTAGTAAACTGTAAAGAAGAGGCAGGACAGACGGTGTTTCATCTGCATTTTCATGTGCTTGCCGGTAGAGGTATGGGTTGGCCTCCAGGATAATTTTAAAAATTTAACTTACTTTAGCCCCTGGGGCTATTTCTTTCTCAGGGGCAACCAAGCATAGCCCTTTATCATCCTTAGCTGCAAGGAGCATTCCTTCAGAAAGAACTCCTTTTATTTTAGATGGCTTTAGGTTGGCTATAATGACTACTTCTTTTCCTATCAACTCTTCTGGTTTATAATATTGAGCTATTCCTGAAACGATCTGTCTTTTTTCTGGGCAGAGAACCTCCAATTTTAAAAGCTTATCTGTATTAGGAATTTTTTCTGCAGCCACTATTTTTCCTACCCTTAAGTCAAGTTTTTTGAACTCCTCTATGGAAATAAAACTCTTCTCTTCGGTTTTTTGCTCTGACACCGTTTCCTCCTTTGGCTTTTCTTCTATTCTTGGAAAAAGAGGACTACCTTTTTTAGCTTCTGTCCCTTCTTTTAATCCCTTAAAGTTAAAAACCTCTTCCCAAGTTAAGGGGCCTTTATAAGAAAGGTTTTGGAGTAAAACCGATGAAGTTTCAGGCATTATCGGAGAAAGGGCTATAGCAAAACTTTTAATAACCTCAAGCAAAATCCTAAGCACCGTTCCTGCCCTGTTTAGTTCTCCTTTTTTAATAAGACTCCACGGGGCCTGTCTGTCTATGTAAACGTTTCCTTCTCTGATTGCCTCCCACAACCTTTCTAAAGCGCGATGAAACTGAAGCTCAGCAAAAAGTTGGTGATATTCCTCTAAAGCTCTTTTTACTAAGTCTAAGTAGGCTTGGTCTTCCTCTTTAATCTCACTTAAAGGAGGAATTTGAGATTTAAAGTATTTTTCCGTTAGGTTTAAGGTACGGTAAATAAGGTTTCCGTAATCATTAGCAAGGTCCGCGTTTATCCTGGTTATAAAGGATTCCAAACTAAACTCTGCGTCATAACCAAAGGCCATTTCTCTAAACAAAAAATATCTTAGTCGGTCTTTACCATAGGTTTTACTTAAAGTAATCGGGTCTACGATGTTTCCCAATGACTTAGACATCTTTAGCTTATCAACCAACCAATAGCCATGCACCAAAAGTTTTTTGTATACCGGTAGGCCTAAAGCTTTTAACATAATAGGCCAATAAACCGCATGAGGTTTCAAGATGTCTTTAGCTATAAAATGATGGGCCTCTTTCCACCAACCCTCCCATTTTGGGTCTTCTGGATACCCTATTCCTGTTAAATAGTTTAAAAGGGCATCAAACCATACATAGGTTACATAATCTTTATCAAAAGGAAGTTCAATACCCCACTCAAGCCTTTTTTTGGGACGAGAGATACAAAGCGGAGGTAGCTCTTCCTCTAACATGTTAAGCACTTCTTCTCGATAAAATTGAGGATAAATAAGCTCATTTTGCAGAATATACTCTTTTAGCCAGGTGCGATATTTTTCTAAATTAAAAAAGTAGTTTTTTTCTCTAATCAATTCAGGGGTTTTTTGATGGTCCCTACACCTTCCTTGTTCGTCAAGTTCTTTAGCGGTTAAAAATCTTTCACAACCTACGCAATAAAGTCCTTCATATTCGTCTTGATAGATTTCTCCTTTTTCGTAAAGCTGCTGAAGGACTGCTTGCACTACCTTTTTATGTTTTTCTTCGGTAGTTCTAATAAACCGATTATAAGAAACCCCAAAATAATCCCAAGTTGTTTTAAAAATTTGGCTTATTTCATCTACTAAAGCCTGAGGGGAAAGACCTTTATCTTTTGCGGTTTTTTGAATTTTGTCTCCGTGCTCATCTGTTCCTGTAAGGAAAAAAACCTGCCAATTTTTAAGTCTGTAAAACCTGGCAAACCCATCTACTAACAAGGTGGTATAAGCATGACCTAAATGGGGAAAGGAGTTTACATAATAAATCGGGGTAGTAAGATAGATAAGCATCAAGCCTCCTCCTCTTCAAGGGTCTTAAGTTGACCTTCAGGGATAAAATCTTCGGTATGCTCGACAATATAAGACTTTAAATCTTCAACCGGCACAGTAATCAGTTGTCCATCTTTTGTTTCTAAATAAACCAACTTTTGAAAAAGATGGTACTTTACTACACGATAGGATTCCTCGTTAATCTTGATTTTACTTCCCAATTTAGGAAGGTTATCTAAAAATTCCCGATAAACTTCCATCTCATAACTAAGACAACATAATAACCTTCCACAAGGACCAGATATCTTGTTAGGGTCAAGGATAAGACCTTGTTCTTTGGCAAACTTGATAGAAAGGGGTACAAAGGATTTTAAAAACTTAGCACAACAAAACTCCTTTCCACAATATCCTATACCTCCCAAAAGGGCGGTTTCATTTCTTACCCCTATCTGCCTCATTTCTATTCTCATCCTTAAAGCTCTGGCTAACTCCTTTACCAACTGTCTAAAATCAATCCTCC
Organism: Thermodesulfobacterium sp. TA1; assembly: GCF_008630935.1. NCBI lineage: Bacteria > Pseudomonadati > Thermodesulfobacteriota > Thermodesulfobacteria > Thermodesulfobacteriales > Thermodesulfobacteriaceae > Thermodesulfobacterium > Thermodesulfobacterium sp. TA1. The sequence goes on from NZ_CP043908.1 coordinate 1,268,283, forward strand.
CATCTGCGGTATAAAAAAATATGATTTTGCTTCGGTCAAAAAAACAATCTACCCTAACCAACTTCATCTCAAGTCCAAGTTCCTTAGCAAACTGAAGACAAAACTCCCTACCCTTTTCTTCTATTTCTAATTTTTTTTCAAACTCCCTGATTTCTTTTAAAGTAGCCTTTCGCAAAACCACAGGTATTCCTTCTACATCAAAAGGAATCTTGTAAGAAACTTCGGTAAGTAGCAAAACTTCGTTTCTTCCGTCGGGCATCTCTGCCAGCACATAGGTACCTTTAGAAAGGGGCTTAGTAAGTTTTACTGCCATATCAGGATATCCCTGTTTTAAAGTCCCAGCACTCAACCAAACTTGAACTTCTTTATTTTCCATCTAACCTCCGATAGCTCTCATAGGTTTTAAAGTAGAGTTTAGATTATGCCTTTCAGGCTTTACCTTTAGAGCTTGAATAAAAAGCTCCTCTAATGAAACCTTTTTTTCCCTTAAAGCGGTTTTTAAGTTTATCTCAAAGTCTGAAAAAAGACAAGTCCTTAACCTACCATCAGCCGTAATCCTAAATCGGTTGCATCTATGACAAAAATGCTCAGAAATTGGTGAAATAAGTCCTATTTTCCCTTTAGCACCCTTCCATCTAAAAACCTTTGCAGGCCCCCCTCCTACCGAATTAGCAGGTAAAAGTGGTTGGTATGCCTCTAAAATCTTTTTAATCTCTACCACCTCTACTATATGGCTCTCATCCCAAAGAGAATTTCCACCTATAGGCATAAATTCAATAAACCTTACCTCTATGGGCTTTTCTATGGTTAGCTTAGCTAAGTCTAAAACCTCTTCGTCGTTGAATCCTCTTATAACCACCACGTTAACCTTAACCGGTGAAAAACCAAGTTCTAAAGCTAAGTCTAAACTTCTTATCACCTTTTCAAAACCATCAACCCCTGTAATTTTTCGAAACTTTTCTGGATTAAGGGTATCTAAACTAAGGTTTAACCTTTTTAAACCTGCTTTTTTAAGCTTTTCTCCTAACTCCTCAAGAAAATATCCGTTTGTCGTAAGGCTTAAATCTTCTATCCCGGTTATAGAAGCAATCCTTTCTACTAAAACTTCTATGTTTTTTCTAATCAAAGGTTCTCCCCCAGTAAGTCTTACCCTTTTAACCCCAAGCTTAGCCCCTACCCTTACCACCTCTTCTATCTCTTCCAACCTAAGTATTTCCTGATGGGGTAACCATTTCCAATTTTTATGAGTAAAGCAATAGATACACCTGAAATTACATTTGTCGGTTACCGATATCCTAAGGTATTCTATCTTTCTTCCAAAAGGGTCTATCAACATCCTTTTCTCTTTCTTAACTCCTTATAAACATCTCTTGCCTGGTTAAAAACCGGGATAAAAGCCTGATAATCTGGATAGGTCCAAGGAAGAGGCACGAAACTTTTATCTCTATAAATCAACGTCACCTCAGCAAAAACACTTCGACCTAAGTAAACCCTATGGGCATAGTCTTTAAAGGTTGAAAGCACTACCTTAGAAAGCTCTATATACCCTGGGTCAAGGTTTATACTCCTTTTCCCAGACTCAGTAGTATAACTAAGCTCTATTTGATAACAAAGGTGTTTTAAATCTACCAAAAAATCAGGGCTTTTTAGGTTTTCAAAAAAATAAAATCTTTTTTTCAAGTCTTTTCCCATCTCTTTTTCGTAATAAGAGGTAAAAGAAGAAAAATCAAAGGGTTCAGAAGAAAAAAACATCGGTCCCAGATGCGAGGTCAAATGAGTAAGAGCTTGTTCTCCCAAAAAAAGGTCTTGAGTGGTTAAAGCTATAAAAAAACAAACAGGAGCAGGTTGTCTTGGATGACTCATGTCAAGAGGTTAAGTTTTCTATTTTTAAAGCCTCTTCAACCAACATCACCGGAATGTCCTCTATTACCGGATAAAAAAGCTTGCAAACCTTACAATAAAACCCTTCTTTGTCTTTAAAGTTTAAAAACTCTAAATCGCCTTTGCACTTAGGGCAAGCAAGCACTTCTAAATAAACTTTAATTCTTTCTTGGTCCATGTCTTATATAATATCATGTTTCAATTTTTACGCAATTTTTCCCTGACCTTTTAGCCAAATAAAGGGCTGAGTCTGCCCTTTTAATTAGTTCTGAAACCTCTTCGGTTAAAAGGTACTCACTTACCCCTAAGCTTATGGTAACTTTAATCTTATTAACCCCTATCTCTAATTCTTCTACCGCGGTTCTTAATTTTTCTGCTACCATCACGGCGTTTTTCAGGTCTGTTTCTGGTAAAACTACGATAAACTCTTCTCCCCCCCAACGGCCAACTACATCTTGTTCCCTAAGGTTATTTTTAAAAGTCTCAGCCAAAGCTTTTAAAACCTCATCCCCTACATCATGACCATAGATGTCGTTTACCCTCTTAAAATTGTCTATGTCTATCATTATCACAGAAAAAGGTTGTTTGGTTTCCTCAGCTTTTTGTTTAAGACTTTCTAACACAGTAGACACAAACCTTCGATTAAACAACTTGGTAAGTGGGTCGGTAATAGATTCTAAATAAAGTGCGTCTTCCAACTTTTTCCTTAAAGTTATATCCCAAAAACAAACGATAGACTCTATAACCTTTCCTGATTCATCTTTTACCTGAGACACCTTAACGTTGGCTATCAAATAACTACCGTCCTTCCTCTTCAAAACCAAATCACCTTCCCAGTCCTCTCCCTTAGCTATAGCCTCACATATCAAACATTTATGTTCTAACAGCTCTACAAAAACCTCATGGTCCCTTTTCCCTATCAACTCCTTTTCCGAATAACCTAAAAGTTTAAGAAGTTTAGGATTAACCAGGGTAATTTTAAAATCCTTTACCGTATAAACCGAGATTTCCATAAAATTAAGAACCACGTTTAATCTTTTTCTTTCTAAGAATACCTCCCTTGCCTTCTTATTGGTATAAAAAGAAACAAGCAGTATCAAAATCAATAAAAAGGTATACCCCCAGAAGTTTTTATAAAAATCTTTATATAAGGCTTCAAGCTCTTTTGCTTGCCTTATATTCAACAAAAACCCTACCGTATCCCCCTTAAAGTCCGTAATAGGAATAAGAACTACCTCATAAACCTCTCCCTTTTTAGGCCTAAACTCAAAAACCTGATTTTTTTCTAAATACAAAGCCTTTTTAAAAGCCGGTTCTTGAGATAACTTTTTTAGAATATCTTTATAAAAGATTTCATTTTTTGAACTTGCTTGGTATTCTACCCAATCCTCCCCTAAAAAACTTAGAGAAAACTGCTTTTTATAAGGTTCTAAAAGTTTGTCTACCGTTTCTTTTTTCTTAAAAATAAACCTACAACATAGGTCTGGACTCAGTTCTTTGACCAACCTTTCAAAATGGCCAACCGAAACCACAAAATCTGCACTTCCTAAATATTCTTCCTTCTCATCCATCAAAGGCACGGTGTATCTAAACCCACTTAAAACCTTTCCTGATGCAAACCCAAAAACCGGTCTTTTATGTTTCATCACATATCTTAAATCCTCTCTCTCCCTCGTAAGGTCGTCTCCATAAACAGAAGGATTATAGATCCTTAAAAGACTTCTTCCATCAGAGGTGTGAAAATGCAAGTCTAACCCTAAATCAGGAAATTTCTGAATAAAAGGTAAAAGAAACTGGTAAAGCCTATTTCTTAAGACTTCTTCATCTCCTTTATAACTTTTAAAAAGGTTTTGTATACTTTGAGACGCTACTATCCCTGTAACATAAAGTTGGGTTAGCCTTTTTATAGAATTAATCGTAGAATTATACATGACAATACGGTCGTTTAAATTGTTTTCAAGAATAGTCTGTTTTTGTGATGAAAAGTTATTATAAAGAACCCCTATCCCTAAAATCCAACCCCAAAAAATCAACCCTAAAATAACACCATAAGACTTATAAAATAATAATTTTTTCATACATGAATTAATAATACATAACCACCAAAAAACAAGATAAAAATACAAAACCTGACTAAAGGATGGGTTTTAGGGTTTTTTGGATGACTGAAGAAAAGTTTTTTAAGGTGTTAAAAACTTCGTCTATTTCTTTATCTTCGGAAAAGACTATCTTTTTAGCCTCTAAAAGCACCTCTTGGTCTTCAGGATCGACTGATTCTAAGGCCTTTTGCCAAATTTCTTGAAAAGAGGGTGGATGGTCTGGAGGGGTTATTTGAGAGAGGGACCAGAGGGCTTTAAGCCCTGTTTGGAAGATTTCTCGAGCCTTTTTTCTAAACTCCTCTGGTTTGGTTTTATAAAGATGTAAGTCTTTTAAAAGGTCTTGGACATACTTAAAATAGCTTCTTGCCCTGATAAAATAAACCATTCTTTATTCAGAAGTTTTTTTGAAAACCTCTTCTCCCCATTTTCTGTAAAAATGTTTGGTGATAACCTCGTCTGCTATCTCACAAATTTGAAAAATAGTCTCTATCATATCTAACATCTCTTCTTGGCCATCCTTAGGCCGCATTTCAAAATCTTCTATAAAGGCACCACTTTCTAAATATTCCTTAAACTGTTGCAATTTTTTAAGGGTAACCAACTTAACCAGCCCTCTCGAGGTATTCTCCTGTTCTAGTATCTACTTTAATCCGGTCTCCTTTATTAATAAAAAGTGGCACCTGTATGACTGCCCCGGTCTCAAGGGTAGCTGGTTTAGTAGCAGAACCTACGGTGTCTCCTCTAACCCCTGGCTCGGTTTCCACTACCTCTAACTCCACGATGTTAGGAAGGTCTATCCCTATAACCTTTCCACGGTAATAGATGATGTAAACGGTTAAATTTTCCTTTAAAAACTTGCCTGCTTCTCCTACTTCTTCTTCTCTAACATAAACTTGGTCGTAATCTTCTAAATCCATAAATACATACTGTCCCTTTTCTTTATACAAAAACTGCATCTCTTTTTCTTGAAGGTCAGGTTTTTCAAACTTTTCTCCTGCACGAAAGTTAACCTCAAAAACCCTACCGGTGGTTAAATCTTTTAATCTGGTTCTAACCGTAGGCTGATTTTTAGAAACCTTTACATGCTGAAACTCTAAAATTTCATATGGCTTTCCATCCCACTCTATTTTTAAACCTCTCTTAAAGTCTGATGTGCTGTAAGCCATGGCCTTATCCCTCTTTGATGTTTTTTTCTAAATAAGAAGGTAAAGGTGTAGCCCAAGATTCATCGTCAAAATAAAGCTCTTCAACGTTGGAAGGAACTTCTATGTTTAAAACCTTAGGTTTCTCTACCGCCTCAAACCTGATAAAACAAGATTTATACCAGTCCACATCAGGCATCGACAGATCAAACTCTTTCATAATCCTATAGGTTCTATAAAAATCTTCCCATTGATTTTCCTCTTCAGGATAAGTAGTAAAATCCCTTAGAATATCGGTTAACACAAACCCTGAATCTAAAATAAACCTCTGAAAATCATACCACTTATTCAAAGAGGCCTCTCGGTGAGTAAAACCTATATAACCAGCAGATCCCTCCCCTTTTAAGGCCTGAATACATCTGTAAACAAAGAGCTTTAAACCTTTTTGGGTTTCTACTGGATCAGTAACAAAAACATCAAACTTTTGATAAAGCTCCGAAGGGAGCTTTTCTATCACGTTGTAACTGTAAACTTCTATGTTTGAATAACCGATAAGTTGAGCCTTTTCTTTAATAAATTGATTAATCCTTTCGTCTATTTCTACTACCACTATTTTTTTTGGTAATTTAGTAAGAGCCATACTTAAAGATATCAAGTCGTCATCCCCTAAAATAAAAACCTCAGCACCTTCAAGGTCTCCCCTTTCATATATAAAAGCAGTCCTTTTAACCGTATCTTTTGGGAAAATAAACCCTTGATCAAAGTCGCTTGTCGGTAAAGGACGGTCTTTAGTGATCTCTATAAACCTTTCTAAAATTTGTTTCCAAAAAGGATTTTGTTCAAAAGGAGAGCAAAAAAGACATCCTGGACTTTGATAAGGTAAAATTTGTAAACTACCTACTGCAAGATAAAAATAAGGTTTTTCATACTTTATTGTTCCGTCTTCAAGAAGTTGCTTTATCGCCTCTAAAAAATCTACCAAATGGGCATCTTGATAATTTACCAACTCCCAAAAAGAAGCCTTATCTTTAGCCAAGGTTCTTAAGATTTGCCTTTTAATACGCTCTAAGTTTTTCACTTTTTAATCCTCTTAAAAAGTTTACTCCCGAAAGAGATTTTATGTAAGGCTTTTAACCTCAAAAAAGATTATTTAAGATAGAGAAGCAAATTGGTTGCGGGGGTGGGATTTGAACCCACGACCTTCGGGTTATGAGCCCGACGAGCTACCAGACTGCTCCACCCCGCGATCTTATCAATTGATTTATAATATAATAACAAATTTAAAGATGTCAAGCCAGGAATTTACAAAAATTTCTACTCAAGCCCGAGAAAACTTCTGTCTCAACCCTTCTTCTGCATCATCTCCCATAGCAACTAACCCAAAAATCTTGTTATTCTCATTGATTAAGTCCTTCTATTTTTCTGATTTATAAAACTCTTCTTTTCCTAAAAACTTAACATACCCCCTCATAACTAAGATTATCTTCAATGCCTATCGCTTAGTTTATTCTTAAACTTAAAAGGGTTATGGGCCTCAAGGCATCACTATAACTTAGACCAAGAGCTTAAAAGGTAGTCTAAGGCCTCCTTTCAGATTAGGGATCTAAACATGACCTTTTAAACTTGTAAACACCCTATATAAGGCTCTGGTTGAAAAATTGTAGTTAGATGCTATCTTAAAAAACAAAAAAGGTATTTTTCCTTTGAAAAAAGAAGTTTTGTCTGAAAAAGAATGGCTGGTTTTAAAAGATTTAATAAAAGGGCTTCCTTTTTGTGAGAAACCCTTTTTAGAAATAGCTAAAAAACACCATCTTTCTCAAGAAGAGGTCCTTGAGGTAATAAAAAGCCTTTTTAAAAAGAAAGTTATCACCAGGCTTGGCATAACCTTAAGACACAACCTTGCAGGCATAGAAGGGAATGCGATGGTTGCCTGGAAGGTAGATGAAGAAAAGGCAGAAGAGATAGGAAAACTTTTGGCTCAAAGGCCTTATATATCCCACTGCTACCTACGTAAAACCTATCCAGACTGGCCATACAATCTATATACCATGGTCCACGGAAAATCAAGAGAAGAGGTTTTGTCTATGATTAAAGGTATTGCAGAAGAGTTTGAGATTAAGGACTACGAAGTCCTTTTTACTCAAAAAGAAATCGTAAGAAAACATGCCCGATATGATTTAGACCTATGAAAAAACTTTGCTTAAGCCTTTTTTTGTTTTTTCTCTTTTTTAGTTCTTCTCTGGCTTTAGAGATAAAACAAGCCAAAATATACCGATCCCACAGTCAACTTATTCTAAGTCTTTTTTTTAAAAATTTTCCAGTTCAAGAAATAGTTCTTGCTTTAAAAGAGCAAAAACATCCTGTTTACCTGAACTTTTCCTTTGAGTTTTTCAAAAAACGTTTTCTTTTAAGTGATGTGCTTATCCATAAAGAATTATACACGCAAAAACTTTATTATGACCCAGAAGTAAACCTTTATTTTTTAGAAGACAACTTTGGACTGAAAAGTTTTGAAAGCCCAGAGGAACTTGTCCTTCAAATCCTTTCTTTAGACTCCTATCCTCTAAGGTTTCAGGTTAAAAACAACCTTTCAACCCTTTATCTCAAAACTAATTTAGAGATTAGCTATCAAACCCACCTTTCTAAAGACCTAAGATTTACAAAAAAAGAACGAAAAATACGTCTAAAAGCAGAAAAAATCTTTTCTCTCGATGAGATTAGTAACCAAAATTAAAGATTTTTTAAAAAAACATAAGATATTTATAGGACTTTTAGTCGGGCTATTTTTTTCCTTATGGATTGAGTTTAATCTCTTTGACTTTTCCTTTTTTACCCTTACTCAAAAGAACCTTATTCTTTTTCTTCTGTTTCAAATAAACCTCATATTAATCCTTCTTCTCCTCTACTTCATTTTTCGGTATATCATCAAAATTTTTTATGAAATCCGAATAAAAAAAATTTCTAAAAGCTTAAAAATAAAACTCTTTCTTATCTATTTCATTTCGATTGTATTTCCCTCTTTGGTGTTGGTGCTTGGTAGTTTCTTTTTCTTTAAGAAAACCTTAGATTACTGGCTTAAAGAATTCTTAGAAGAAAAGGTTTTAACCGTTATCTTAAAACCTGAAGACTATATTAAAGACATCGAAAGAGACCTTCTTTCTAAAGGACAAAAAATTATCCAAGAATATCTTACCCAAACCGAAGAAATCAAAAGTTCGGTCTTAAGAGAAAGGTATCGTTATTTTATGCGGGTAGACTCAATAGAGGTTTTTGACTGGAAAGGCACCCTGGTAAAAAAAACCTATTCCTCTGAGATTTCCCAAAAAATCGGTATCGCCCCTTCTTTTTTAGAGAAACTAAAAGCCTCTCAAGGTCCTCTTTCTGAAGTCTCCTTGGTTAATTCAAACCCTTATCTAAGGGTCTTTATACCTTTTTATGACCAAACAGGCAAACCCCTTTTATTAGCCATCGGTAAATTTTTAAAAATAGAAGACTTTACAGGAGAAAAAGAAATAGTAGAAAAAAGATATTTTAAAACTTTTAAACAATTTTTGATGGCTGCAGGAACACTGGTCCTTCTTTTGGTAGTGTTTGTAGGAGTATGGGTAGGAAGTAAAATAGGAAGGAACCTAACAGAACCTTTGCAAAACTTGGTGGTGGCTGCTCAAAAAATTTCTAAAAAAGATTTTAATCTTGAAGAGATTAAAGTCAACGCCCCTTCAGACGATGAAGTCGGAAGGCTTATAAAAGCCTTTAATGAAATGACTAAAAAAATTAAAGAATATGAAGAGGAGGTACAAAATTACAACCGTTATCTACTCTCTGTGCTTGACCATTTACCTGTAGGGATTTTAGTCCTTACCCCTGACCTAAAAGTCAAATTTTCCAACCAAAACCTTAAAAGGTTAATAGAAATCTATGGTTTCTCAACCCTCGAAGAACTAATAGAAAGACTTAACCTTCCTACCCTTTTATCCCAAATAGACCTTACTAAACCTTTTTACACCACCCTTTCTTGGTCTAAAGAAGAAAAAGAAGTTAGCTTAGGGATTACCCTTCTTAAGCTGGAGTTTCTAAAAAACCTTGAATATCTATTAATCTTTGAAAACTTAGAAGAAAAGGAGCGTCTAAAAAGGCTTTCTTTCTGGAAAGAGGTAGCCTTAAGGGTATCCCATGAGATAAAAAATCCTTTAACCCCTATTAAACTTTCGGTAGAAAGATTAAAAAGACAGCTTGAAAAAACTTTAGAAGGAGAAAAAAAAGAGGTTTTGCTGCGCACCACCAACATCATAGAAAAGTACATAGAAGAACTACGCAAACTGGCTACGGATTTTCATTATTTTACCAAAAATCCTGTACTTAACTTAGAGAAGGGTACTATTTTAGAAAGCATCTTAGAGGTGGTTTCTCTTTATGAAATCGCCTATCCTGAAGTAAAATTTCATCTTAAAGTAGAGGACGAGGGACAGTGCCTTTTTGACCATTTTCAGTTAAAACGCGTTTGGGTTAATCTCTTAGATAACTCCATCAAGGCTATGCATGAAAAAGGAGAAATCTTTGTTTCTATCAACCGAGAAAAAGACTGGATACTTATTAAAATAGAAGACACCGGAGAAGGTGTACCTTGGGAAATTACAGAGAAGATAAACCAAGGAGACCTTTTAAGTTTAAAAGACTTAGGTACAGGTCTTATCATGGTATATTCTATCATCAACCTACATAAAGGATACATCAACCTCTGCAAAAAAGAAGAAAAGGGCACCTCGATTATCATCAAACTGCCTGTTCAAAGAAATGCTTTAGAAGAAAAGGAGAGACAACCACTCTAAGAAAAAGGTATAAAAAGCAGCCCCAAAGGCTAAAAAGGGCCCAAACGGAATCTCTGTTTTTAGGTCTAAATCCTTATAAACCCCTTTGAACCTATACCAAAAAACCACTAACAAGAAAATTAGTATCCCTGAGAAAGAAGCTATCAAAAGTACCCAGTAAAAACTTTTATAACCTAAAAAGGCACCTATACCACCCATCAGCTTAAAATCACCCATACCAAGGCCGTCTCGCTTAGCCAAATGATAATAAACTTCGTTGATCAAAAAAAGAAGCCCTATCCCAGCCAACATAGATACTAAACTTTCTTCGAACCCAACCCAAGGATTTAACCCTAACAAAGAGGCTACCACCCCTATTAACATCAACCCCAAACTAAGCCGGTCTGGTATTTCTTTAATCCTTAAGTCTATAAAGCTTATTACCAAAAGCATACACAAAAAAAACCAAAAAACCCAAAAGGTTGCCCACCCATAAACAGGCTTAAACTTAAAATAAATAGTTATCCCTATAAGGGCGGTTAATAGCTCTACCAAAGGATATCTTAAAGAGATAGGGGTTTTACAGTAAGCACATCTTCCTTTTAAAAAAACATAAGACAAAATCGGAATGTTGTAGTACCACTTAAGCTCGGTTTTACAAACAGGGCAATAGGACCTAATAGGACTTATTATGGACAAACCTTCAGACCAGCGATAGATAACCACATTAAAAAAACTACCTAAAACTAAACCAAAAATCCCTAAGACTACAACCACCCAAAAGGACGACATCAATCCTTCTCAGAAGAATTTTCCTGGAGTTCTTTAGCGGTTTCTAAGTATTTCTGATAAACCTTTTTGGCTTCTTCTATGTTTAAAAGCGCCTTAAGATAGTAATTCCAAACAGGCAGGAGTTGTCTTTCTATCTCTAATATCTCTATACCCAAACCTGGCTCTTTTTCAGTGCCATGATGAACCACCAACCCATATACAGGAATTACCCCTATTTCTGGGATTTCTATCTCGAAGAAAACCATCTTCCTTACAGAAATGTTTTTTTTCCCACGAACAAAACAACCTTTGTAAGAAATGTTAACTACCTCATAAACATCTTCATCCCCAGGAAAATAAGCTTTAAGCCTGGTAGGACACCGTGGAAACCTTCTAAGGTCTATCATAACTTATCTCCTTTAAAACTTCTGGAATTTTGTGAGCTACCTCTGAAGCTAAATAACCAAAAGGTCCTTTCTCAGAAGAAAGTCTATTTCCTGCCCATCCGTGTAAAAACACCCCTAAGCAAGCTGCCTCAAAAATTTCATACCTCTGGGCAAGCAATGCCCCTATCAACCCAGAAAGCACATCTCCAGTGCCTCCCTGAGAAAGACCAGGAACATCAACTACTGAAATACCTTCCCTTCCGTCTGGGGAGGAAATTACCGTATGAGGACCTTTTAGCACCACCACCGCTCCTGTTATTTCAGAAAGCCTCTTAGCCGAAGAAAGGGGGTCTCTTAAGATTTCCTTTTTAGATACCTTAAGCAGCCTTTCTGCCTCACCAGGATGAGGAGTAAGTATCTTTGGACAAGAAATCTCTTTAAGTCTTTCTGGGTTTTCAGAAGCTATGGTTAGACCGTCTGCATCTATCACCACAGGAACCACGACCTTCTCTAATAATCCCCAAAAAAGCTTTTTTACCTCTTCACTTAACCCAAGTCCAGGACCGATTACTAATGCAGTTTTATTTTCGCAAAGACTGACTAAATACTCAAGGTTTGTATAGCTAACCTCTCCTCTTTGGTTTTCCTCAAGACCTGAGGTTAGGACCTCAGGCAACATAGATGCATATACCGGTTGAAGACTTTTAGTAGAGGCTAAGGTTACCAGCCCAGCCCCGCCTCTTAAAGCTCCTATCGCAGAAAGTAATCCAGCCCCGCTTTTTCCCTTGCTTCCTGCTAAGACAAGCAGATGGCCAAAAAGCCCTTTATGGGTATAGCCCTTTCTTGGTTTAAAAACTTTTTTAGCCCAGTTTAAATCGATAAGATACCTTTTTGGTCCTTTTTTTTCTAACAATGGTTTAAAAAAACCTATAGGACAAACTTTAAGGATGCCTACATGCTCCTTACCCGGATAGACAAACTGCCCTACCTTGGGAAGCTCAAAGGTAACCGTAAGGTCGGCCTTAACCGCTGTTCCCAGCACTTGACCTGTATCAGCACAAACTCCAGAAGGCATGTCTACCGCTACTACCTTACATCCTCTATTCTTCCTATAAAAATTGATCTCTTCTACCATGATAGCTAAGTTGCCTTCGATAGGCCTTTTTAGTCCTGTCCCAAAAATAGCGTCTACTATTATTTCAGGAGAAAAATCATAAAGAATCTTTCTAAACTCAACGATATAACCTACCTCTTCAGGCATAAAACCTAAATTCTCAAGTACCTTAAGGTTGGTCAAGGCCTCTCCCTGATAGGTTTCTTTTCCTGAAACCAAGACCACCTCTACTTCATATCCAAAGTTAGCAAGATATCTTGCACATACCATTCCATCTCCGCCATTATTTCCAGGTCCACAAACCACTAAAACATGGGAAAAGTTATCAACCGGGTAGGCTTCTTGAATGGCTTCAGCCACAGCCAACCCTGCTCTTTCCATCAAAACCTCGGCAGGAAGCCCTACCTCCTGGATAAACCATCTATCGAGTTCCTTCATCTCAGAGGCCTTTACTACCTGCATACCAACTCCTCCTCACATCCGGTTATTACCAACATGCATACCACATAATCCTTTTCATGAGAAAGGCTAACCCAACATTCCTTTCCTCCTCTTTTTTTAAACACCTCTAAAGCCCTACCTTCTATTTCTATCAAAGGTTTTCCTGAGTTTAGGTCTCTAAGTAGACTTATTTCCTTCCAGATAAAAGGTTGATAACCCCCTAAAGCCTTATAAAAGGCCTCTTTGGCAGCAAAAGAAGAAGCTAAATAGACAGAGGGTTCTTTGCGTTTTAGGGCAAGAGAAACCTCTTTAGGATGAAAAACTTTAACTAAAAACCGGTTTTGATAAATAGAATAAATTCTTTTAATTTTAGGTAAATATACTAAATCTACTCCTATACCAATTACATTCATCTAAAGTTTTTAAGTTTTTCTATTAGTTCGAGCCTACGCTCGTGCCTCCCTCCTTCAAAAGGTGTTTCCAGAAAGGTTTTAACTATCTCTACCGCCATCCCGTCTCCGATCATCCTTCCGCCAAGCACAAGTACGTTGGCGTTGTTATGAAGTCTTGCCATCTTAGCTGAAAAAGGCTCATGACATAGAGCCGCTCTTATTCCTGCAAATCTATTAGCTACGATACTCATCCCTATCCCTGTACCACAGATAAGAATACCTCTTTCTACGTCTCCTTGTAAAATCTTTTCTACAGCCTTAACCCCATATTCAGGATAATCAACCGCTACGTGAGAATAACAACCTACATCTACTATCTCATACCCCTCTTTGACCAAAAAATCCTTTATTTTTTCTTTAAGAAAATATCCTGCATGGTCTGAAGCTATCACAATTTTCATAAATTATTTGCCCTCCCATTTTTTAAACACCAACGTAGCGTTGGTGCCTCCAAAACCAAAGGCGTTTGACATGGCTATCTTGATGTCTACCTTTCTTGCCTGATTGGGCACATAATCGAGGTCGCATTCTGGGTCTGGGGTCTCTAAATTTATCGTAGGAGGTACCACACCATCATAGATGGCCATAACTGTTAAAACCGCTTCAAGCCCACCAGCACCACCAAGAAGATGTCCGGTCATAGACTTGGTAGAAGACACCATCAACTTATACGCATGCTCCCCAAAAACTGTCTTAATGGCTTTAGTCTCTGCCACATCGTTAAGAGGGGTGCTTGTGCCATGGGCGTTGATATAATCAACCTCTTGAGGAGAAATCCCTGCATCTTTTAACGCAAGTTCCATACACCTTGCCGCTCCTTCTCCGTCTGGAGCAGGTGCGGTCATATGATAGGCATCTGCATTAAAACCGTAGCCTATCAACTCTGCATATATTTTAGCCCCTCTTTTTAAGGCATGTTCAAGTTCTTCAAGAATCAAAATGCCACATCCTTCTGCTATCACAAACCCGTCTCTTTTCTCATCAAAAGGACGAGAAGCCTTTTCAGGTTCGTCGTTTCTGGTAGAAAGCGCCTTTATAACCGAAAAACCGGCTATGGTTAAAGGTGTTATCATACTTTCTGTTCCACCGCAGATCATGATGTTTGCAAGTCCTTCTCTTATCAATCGATAGGCCTCTCCTATAGCATGATTACCTGCCGCACAAGCCGTGCATACCGCAAGATTGGGACCTTTGGCCCCAAAGTTGATGGCTATCTGCCCTGCTGCCATGTTGGGAATAATCATCGGAATAAAAAAAGGACTTACCCTCTTATAACCTTTTTCATCAAAAATCTTAGTATAATATTCAACCTGTCCTACACCACCCATCCCAACCCCAACCACTGAGCCAACTTCAGGACCCAAGTCCTGCAAAGGAAGGCCTGCGTCTTCCAAAGCCATCTTAGCTGAAGCTAAGGCATACTGAATAAAAGTATCTATACGAGATATCAACTTTGAAGACATAAACTCTTCTGGTTTAAAATTCTTGACCTCTCCTGCTATCTGGCTTGGAAGGGAAGAAGGGTCAAACTTAGTAATCCTTCCGATACCAGATTTGCCTGCCTTGATGTTTTTCCAGGTTTCTTCAACCCCTATGCCAAGAGGATTAACCGTCCCCAGACCAGTAACCACTACTCGTCTTTTCACGACAAAACCTCTATCCCCTTAGTTTCCTACTTTAGACTTTACATAGTCTATAACATCTTGGACGGTTCTTAATTTTTCTGCGTCTTCGTCAGGCACTTCCATCCCAAAGGCTTCTTCCATAGCCATAACCAACTCTACTAAGTCTAAAGAATCAGCACCAAGGTCTTCAATAAAAGACGCCTCTGGCTTGACCTGATCCTTAGAAAGATTAAGTTTTTGAGCGATGATGTCGATAACCTTTTCTTCTACAGACATAAAAACCCCCTATTACCAAGATTTTCTCTAATTTTTACCAGATTTTTTAAAAAAAACAAGATAACCTTGCCAAAAATACCAGATTATCATCCCTATCCCCCAGGCTGCAAGTGCAGGGATACCAACCATAAAACCTTTTCTTAAAAGGGTTTGAAAAAACAAAAAATACATCAAGTTTACAAAAAAAATTCCTACACTAAAAAGAGCACCTTTTTTCCAATCGTTAGGCACATAAAACCTTAAAAAAACAAAAACCGGTAAAATAGCAAGTAAAAAAGGTAGCAAAAGATAAAGCCCCTTAAGAAACAACTCAGAGATAACCTCTTCAAAAGGACTGTTGACTTTAGCTAAAAACCTTGCTCTTTCTATCAATTCAGGAATAGAAAGAAAATAGATCGGCTTTTTTACTATAGTTAAGGTATCAGGCTCAAAAGAAAACCGGTAAGAAACCTTAGATAAAAACTCTGGGGCAAAGTCTTTTTCCCTTTTTTGTCGCACAACCTCCTTAAGCTCCCAGGTTCCTTTAACATAATGCCCACTTTCTGCCCACACCACCTCAGAAACCTTTCTATCCTTATCATACACCACCACCGTAATCTCTCCTAAGTATTCCCCTTTTTGCTCAAGAGGCTTAGCTACCAAATAACAGTCTTCTCCTGCCAAAAAAATCTGGTCTCCAAAAACTACTTGTTGTTTCTTTTTTCCTACAATCTTGTATTCCCAGGTATAAAGAGATTTAAACGTAGCCGTAGGAAGGACCAAATTAAGGACCACCCCACCTAAAACCCCAAAAAACAAAAGAGCCTTCCCTATTTCACAAAGTAATACCCCTTTAGCTAATCCTAAAGAAAGAAAACCAAGCAGTTCGTTAGTCTTCGCCCAAAAAAACAAGGTCAATACCCCAGAAAGCCCTAATACAAACGGGAAAATCTCGTAAAAATTAATCCAATTTTTCCAAAAAATATAGGTTAGAAATAGATAAAAAGACTTACCGAACTTTAAAAAATCTCCTAATTTCTCAAAAAAATCTATCACCAGATAAAACCCAACAAAAACAAACGATAGAACCAACGAAACCTTTAAAAACTCCTGCCAAATATAGATTTGATAAATTTTAGGCTTAAGTCTCATAGATAAATTCTATAATGTCTCTTTTTAAACAAAAACCAAGTCTCTATCAGCAATAAAACACCCACGGAAACATAAAAAAGCCCAAAATTTAACGGAGGATAAACCTTTCCGTTTTCCGCTAAAGATTGACAAAACTGATACCCTACATAAAATACCACATAAAGGGCAACAGCCGTAAGAAATAAAAAAATCCGGTTATGCGATTTTATAAAAAGTGCGGTTAAAAAACCTTGAAAAACCACCAGAAATACGCTTAACGGATAAAAAACTCTATCCCAGTACTCGGTAAGATACCTAAACCATTGTCCACGATTTGTTTTAACCTCCTTTAGCTTGTCCTTAAGTTCTACAAAACTAAGCTCTCCTCTACCAAATTCAAGGGCTTGAGAAACCCCCTTTATAACCAAAGCAAACTGATACTCCCCAAACTTTAAAACCTCAACGCTTTTGTCCTTAGACAAGGAAAAACCTTCTCCTTGATATAGGGTAAATATCCCCTCCTTAGGGTATAACCTTCCCTTTTCTGCCAAAAAAACCTGTTTTTTCTCAAGACCCTTTTCCAACAAAACAACCCTTTCAAACTCCTGAACATCTTTCTCTTTTTTAGTCTTTTCTACATAGATGACGTAACTTTCTCCTATAGGAACCGCTTTTTTTTCTGTCAAAGGCTCTTCAAACTGCCTTTTGGTAAGCTCAAACTTCATAATTTTTTGTAGTTTTTTAACATAAGGGACCATATAAAAATAGGATAAAAAAAGCAATAAAAAAACAAAACAAATAAAAAAAAGAAGTGGCTTTAAAAAATCTTTAACCCTAAAACCAAGACTAAAAAATCCCAAGAGTTCTCGTTCTTCCTTAAACCTATGAACGGCAAACATCACCCCCAAAAAAGCTGCAAGAGGCAGAGTAAAAGAAATTAATTGAAGAAAAAGGAGCCCAAAATATAGAAAAACCTCTTTTAAAGACGGGTTAAGTTCAAAAAGTTTTTGAAGACCAAAAATCCCTTTAACCAGGGTGATAATAAAACTAAAGAGCAAAAAAAATAAAGTTGTATAAAAAAGATATTCCTTTACCTGATAACGAAAAAAAGTCTTCATCTTTTATATTTTATAACCTTTTTGCGATTTTTAAAATAGGAAATGGGTTTAAAGTTAGAAGGTGTTTATACAAAGACCTTGAAAAAGTTTTTTCTAAATTTATTTTTGTTTAAAAATCCCTTAGGAGGTCAGACCATGGGTGTAAAAAAAATTCTTATGTTGGTTGGAGATTTTGTAGAGGATTATGAAGCCATGGTGCCTTTCCAAATGCTTCAGATGGTAGGACATCAGGTAGACGCTGTTTGTCCTGGGAAAAAACCAGGAGATGTGGTAAAAACAGCTGTCCATGATTTTGAGGGTGACCAAACATACGTAGAAAGAAGAGGGCACAACTTTAGGATAACCTCTGACTTTGATCAGATAAACCCCGAAGATTATGATGGTCTGGTCATCCCTGGAGGAAGGGCTCCTGAATACTTAAGGTTAAACGAAAAGGTTATTCAGATAGTTAAACATTTTGCCGAAAAAAATAAACCCATCGCGGCTATATGCCATGGACCACAACTTCTTACCGCTGCCGACGTAATAAGAGGGAAGAAACTTACCGCTTATCCAGCGGTCAAAGCTGAGATAATACTGGCAGGTGGTATCTGGTGCGAAGTAAACGAAACGTTTACTAACGTTTGTGTAGATGGGAATATAGTAACCGCTCCTGCTTGGACAGCCCATCCCTGGTGGATGGCTAAATTTCTCGAACTCTTAGGAACAAAGATAGAACCTTAAACCATATAATAACAGGAGGGGGCTCCCCCTCCTGTCTCAAACTTAAAGCATCCCTTCAAAAAGTTGCTGAATCCCAAAGGGGTCTTTAAACTCTTGTTCTGGCTTAAAATTAAGCTTTTTCTCTCCTCTGTTGTTTAGGTATTTATTAAGTTCAAGGTCTATCTTGGTAGGCACTTCTATCCCTGCTTTTGCAAGGGCGGTTCGCAAAAGAGCCTCAGATTTAGAAGCAAAAGCTAAAGCGTCTGTTAAAATCCTCATAGACTCGGTAGGATTGTGAAAACCAACCGAGTTTTCTGCCCCTAAAAAAATTACCCTATATATAGCCTCAAGATAAAGGTCCTTAGCTTTATTGTAAAGGGTCTGGTCTATGGTTTTACCTTGTGATTGGGCTAAATGGACCTTTTCAAACAGTTTGGCTACTACCGCGGTTTGATATCCAGCCCTTAGATAAGCAGAAATGGTTCTGTCTTGAATGGCTATAACCTGCTGTTTTAACCATTCAGCACTTTGTGGATGGCACTGTTTACAAGACCTCATGTTATCTTTAAGAGGACTCATTACCCTATGCTCACTTACCTTATAGCTTCCCTCTCTTTTATATGGCATATGGCAATCAGCACAAGAAACCCCTGCGTTCCAGTGGACTGAATTTCTTGAATAAAGTTCAAACTCAGGATGTCTGATAAAAGCTAATTTAAAACCTGTAACCGCCTGCTTCCATTCTGCATAAGCTGGATTACTTTTTAAAACCTTGATTATGTTTTCTATGCTAATATCTCCCCATTTACTTCCTTGCCAAGGGAAAAAGATTCCTGTAGGTTTCATGTCTTGGTCTCTTGGGACAACATAGGTAACATGGCATTGGGCACAAACTAAACTTCTCATCTGCTGATGGGTTAAACCTTTTTCTTCTACCCCGATATCTTTTAAAGCCTTACCTAAAGTAAAAGACCTTCTTATATGAAGGTCCATCGTTTTAGGTTCATGACAATCTATACAAACTACCCCAAGATTTCTGTGCTTTTCTGGTATCCAACCTAAGGCTTCTTTAAAAGGTGTATGATAATATTTAGGACCATATTGTTTTTCAAGGTCAGTAGCATAAGGAGTCTTACAGGTTAAACAAACCCCTCCGGGTTTAGTCCTTGATGGGTCGATTTCTTGAAGATCTATCATCATATAATAATGACCTCTCGGCTCATTGTACTCTATACCAAACCCCCATCCGTTATAAAGCACACCTAAAAACGGAAATTCAGAAAGTTTATCGTAGACCACCTTATCTGTGTCCCACCCCTTTTTATATTTACTTAACCCTACAGGGGTGGGTTCAGACTGTCTTTTCCACATTTCATAGTGCAGGGGGAAGGCCTTTCCCCAAACC
Source organism: Thermodesulfobacterium sp. TA1 (assembly GCF_008630935.1). NCBI lineage: Bacteria > Pseudomonadati > Thermodesulfobacteriota > Thermodesulfobacteria > Thermodesulfobacteriales > Thermodesulfobacteriaceae > Thermodesulfobacterium > Thermodesulfobacterium sp. TA1. The sequence goes on from NZ_CP043908.1 coordinate 1,287,613, forward strand.
TCTGGGTCTATCTCATTTTCAGCTATTTTAAAAGCCTCCTGACGAAAGGCTTTGGTTTTTTCAGGAGGTTTACACCCGACTATCAAAGATACTAAACTTAAAACGGCTACCCCGACCCATAAAGACTTTACTTTCATCCTTGCCTCCCCTCTTTTATTTTTCTAAAGTTTCTAAACTTGCACTGGTTTTGTGTCTTACTTTAACGTGACACTCCCAACAATATCTATCCTTCACATTTATCATGGAAACCATGTCTTGATGACACCTTATACAGTTTTCTTGGACAATTTTTTTACCATGAGAAGAAATGGTTATTTCTTCTGGCACTAAATTAAAATGAAACTTTACCAAATCCTTGGTTCCATCAACCCCTTTCCAAAAATAATGCCTAATTTTGTTATCCTGAGGAAGATGACAGTCTACACAGTTAAGTTGATTGTGTATTCCAGCTTTTCTTAAAGAAACATACTGGTCTTCCATTACATGACAACTTGCACAATAAGTGTTTTTACTAGTATAGGCCACCAGTTTAGGCATACCTAAAAATAAAACTAACAACAAAATCCCACCCAAAATCAAAGACATTCCCAAAAACCTAACTTTCATAAAACCTCCCAAGGAGATTTCCACTTACAAAAATTTTATAATAAACTCCACCCTAAATTCCTTGATCTAAATCAAGAAAAATTAGTCTTTTTTAGCACGAGGATGGGCCTTAAGATAAACCCTAAGTAGATGTTCGTAGTTAACCTTGGTGTAGATTTCTGTAGTAAGAAGGGAGGCATGTCCTAAAAGTTCTTGGATGGTCCTTAGGTCAGCCCCTGCGTTTAAAAGATGAGTAGCAAAAGAATGTCTTAAGGTATGAGGATGGAGATACTCCATACCATAGGTTTTTCCCAAATTTTTAAGTAGATATCTAACCCCACGGTCGGTCAGTCTGTCGCCTTTAGCATTTATAAGAACAAATTCATGGTTTTTACCTAAGCCTAAAAGCACCCTTTCCCTTACCTTTAGATAAACCTCTAAAAGATGTTTGGCCTTTTCCCCAAAGGGAACTATCCTTTCCTTGTTTCCTTTTCCTAACACCCTTAAAAACTTAAGCTCAAGGTTTAGGTTCTTAATCGTTAGGCTGGTAAGTTCTCCTACCCTTAAACCGCAACCATACCCAAGTTCTAAAATTACCTTGTTTCTAAGGGTTAAAAATTTTTCTCCTTTTAACCCGTCTATTAGACGGTTTATCTCCTCTTCTGTGGGAACGCGGGGAATTTTTTTTGACACCCGAGGGGTGGACAGATAAAGAGCCAAGTTTTTAGTTATTACTCCTTTTTGATAAAGGAACTTAAAAAAACTTCTTAAAGAGCTTACCTTTCTTGCAAGAGTTGCAGGTTCTTTTTTTAGGTTTTTAAGGGTTGCTAAATAGGTTCTTAGATGAAAGGGTTGTAAATCCTTAGGATTTTCTATGTTTAAATGCTTGCAGTGGTTTAAAAATCCTTCTAAATCTTTTTTATAGGCCTTTATGGTCTGTAAGGAATAGTTTTTAGCAACTGTTAGATGTCTTAAAAACTCTTCTAACCATAGGTTCATAACATTATTTCTTTAAGTTTAGACAACAACTCTTCTGCAGTAAAAGGCTTTAACAGCAGATTAAAATTAGGCAGTTCTGCCAGGTTTAATAAATCCCCCGTCAAAAACAACACCTTTAGTTCAGGAAACCTCTGTTTTAAAATCTGATAAACCTCAAAACCTTTTATCCCTGGCATATAATAGTCAGTGATAAGAAGGTCAGGCGAATAGACCTCATCAAGCTTTTGTTCTAATTCTTCGTAGTTGGGAAAGGCCCAGACTTGATGTCCTTCTCTCTCTAATATCTCTTGTAAACTTGCCCTTACTTCAGGTTCATCCTCTAAAAGGATAATCCTAAGTCTTTTTGTCTCTACCTTTTTAGATGGAGTTAAAAGGTTTGCACTTAAAACCGGAACAAAAACTTTAAAGGTAGTCCCTAAGTTTACCTTGCTTTCTACCTCTATTTTTCCACCTAAACTAACGATATGATTTTTTACCAAAAAAAGACCTAAACCACTGCTTTCTTTTTTAGTGGTAAAAAACGGCTGAAAAATCTTTTCTAAGTTTTCTTCAGGTATTCCACAACCGGTGTCCCTGATCTTGATAACTAAGTATCTTTTGTCTATGGTTTTTAAGGAAAGACTTATTTCTATCGTTCCTTCGTCTTTAATAGCCTCTTTAGCATTACTGATAAAGTTTAAAAAAATATATCTCCAAAAGGTTTCTTCCCCAGGGACAAAAACTTTAGATAAGCAGCCTAAGGATAGTTGAACCTGAATTTTAGGACCGGCGATTATCTGAAAAATATCTAAGTTGTTTTTCAAAAAAGAAACCATTTCTACTTGAGAAGAAACTATATCTTTTATTCCTTTGGTATAGTCTATAAGAAGCCTGTTAAGGTCAATCCACGACTTTAAAGTTTTTTCGGCTAAAAATTTATACCTCTTTACTTCTTCTGGTTTATCTATATTTTCTTCAATGCTTTTTAGATATTTCAAGGTGTTTTGAAGGATGTTATTAAAATCATGCACCAAGCTTCTTAAAAACTCGGTAAAGCTTTGGTTTTTGTAAAGATTTTCTACTTTTTCTTTTATTTCTACCAACTCTTCTGTATCTTTGCCTATCATCAAAACGATACTTTCCTCTTGGTCTAAGTCCAGCTTATAGAAATGAGCCTCCAAGTTAATAATCTTACCTTGTTGGTTTAAAAACTTAACCATCGTTTTAAACTTATGTTTTTTTAACAAGTTAGTCTTAAGCTCGGATAACAGTTCAGGTGAAGAAAACAACAAGAAACTTATCCCTTTACCTAAAACCTCTTCCTTAGGATAACCAAGCTTTTCTTCTGCTACCTTGTTTAGGTAGACGACCTTATCTTGAGAAAGTGCAAGCACATAAAGACCTAAATCTTGTACACATTCCACAATATTTATTCTTTCTAAAATCTTATCAACCTCTAACATAACAACCTCTTTTTGTAGCTTTTGATCTAAAAATTAATCTATTTTCTTAATTTAGCAATGTTAATAAGTAAAAAATTACCTAAAACCAAAAAGACCATATAACTGCATACTAACCAACCCAGCCCTATCTTTTCTGTCAAAATCCCTGCTAAAAAACTACCTAAGGGATGGACCCCTAAAAAAGAAAAAGTAAAAAAGCTAACCACCCTACCTCTTATCTCTGAAGGGGTATTTTCCTGAATATAAGAGTTAGCTATCGGATAAAAGTTGGTAAAGGCAAAACCTAACATTAGACAGCAAAAAAGGGTTAACCACCAAACTTTAGACCACACCACCCCTAAGGCACCTAAGGCAAACACACAGGTTGAAACCCAAAGTTTATTAAGTTTATCTTTTACCTTTCCCAAAATGACATAGAAAGAACCCAGGATGGCTCCTATACCCACCATAGAAGAAAGATGTCCGAACTCTTTTCCTCCTCCCCCAAAAATTTTATCTACGATTACCGGAAAAAGGATGATGATAGAAGCCCCAAAAAAAGTAAAACTAAAGACAGTGCCTAAGACCGCAGGGATGTTTGGGTTTTGTCTAAAAAAGAAAAAAACCTCTTTAAACTCCCCAATCAGTCCTCTTCCTTCTATCGGTTCTCTTGGGTAAGTTTCTTCATATTTAATAAAAAACAAAAGAAAAACTAAAAAGGGTAAGTAAGACAAGGCATTCAAGTAGAAACATTGATAAAGCTTTCCGTAAGAAATGATAAGTCCGGCTAAAAGTGGACCTATCATACGTGCCGTGTTAAATGAAAGGGCTTGAAAAGAGATAGCTTTGGTAAGATAATTGGTAGGAACTATTTCACTGATAAAAACCTGCCTTAAAGGTGTATCAACCGCCGAAAGACTTACCGCTATCATGTTAATCGCCACTACTAACCAAAAGGTTAATCTTCCCTCCTGAGCCACAAACCCTAACAGAAAAGAAGGCAAAATACCTAAAAAAATAACCAAAGTTAAAAGTTTTCTGCGGTTAAACCGGTCTATGATTAAACCTGCTAAAAGACTAAAAAGGAAAATAGGTAAAGAGTTAAACAAACTAAAGATACCTAAATAAAACGAAGAACGAGTAAGCTCATAGACCAGCCAAATGATAGCCGTATTATAAGCCCATGACCCAGTAAAAGAAATAAAATGACCTAAGATAAAATACCTAAAATTTTTTATTCTAATCGGATTTTCCGAAAGGTCTAAAAAATTAAACAAAGACTTAAACCGAAGTTCCATTTATTTTATTTTAATCTTTTGGAAAAAATTAGCAATCTTATCCTTACCAAAAACCTTTAGCAACCTCCAAAAGTAAAACAAAATACCTTTTATACTTGTGATTTTTTGTGATAGCAGCAGCAGCAAAGTGCTTTCATCCATTTTTCTTTTAAATTTAGCAATTTTTAAGTATTTTTAAAAATTTTTAAAATTTTAAAATTTACCCCTTTACAAATGAATTTTTTGAGGTTAAGTTTCTTTCATAAGAAAAACTTAAAGGAGGTTTAAGTAACATGTTTAGAGGTAAGGTTAAGTGGTTTGATGAGAAGAAGGGTTATGGTTTCATTTCCAAGGATGATGGCGGAGATGTATTTGTTCACTACTCTGCCATCGACATGTCCGGGTTTAAAACCCTTAAAGAAGGTCAGATCGTTGAGTTTGAAGTAGTGCAAGGTCCAAAAGGCGAACAGGCTTCAAAAGTAAAGGTCATTAACGGAGGAAATCCAGGAAGATCACCTAAAAGCGAATAAACCATAAGTTTAGTTTTAAACCACTAAAAGGGAGGTCCCCCCTCCCTTTTTAAACATGCGTAGTGCGTATTTTCTTTTTAAAATCAATCCTTGTAAAATTGCCTTTTTCAAGTTTATCCTTGAAGGATATGACCATTTAGCAAGTCTTACCATCTTAGATGCAAAAGCCGGGTTGGTTAAAATTTATTTTCACCCTAAAAATCTGGTCTTTATTCAGGACCTTTTTGAGGTTCTTAAAGAGGACCTTAGTCTTGAAATATTAGAAACCTCTGTTAGTCTTGTTTAACTAAACTCCTTTAGAACGGGGGTTTTATGAAAATTCCAAGGGTTATGTCTACCCAACATCCTGACAATGTTTCCATGCCTTTTTTTGCAGAACATCCTGACATGTCAGGTGAAGACGAAATCCAAGAGGCTTACTACGCCTTTTCTCACTTAGGTTGTGATGAACAGATGTGGGACAGTGAAGGAAAAGAGGTAGACGACTTTGTCGTAAAAAAACTCTACAGTAAATACCCAACCTTTTTTAAGAAACACCTATTAGGAAGAGACTGCTTTATCACCCTGAGGGTTCCCAATCCAACCGTAGAAAAAGACGAAGCTAAAATCTTGGTTGAGGCCTTAGAAAGCATCCCTCGATCTATGGATGCAGCTCGGGTGTTTTTAAAAGACCATCCCCCTCCTATTTTTGAAGTCATCCTTCCGATGACCACCTCTGCCAAAGAGCTTAATCGGATTTATTATTACTATAAAAATTTTATTGCAGGACTGCAACATCATCCTATCTATCCAGGAGACATTACCATAGCCGAATGGGTAGGAGAGTTTTTACCGGAAACCATCAACGTTATCCCCCTTTTTGAAAACATAGAATCCTTTTTCGGGGTCGACCAAATTTTAGAAGAATACTTAAAAGATAAAAATTTTAATTATCTTAGGGTATTTTTAGCCCGTTCTGACCCAGCTTTAAACTATGGACTGGTAAGTGCGGTGTTAGGGGTAAAGGTAGCCTTAAAAAAGCTGGAAAAACTTTCTCTTAACCGCGAGGTAGAAATTTATCCTATCTTAGGGGTAGGAACTCCTGTTTTTAGAGGTAATTTTTCTCCTTATACCGTTGAGAAGGTACTTTCTGAATATTCTTCGGTAGAGACCTTTACCGTTCAGTCTGCCTTTAAGTACGACTTTCCGGTAGAAGATGTCATCGCAGCGGTTAAGAAAGTAAAGACCTTTATAAGGCATCCTATCCCAGAAATAGATGTAGCTTTTTGTGAAAGGCTCATCCAAAAGATTTCAGAAGAGTATAGGGCTACCATAGCACCTCTTGCCCCTGCAATAAACGAGATAGCTAAATATGTACCTAAACGGAGGATGAGAAAGCTTCACATAGGACTTTTTGGTTATTCCAGAAGTCTGCATGGGATAGTCCTTCCCAGGGTTATAAGCTTTTGTGCTGCCTGCTACTCTATAGGCCTTCCTCCTGAAATTTTTGGTTTAAGTGCTTTAACCAAAGAGGAATTACAGGAGCTTAAAAATTATTATCAAAACTTAGAATTCGACCTGTCTAAGGCCCTACAATACTTTAACCCTAAATGTTTAGACCTTATGCCTGAAGACGTAAAAACTAAACTCATAAAAACATTAAACCTGCTAAACACTTTAAGCCTTAACTACGACTCTAACGAAGAGCATAAAGAGGTAACCTCTGCCATGTTAAAAAACTTAAAAGCTGGGCTTTCTTCTCAAACCACCAACCTGATAATAGAAGCTGGTTATTTACGAAAATTTTTAGGTTAAAACTGACTACTCAAAAAACTTAGGGAAAGGCAATCTTTGTTGAAAAGCAAGATAGGCAAGCTGTCTTAAAAGATGGTCGGCAAGGACTATTCTTACCATAGCCTCTACTACAGGCACAATCCTTGGTATAGCAGAAACATCATGTCTTCCTTCTATGATAAGGTCTACCTCTTCCTTTTGAAGGTTGATCGTTTTTTGAGGTTTTCTTATACTGGGTATAGGCTTGACAGCTACCCTAAAGATAATATCCTGTCCAGAGGAAATCCCCCCTAAAATCCCTCCTGCATCGTTTTTTAAAAAACCTTGGGAAGAAATGGGGTCGTTATTTTCTGAGCCTTTAAGTCCTGCAGCCTTAAAGCCTGCCCCAACCTCTACCCCCTTTACCGCACCTATACTCATCAATCCCTTAGCCAAATCTGCCTCAAGTTTGTCAAACACAGGTTCTCCAAGACCTGAAGGCACTCCCTTGGCTAAAACCTCTACCACCCCTCCTAAGGAATCCCCCTCTTTAAGCGCCTCTTCTATCTTTTCACACATCTTAACATAAGCCTCTTCATCAGGACAATAAAGATGGTTTTGGTATACCACAGAAAGGTCTCTTTTTTCAGCCACTACCCCACCTAAGGCTATCGTATAAGCTATCACAGAAATTCCATATTCTTCAAGCATCCTTTTAGCTATCGCTCCAGCAGCCACTCGCGCTACCGTTTCTCTCCCACTACTTCTTCCTCCTCCTCGGTAATCTCTAAAGCCTCCATATTTCATATGGTAGGTAAAATCTGCATGCCCTGGTCTAAAAACCTCCCTTAGGTTTTGATAGGCTGAGGACTTAACGTCGGCGTTATAGACTATCAGGGCTATAGGGGTGCCTGTAGTATATCCCTCAAAAACCCCAGATAGTATCTCTACCCGGTCTTTTTCTTTTCTTGGGGTTTGTCCGATAAACTCTTTCGACCGTCTTTTGTCTAACTCTTGTTGGATGTATTCCTCTGTAAGGGTTAAACCTGGTGGACAACCCTCTACGATCGCCCCTAAAGCCCTTCCGTGAGATTCCCCAAAAGTGGTCACCCTAAAAAAAACTCCAAAACTATTACCTGCCATCTTTTTCCCCTTTATTTTCTCTTTTTGTCTATTATAATTCTAACCCTAAAAAGAAAAAAACTAAAGAAGGCTTATGATAATTGCAGTCATACCTGCTGCAGGTAAAGGAGAAAGGCTTGGAGAGGCCTTACCTAAACAGTTTTTAGACATAAAAGAGGTACCCCTTTTAATCAGGACCCTTTTAACCTTTGAAAAGTGTTCCCATGTAGATGGAATAATCATAGCTACCCATCAGGCTTACTTAGACCATACTAAAAAGTTGATACAAAAATTTAACTTAAAAAAAGTTTTAAACGTTGTAGAAGGAGGAGAAACGAGACAAAAATCTGTATATAAGGCGGTTAAAGTTGCTCCTTTAGAAACTAAGGTTTTTCTTGTGCATGATGCCGTAAGGCCCTTTGTCTCTGAATCTCTTATTTACGAAGTAATAAAAGCTACTCTTTCTTATGGTGCAGCCGTTCCTGCTATTCCTGTAAGAGACACCCTAAACTTGGTAGAAAACCGGTTGGTAAAAACCAACATCCCCAGAAAAAACCTTTTTCACATCCAAACCCCTCAAGGGATAAAGGCAGAACTTCTGTTAAACTGTTTAGAAAGGGCTTTAACCGAAGGGTTGGATTTTTCAGATGAAAGCTCCCTTCTAAACCATTTTGGCTATCCTGTCTATGTAGTAGAAGGGTCTTGGCTAAACCTTAAGATTACGTTTAAGGAAGACTTAATCCTTGCAGAAAAGTTAATCGATTGTAAAATAGAAACATTACGTTAAAAAAATCTCTATATAAGGCTGGTTTTTTCCGATGAAGTTTAATTGGATAGGAAGTTTACCAGAGGAACCGAAAGAGTTTTTATTAACGGTAAAAAATCAGTTTAAACTGCCTTTAGAAGAAGCTTTTAAACTTTTTTATCTTACCTTAAGGGTGAAGGCTTCGAGCGATAGTCCTATCTATAAGTTCTTAGAGCGCACCCCTACAGGTATAAAGTTTGATGAAATCGGAAAAAGAGAGTTTTTACTTACCCTTTCTGGGTATACCCTAAGAGAGCTGATTTCTCAACACATAGACCTAAAATTGGTTAAAAATCTTTATCTGTTCCTCTCAAAAGAAATTCCTTCTGAATTTTTGAAAGACGTTTTGCCTAAACATTCTATCCTTGTTTCTCAAGACGTGTTGTTAGAAATTTTAACCACAAAAGAAAAAGCCTATCTTCCTGCTTTTTTAAAGGCTAAACACATCCTGTTTACCGTAAAAATAGAAGGTGCCTGTGAAGACCTACTCAAAATCACTCCTTTTCTTCCCAACTTTTTCTTTATTTTAGACCACCCTTCTACAGGCCTTTCTCTTTATACCTCCTTCTCTATTTCTGAATTTTTCCTTTTCTCATTAAAGATAGAAAGGTTTAAATCTATAAAAGACGAGGTAGAAAAAATCTTAGAAAGGCTTAAAGCCCTTTTTCCTGAATGTTTTGGAGAAATTTAAAAAACTTTTAGTAAAATCTCTTAGGAGGACAAGATGGGAAAAACATTGGCTTACAAAATCTTAGAAAACCATCTGGTATCTGGGCGTCTAATCCCAGGGGAAGAAATCGCTATTAAGATAGACCAAACCCTTACCCAAGACGCAACCGGTACGATGGCTTATCTTGAGTTTGAAGCCATAGGGATAGACCGGGTTAAAACCGAGCTTTCTGTTTCTTATGTAGACCACAACATTTTACAGAGCGATTTTAAAAACGCAGACGACCATAGGTTTCTACAAAGCATCGCCAAACGTTATGGTATCTGGTTTTCTAAGCCAGGAAACGGAATTTGTCATCAGGTCCACCTAGAACGTTTTACTAAGCCAGGTAAAACTTTGTTAGGCTCTGACAGCCATACCCCTACCGCAGGCGGATGCGGAATGATAGCGATAGGTGCCGGTGGTCTTGATGTAGCCATGGCTATGGCAGGGAAACCTTTTTATCTTAGAACCCCAAAAATCGTAGGGGTGTATTTAGAAGGAAAACTTCAGCCCTGGGTAACCGCAAGAGACATCGCCCTTTATCTCCTTTCTAAACTTACGGTTAAAGGAGGCTTAGGCAAGATTTTAGAATATTTTGGCCCTGGCATAAAACAGTTAACCGTTCCCGAAAGAGCTACCATCTGTAATTTAGGAACTGAAATGGGGGCAACTACCAGCATTTTTCCTTCAGATGAGGTCACCCTTAAATGGCTGATAGCCCAAGGAAGAGAACAAGACTTTGTAGAGCTTTTACCTGATGAAGACGCCCAATACGATGAGATTATCGAAGTTGACCTTTCTAAATTAGAACCTCTTTGTGCCTGTCCTTCCTCTCCAGACAACGTAAAAAGAGTAGCCGACGAAGCAGGGAAACCGGTTGCTCAAGTAATCATCGGTTCTTGCGCCAACTCCTCACTAAAAGATCTACTCGTGGTAGCTAAGGTACTTGAAAAGCACAGGGTCCATCCTGACGTAAGTTTTGAGGTAAATCCTGGGTCCCTTCAGGTGCTTGAAAACTTGGTGGTGCTTTCTGGGTTAAAATCCTTGTTAGAAGGAGGAGCGAGGCTTCATCAAAGTGGATGTTTAGGCTGTATTGGAATGGGACAGGCCCCTCCGACCAACTCTATCTCCCTCAGAACCTTTACCAGAAACTTCCCAGGACGCTCAGGCACAAACCCTGATTTTGTTTATTTGGTCTCTCCTGAAACTGCGGTAGCTTCTGCCATCAAAGGAGTTATCACCGACCCTCGAGAATTAGGGGAATATCCAGAGGTAACCCTTCCTGAAAAATTCCTTATCAACGATACCTTATTGATACCTCCGCTACCAGAAGAAGAGGCTAAAAAGGTAGAAATCATAAGAGGACCAAACATAGCTCCTCTCCCGCCTTTTGACCCTCTTCCTGAAACCTTAGAAGGGGTTTTTGTGTTAAAGGTTGGAGACAACATTACTACCGACCACATCATGCCTGCCGGGGCTCAAATTCTGCCCTTGAGAAGCAACCTTCCTGCGATAAGTCAGTTTGTCTATAAAAACGTAGACCCAGAGTTTGCTAAGCAAGCCTTGGAATTAAAAGAAAAGGGAAAGGCTGTGGGGATCGTCGGAGGAGAAAACTACGGTCAAGGGTCCTCAAGAGAGCATGCAGCTTTAGCCCCAAGATATTTAGGAGTAAGAGTAAAGATAGCTAAAAGCTTTGCCAGGATCCACAGAAGCAACCTGATTAATTTTGGTATCCTTCCTTTAGTGTTTGAAAATCCAGCAGATTACGAAAAAATCTCCCAAGGGGATGTTTTTATCATAGAAAACATTAGAAACCTAATAGAAAAAGGAGAAAAAAGGATTAAAATAGTCATTAAAGGTAAAGGTGAGGTTTGGGCATTGGCCGAGCTTACAGAAAGGGAGAGAGAATGCATTTTAAAGGGCTCTTTACTCAATTTAGCCAAAGAAGGGTAGTCTGGACCTTTTCTTTGCTTATCTTAGGTTTGGTTTTAGGACTTTTAGCTACCCTTTTTCATCCTGCCATAAAACCTGTGAAGGTTTTAGCTAATGACCCTTTGCTTAAACCCTATGTAGAGGACCTTAAAAATAGGGTTAAAAACGACCTGAAAGGTAAGGTGCCTGAAGACTATATAGAAGAGGTTTTTTCCTCTCCTGAGCTTGCCTACTTGCCTAACCTGATGATCAAAAGACTTACTTGGAAAGAAACCAAACTTCCCTATCATCAATTCTTAGAAAACCAGAGGATTGAACGAGCAAGAAATTTTCTCCAAGAAAACCTTACCTTTTTAGAAGAGCTTGAAAAAATCTTTGGGGTTGACAAAGAGGTTATCGTAGGTATTTTTTTGGTTGAAACCAACCTAGGTCAAAACACCGGTAAGTTTCCTGTTTTTAACGTTTTCTTTAGCCTTACCCTTTCAGGAAACAAAGACCTGCTTAAAAATTTTGTGTATGACGAAAACCTTTCTCTTGACGACGAAAGAAATTCAAACATCATCGCCAAAAGAAGCAACTGGGCCTACAACGAACTTTTATACTTTCTTACCATATGTTATCAAAACAAATGGGACCCCTTTTCTATAAGAGGGTCTATTTTCGGAGCCTTTGGATATCCTCAGTTTGTTCCCAAAAGCTATGTAATCTATGGGTATGATTGGGATGGAGACGGCAAGGTAGACCTTTTTAAAATGGAAGATGCCTTAGCCAGTATAGCCAACTATCTTAAAAAAGAAGGATACAACCTTAACGGAACTCTTGAACAGAAAAAATCGGTCATCATGAAATATAACATTAGCGAACCATATGCTAACACCGTTTTGGCTATTGCCGAAAAGTTAAAAAAAACAGACCAAGAAGTTTCCAGTCAAACAGAACAAAAGGAACAAGAAAACAAAGATGAACCTAAAAATCGATGAAGTAAAGGACCGCCTTCAAAGACTTCAAGCTTTACTTGCTAAAAACCAGATTGACTTAGCCCTAATCTCCAACCCCATAAACCTCTTTTATTTTACCGGAACGTTGGTTAAAGGTTTTTTGTTGGTAAGTCTTAAGGAAGTTAAACTCTTAGTCAACCGGCCTTGGGAAAGGGCTAAAAAAGAGGCCTTGGTCCCTTGCGAACCATTAAAAACCTTAAAAGACCTTCCTCTACACATAACCGCTTTCTGTCTTAAAGGGAAAATAGGCATAGAAAAAGAGAAAATAAGCTTAAGAGATTTTCTAAGGTATCAAGAGTTACTTGGGGGATATACGTTTGTCGGTATAGACAGGTTTATTTTAGAAGTAAGGGCGGTGAAAAGTGCTTATGAGATAGAGTGTATCAAAAAGGCAGGCAAAATGCTTGATAAAGCCTTAAAAAGAGCTCTGCCTCAACTTAAACCAGGCATGAAAGAAATAGATGCCAGTGCTATCTTAGAAAAAGAGTTGAGGCTTTTAGGTCATCCTGGACTAACCAGGTCTTTAAATGGGTTTGAGCTTACCTATGGATATCTTATCTCTGGTAAAGAGGGGCTTGAGGCTACCCATTATTACACCGGAGAAGGAGGTAAGGGGGTTGAAGGTTTTCCAGGAGGTGCAACCTTAAAAAAACGTCTCAAACAAGATGAACCTATTTTGTTAGACTTTAGCGGTTATCATCAAGGATACTACATAGACCAAACCAGGATGGTTAGTTTTAAAAAACTTCCCTATGCCCAAGAAGTCTTTCAGGCAAGTCTTTTTATCCTAAACGAATTAAAGTTTTTTATCAAACCAGGGCTTAACGGGGAAGAGGTTTTTGCTAAAGCCAAGGAGTTGGCTGAAAAAACAGGGTTAGGCCATTATTTTATGAACTCTGACGGAGACCTTGGGTTTGTAGGTCATGGAGTTGGGCTACAGATAGATGAACCACCTGTTTTAGGAAAAAAACAAAAAATGGTTTTACAAGAAAACATGGTAATAGCCTTAGAACCTAAGTTTCATTTCCCTGGGCTTGGGGTTATAGGGGTAGAAGAAACCTTTTTAGTTACCAAAGAGGGGTTGCAAAGTTTAACCACTACCTCAACCAAATGGAAAATATTAAAAGGGGTGTAGAAACTATGAGAAAACCCAGAAACAGAATAAACGTGCATACCAAGTTTATCTTTATTACAGGAGGGGTGCTTTCTTCTTTGGGAAAGGGTCTTGCTGCTGCTGCCATAGGTGCCTTGCTTGAAGCCCGAGGGTTAAGGGTTACCTTTCAGAAACTTGACCCTTACATCAACGTAGACCCTGGCACGATGAACCCTTTTCAGCACGGAGAGGTTTACGTTACTGAAGACGGTTCAGAAACAGACCTTGACCTTGGGCATTACGAGAGGTTTACCCAGGCTCAGATGGGAAGTAAAAACAACTACACCTCAGGTAAAATCTACTATTCGGTCATCACCAAAGAAAGAAAAGGGGCCTACTTAGGTGGCACGGTTCAAATCATCCCTCATGTAACCGATGAAATCAAACAGGCTATCCTAAGTTTGGCTGAAGACAACGTAGACGTAGCGATAATAGAAATAGGTGGAACAGTAGGAGACATCGAAAGCCTTCCCTTTCTTGAGGCTATAAGACAGTTAGGTTATGAACTTGGAAGAGACAACGCCCTTTTTATACATCTCACCTATGTGCCTTACATAAAAACCGCAGGAGAGTTAAAAACCAAACCTACCCAGCATAGCGTAAAAGAGCTTAGGGCCATAGGAATCCAGCCTGACATCCTTCTTTGTAGGACCGACCGGTTTTTACCTCCTGACATCAAAAAAAAGATAGCCCTTTTTTGTAATGTAGAAGACGATGCGGTAATCACCGCCAAAGACGTAGACTGCATCTATGAAATACCTTTGGTATTTCATCAAGAAGGCCTTGATAAAAAAATCGTAGAATATCTTAACATGTGGACCAGAGAACCAGACCTTTCTCTTTGGGAAAACATAGTAAACATCTACAAAAATCCAGAAGATGAGGTAACCATAGCGATAATTGGTAAATACGTAAATCTTAAGGATTCTTATAAATCCCTTAACGAAGCCTTAGTGCATGGAGGATTGGGTAATAGTTTAAAGGTAAACCTAAAGTTTGTAAACTCTGACGAGCTTACCGAAGAAAACGTGGACTCATTCCTTAGAGATGTTGATGGTATCCTTGTGCCAGGGGGCTTTGGAGTAAGGGGAATTGAAGGCAAACTTTTAGCCATAAAATATGCTCGAGAAAAGGGGGTTCCCTTTTTTGGAATTTGCTTAGGAATGCAGCTTTCGGTCATAGATTTTGCGAGAAACGTGTTAGGATGGAAAGAGGCTAACTCTACAGAGTTTGACCCCCAAACCCCTTATCCAGTGATCTATCTGATGAAAGAATGGTACAACTACCGCACAGGTAAGGTTGAGATAAGAGAGGAAGGGTGTGATTTGGGTGGGACGATGCGTCTTGGGGCTTATCCTTGTAAGCTCTTAAAAGGTTCTAAAGCCTGGGAGGCCTATCAACAAGAATTGGTCTTTGAAAGACATAGACATCGTTATGAGTTTAACAACCAGTATCGAGAGGCTTTAGAAAAAGCAGGCTTAAAGATAACAGGAACCTCTCCAGACGAACAATTGGTAGAGATAGTAGAAATAGCCGACCATCCATGGTTTGTAGGTGTACAGTTCCATCCTGAGTTTAAGTCTAAACCTATAGCCCCTCATCCTCTTTTTACGTCTTTTATCAAAGCTTCTTATGAATACAAGAAAAAAGAAAGGAGGTAGACCTTGGTTGACCTTCATACTCACTCTACCGCCTCTGACGGAACTTTATCCCCTAAGGAATTGGTATTGCTGGCTAAAAAAGAGGGATTACAAGCCTTAGCCCTTACAGACCACGACACTACCCAAGGACTGAAAGAAGCTTATCTTACCGCTAAAGAGGTAGACCTTCCCTTTATCTGCGGAGTAGAAATAAGCGTTAAGATTGAAGGACCAGGGAATTTTCATCTGTTAGGTTATTTTTTAGACCCTGAAGTGCCTGAAATACAAGCCACCTTAGAGGTTTTACAGCAAGCCCGAGAACAGCGCAACCAAAAGATGATAGAAAAACTCCAACAAGCAGGGATAGACATAACCTTAGAAGAATTAAAAACTATAAACCAAGGAGAATTAGGACGGCTTCACATCGCCAAACTTTTGATTAAAAAAGGGATAGTCCAAACCTTTGAAGAGGCCTTTCAAAAATACCTTAAAAAAGGGGCTTTAGCCTATGTCCCTAAGTCCTTACTTTCTCCTGAAGAAGCCATAACTAAAATCAAACAGGCCAGAGGTATCCCGGTTTTAGCCCATCCTTTTAGCCTCAACCTCTCCTATGCAGACCTCTATAACTATCTTAAATTTTTAAAAGATTTAGGTTTGATGGGAATTGAGGCTTACTATACCGAACATACCAAAGAGTTTACCCAGTTTTTGTTAGAAACCGCCCAGAAACTTGACCTTATCGTTACCGGAGGAAGCGACTTTCATGGAGCCAACAAACCTGACATTAAGCTGGGAAAAGGACGAAACAACCTTAATGTGCCTTTTTCCTGCTACGAAAACCTAAAAAACCTGCTTGAAAAACAACGATAAAACTATATATTTCTACTAAAAAATCTATGTTTAAACCCTTAGGAGGGGTGGATGGAAAAACAAAAGCTCATAGAACGCATCTTGGAGTTAAAACAAAAGAGAAAAGCTATCATCTTGGCCCATAACTATCAACCTCCTGAGATACAAGACATAGCAGACTTAAGGGGAGATTCTTTAGAGCTTAGCCTTAAAGCCAGTAAAACCGATGCCGAGGTTATCGTTTTTTGTGGGGTTTATTTTATGGCAGAGACCGCTAAGATAGTCTCCCCCCAAAAAAAGGTCCTTCTTCCTGTAGGAAGTGCCTGTTGTGAGATGGCAGACATGATAACCCCTCAAGACGTAATCAGGTTAAAAGAAACATATCCAGACGCACCGGTTGTCACCTATGTAAACTCTACCGCAGAGGTAAAGGCTTTAAGTGATGTATGTTGCACCTCAGCCAACGCCGTAAAAGTAGTAGGTACCTTTCCCCAAAAACAAATCATCATGCTTCCTGACATGAACTTAGCCCAATACACCCAGAGGTTTTATCCAGATAAAGAAATCGTCTACTTTGAAGGCTTTTGCCCTTTTCATCATCTTCTCACCCCTGAAGAGGTTTTAAAGGCAAAAAAAGCCCATCCTGAGGCTTTGTTTATCGCCCACCCAGAATGTAGGCCAGAGGTAATAGACTTAGCAGACAGGGTAGCCTCAACCAGCGGAATGCTTAGGTTAGCAAGAGAACTTCCCAACCAAGAATTTATCATCGGAACCGAGGTAGGCTTACTTTATCCCTTGTCTAAACAAAACCCTGAAAAAAGGTTTTATCACCCTGCCCCAGAAAAAATGGTTTGTCCTTCGATGAAAAAAATCACGTTGGAAAACCTTTTAGCCTCGCTTGAAAACCTTGAGTTTGAGGTGGTAGTGGACGAAGAGATAAGGGTCAAGGCTTACAACGCCGTAAAAAGGATGTTAGAAATAGTCTAAAAAGGAGAAACTTAAGATGGCTTTACCTAAACTTACCATAGGAAAGATTACGTTAGATGTGCCTATAATCCAAGGAGGAATGGGGGTAGGTATCTCTTGGGAAAACTTAGCAGGTGCTGTGGCTAAAGAAGGGGCGATGGGGGTGGTCTCTGCAGTAGGAACAGGCTACAGGTTTCCAGAGCTTGTCAAAACAGATAAATTTGGAAGACCTATAGGTCCTGAAAATACCCATAGCAAAGAAGCCCTAACCAGGATTATCAAAAAGGCAAAAGAGATCTCCCAAGGAAGAGGTGCTATAGGGGTAAACATCCTTTGTGCGATTACAGACTATGGAAGGATGGTAAGAGACGCCGTTGAAGCAGGGGCTGATGCCATCATCTCTGGGGCAGGACTTCCGCTCAAACTTCCAGAATACGTAAAAGGCAAAGACATAGCCTTAATCCCTATCATATCCTCTGCCAGGGCTTTAAAACTTATTTGTCAGACCTGGGAAAAACGCTATCAAAGACTACCTGACGCGGTGGTTTTAGAAGGACCTCTTTCAGGAGGCCATCAGGGATTTCATAAAGAAGACTGTTTTAAAAAGGGCTTTCAGTTAGAAAGCCTTTTGCCAGAGGTGTTAGAAGAGGCTAAAAACTGGGGAGACCTTAAGGTTATCGTAGCCGGTGGGGTGTGGAGCTATCAGGACATCAAAAGGTATATAGAAATGGGGGCAGCAGGAGTACAGATAGCCACCAGGTTTATCTGCACCTACGAATGCGACGCCCCTCAGATCTATAAAGAAGTCTTACTTAAGGCTAAACCAGAAGACATAATCTTGATAACCTCTCCTGTAGGCTATCCTTTAAGGGTGGTAAAAACCCCTTTTATAGAAAAATTCTTAGCAGGATATAAAGATTTTAAAGGATGCGTGTCTAACTGTTTAACCCCTTGCAAAAAAGGGGAAAAGGCCTCCCAAGTAGGCTTTTGTATAGCTGAAAAGCTTAGCGCCGCTTGGCTGGGCAACTACGAAGAAGGCATCTTTATAAGCGGAGCCAACGGTTATCGTTTGAAAAAACAAGGGATTATCAGCGTAAAAGACTTGATAGCCATCCTTACCGGAGAAAAGGAAGACCCTACCTTACAAGACTAACCCTTATGTAATTTTTGCAAAAAAAAACTTGTGCAATTTTTGCATAAGCACCCCCTTTTTCTTAAACCCTTTCTCTAATTTCCTTGCTTAAACCCAAAAGTTAAGCTTTTTAATTTTAGGCATGTTTCTTGCTTTTAATTTTCCCAAACAAAAAAACTCTTAAGGAGGGAGGTAGGTTATGAAAAAGGTATTAGGTTTAGTTGCTGCTTTAGCTCTTTTAGTATCTCCTGTTTTTGCAGCTGAGCAGGCTGCTCCTGCAGCTGAAAAGGCTGCTGCCCCTGCAGCTGAGAAAAAAGCTGAAAAGAAAGAAGTAAAGAAAGCTAAAAAGGCTAAAAAAGCCGCCAAAAAAGAAGAAAAGAAAGAAGCTGCTCCTGCAGCCGCTCCTGAAAATAAGTAAAATTTCTTAAACCTTAAACCCCCTGGGGTAAAACCCAGGGGTATTTGTAAAACTTGCAAACTTTATTCAGCTGAGTTTTGTATTTTTACTTCAAAATGTCTCTTTAATAAACCTTTAAAAAGCTTAGCAAGTTCAGGGTCTCCTATATTCTTTAAAATATTTTCTAAGCTTTTAAGCTGTTTATCCAAAATGTCTTTTTTGTATTTGTTTATAGACTTGGTTTTTCTGGATAATCCTTCTAAAAGTTTAGGGTTTATAACCAGTTTGAGGTCAAGAAACATAGGTTTATACTCTTCAGGAACATTTTTTTCCAGCTCTTGCAAAAGGTCTTTGCTTTTTAGCTGAAGGATTTGAAGACGATAATAGTCTGGAACCTCTACTATCAAGGTTCCTTCTTCATATCTTACTGGATTTGAGCATAAAACCAGCTCTTGGTCTAAGATTTTGGTCCATAAAGATTTAACCAGTTTTAAAGCCCAGATAGCCTTTTTAGTCTTAGGAGGAATGGGAAGAAGGTTTATGAGGTGCTCAAAATTTTCCATAACCGCCTCGGTTTATGGTAATTTTTATGGTTTTGTCTCCTTTAAAACCTCGTCTAAAGCTTGATTAACCTTTTGCTTTAGGCCTTCGAGGAATTCTTCGGTTTCAGCTTCAAACCTTAAAACCAGCACTGGTTGAGTGTTAGAGGCTCTAACCAAAGCCCATCCCTGAGGAAATTCAATCCTTGCTCCATCTATATCTATTACGTTTAATCCTTCCTGCTTAAACTTAGCCACCAGCCTTTCAACTACCTTAAACTTAACCTCATCAGGGCATTCAACCCTTATTTCTGGGGTAGCATACATAGAAGGCAATTCTTTGAGAACCTCAGAAAGGGGTTGGTCTATCTGAGAAAGGATTTCAGCCAGCCTAAGCGAGGCATAAACCCCGTCGTCAAACCCAAACCATTTGTCTGCAAAAAACATGTGTCCGCTCATCTCTCCTGCCAGAAGAGCCTTTTCTTCTTTCATCTTGCTCTTTATCAAGGAATGGCCTGTTTTCCACATGATAGGAAGGCCTCCCAGTTTTTTTATCCCTTCAAAAAAGGTCCGAGAACACTTAACCTCAGCGATAACCTTAGCCCCTGGGTGTTTTTTCAGTAAAAACTTGGCAAAAACATAAAGCAGTCTATCCCCCCAGATGATCTCACCCTTTTCGTCTATTACCCCTAACCTGTCTCCGTCTCCGTCATAACCAAACCCTGCCTCATACCCTTCAGACACCACCTTTTCTTTTAACCATTTAAGGTTTTCTGGAACCACAGGGTCTGGAAAATGATGAGGAAAATTTCCGTCTATTTCGCAAAAAAGGCACTCAACCTCGCAGTTTAGACGTTTAAAAATCTCTGGGGCGGTTAAGGCACACACCCCGTTTCCAGGGTCAAGACAAACCTTAACCGGTCTTGCAAGGTCTATGTTAGCACAAACATAGTCTATGTAATCAGGAAGGACCTCTATAGTTTCTACCTTTCCTGTCCCTTTTTCATAATCTTCCTTTTCTACCAATTCTTTTAAAGCCTGGATTTGTTTTCCAAAAAGGGTATCTTTACCTAAGCAGATTTTAAGCCCGTTAAACTCTGGGGGGTTGTGGGAACCGGTAACCTGTATTCCTCCGTCTACCTCTGGCAAACGGAAAAGGGAAAAATACATAACCGGTGTAGGGGTAAGCCCTATGTTTAACACCTCTACCCCTGTGGACAAAATACCCTCTATCAAAGCCTCCTGAAGGACAGGAGAAGAAAGCCTACCGTCTCTTCCAGAAACCACTCTTTTTCCTCCATTACGTCTAACCATCGTCCCATAGGCTCTGCCGATTTCCCTTACCACCTCTTCGGTAAAATCCTGCCCTACCTTACCTCTAATATCATACTCTCGAAAAATATAAGGACTTGCCTTCATGTCTCAGCCTCCTTGCAGTTTTTTTATCTTCTTATTAGTTTAACCCAAAAAAGATAAGTTTCTTCAGGTCCTAAAACCTTACAAACCCCTAAAAACACCACCGCCCCTGTCGGTATGGCTGTGATTAAGTAGCTCCAGCTTTTTAGCCCTAAGGTTTTTAAGAGAAACAAAACCCCGACCAAGGCTAAAAGGGCTATCCCCAAGGTAAAAAGGCTTTTTAGCAAAAACCTTAAAGGCAGGTTTTTTAAAATCATGGCCCCAACCGTCAGCAAAAACAAACACTGCAAAACCAGAGAAAAAGAGGTGCCAAGAGCCACACCTTTTATCCCAAGTGATTTTATGGTAAGAAGGATAACCGTAAGATTAGTAAGTACTGCAAGGATGCTACCTAAGGAAGGAACGATGGTCTTTCCCAAAGAATAAAAAAGAGGGACCGCTGTTTTAGAAAGCCCGTAAAACGGGAGAGACAGCGCTAAGAGCTTTAAAATCTCTGCGGTGTTAAGCGTGTCTACCGAGGTAAACCTTCCCCTTTCAAACAAAACCTCTACCACCGGTTGGGCTAAAAAATAAAGACCTACCGCTGAAGGCAAAGAAAGGCTTAAAGAAACCACCAAAGCCCGAGAAAAGGTATCCTTAGCAGAAACAAAGTCTTTTCTGGCTACCGCCCTTGAAAGCTCAGGGAGTAAGGCTTGAGAAAGACCTACCCCAAAAAGCCCTAAAGGTACATACATTATCCTAAAGGCATAAGAATACCAAGAAACCGCCCCTTCTCCACAAGAGGTAGCAAAAAAAGTGTTGATAAAGATGTTTATCTGGACGGCAGAAAGCCCAAGGATTACCGGTAAGATTAGCCTGAGGACCTCTCTAAAAGAAGGGTCTTTAAAATCTGGGCTAAAAGTAAAGAAAAACCCCCTCTTTTTTACCTCTGGGTATTGAAAATAAAACTGGAGAAAACCCCCTAAGCTAACCCCTACAGCCATAGCATAGATAGGGTTTAGGTTAATGCTTACACATAAAAAATAGCCTAAAACCCCGACTAAAACAGAGGCTACGTTAAAAATACTTGAAGAAAAAGCTGGCAAAAAAAACACCCTAAAAGAATTAAGCATCCCTGCTAAAACAGAAGAAAGGCTTATAAAAAGTAAAAAGGGCATCATGATTTGGGTAAGCCTAACGGTTAACCCAAACTTTTCTGGGTCTTTGGTAAACTCAGGGGCTATAAAACCTACTATCCAAGGGGCGGCTAAAACCCCTGCGATTACTACCGTCCCTAAGATTATCAACAGGTTAGAAAGGATGGTCTGGGCTACCTTAAAGCTTTTTTCAGGACCTTCTTTTTCTAAGGTTGAGCTAAAAACCTTTACAAAGGCTGACCCTAAAGCCCCTTCTGCAAAGAGGTCCCTTAAAAGATTAGGGATACGGTAGGCTACCACATAGGCATCCATGATTTTTCCTGCCCCAAAAAAATAGGCAAGCACCTGTTCTCTTACCAAACCCAAGATACGGCTGATAAAAACCGCAACCGTAACCGAGGTAGCAGACTTGGTCAGGCCCTCGATCTTTTTCATGTTTTTTAAAACATCCCTTGTTTTGTGGTTGCTAAAATTTAAATGAGTTTTATTATATTAAAACGATTTTTCAAAAATAAAACCAGAAACCTGCAAAGGAGGTTTAAATTAGTCATGCCTATAAGCACCATTCCTGAAGCTTTAGAAGACCTAAAACAAGGGAAACTAATCATCGTGGTTGACGATGAGGACAGAGAAAACGAAGGAGACCTCATCTTAGCCGCTGAAAAGGTAACCCCTGAGGCTATTAATTTTATGGCTAAACACGGAAGAGGTCTTATCTGTTTGGCCATCACCCAAGAAATCGCAGAAAGGCTTCAACTTCCTCTACAACCAAGACGAGGCATAGACCCTTTTGGAACCGCCTTTACGGTTTCTATAGACGCAAGACATGGTATCACCACAGGTATCTCTGCCTATGACCGGGCTTATACGATAAAACTGGTGATAGACGAAAACAGCACCCCTCAAGATTTTATCACCCCTGGACATGTCTTTCCTATCATAGCAAGAAAAGGTGGTGTTTTGGTAAGAGCAGGGCATACAGAAGCCGCCGTTGACCTTGCCAGGCTCGCCGGGCTTAAACCAGCCGGGGTTATCTGTGAAATAATGAAAGACGACGGCACGATGGCAAGGCTGCCTGACTTAGAAAAGTTTGCCGAGGAGTTTGGACTAAAGATAATAACCATAAAAGACCTCATCGCCTACCGCCTCCAAAACGAATCCCTGGTAAAAAGAGAGGTAGAAACCTGTCTTCCTACGGCTTTCGGCAACTTCAAACTGATAGCCTACAGTAACTTTATAGACAACGCCACCCATATTGCCTTGGTTATGGGAGAAATAGACGAAAACCCTGTCCTGGTAAGGGTGCATTCTGAATGCCTTACCGGTGATGTTTTTGGTTCGTTAAGGTGTGA
Source organism: Thermodesulfobacterium sp. TA1 (assembly GCF_008630935.1). Classification (NCBI taxonomy): domain Bacteria; kingdom Pseudomonadati; phylum Thermodesulfobacteriota; class Thermodesulfobacteria; order Thermodesulfobacteriales; family Thermodesulfobacteriaceae; genus Thermodesulfobacterium; species Thermodesulfobacterium sp. TA1. The sequence continues at coordinate 1,310,326 of NZ_CP043908.1, forward strand.
TTGTGGTCCTCAGCTAAAAAAAGCCATGGAAATGATAGGTAAAGAAGGCAAAGGGGTCATCCTTTACCTTAGACAAGAAGGAAGGGGTATAGGCCTTTTAAACAAACTTAAAGCCTATAAACTGCAAGACGAAGGTAAAGATACGGTAGAGGCTAACTTAGCCTTAGGGTTCAAACCAGACCTAAGAGACTATGGGATAGGCGCTCAAATCCTTAGAGATTTAGGGATAAAACAAATAAGGCTTATGACCAACAACCCAAGAAAAATCGTAGGTCTGGAAGGATACGGAATGAAGGTAGTAGAAAGGGTCCCCATAGAAATACCCCCCAGACCAGAAAACTATAACTACCTTAAAACCAAAAAAGAAAAGCTTGGACATCTTATAACTTGTTTTAAATAAACCTGTGGGAGAGGACTAATGCTTGACCTAAAACTGATAAGAGAAAAACCTGATTGGGTAAAAGCCAGACTTAAAACCCGTGGTCAAGACTTTCCTATAGACGAAATCCTCTCTTTAGACCAGCAAAGAAGAAACCTTATCCAGCAGGTAGAGGCTTTAAGGCACCTGAGAAAGGAAAAATCTGAGCAAATCGGAAGGCTGAAAAAACAAGGAAAAGAAGAAGAGGCAAACCTTTTAGCACAAGAAGTTAAACGTTTAGGAGAAGAACTAAAGACCTTAGAAGCCAAACTTGCTGAAGTAGAAACAACCCTGCAGGAAAAACTTCTTTACCTTCCTAACCTTCCTCATGAAACCGTCCCTTTAGGCAAAGACGACTCAGAAAACATAGTGGTAAAAAGATGGGGAGAGCCTCCTCAGTTTGGTTTTGAACCAAAACCCCATTGGGAAATAGGAGAAAAACTTGGTATCCTTGATTTTGAAAGGGCTGCCAAAATTACCGGTTCAAGGTTTGTGGTTTATTTTAACGAAGGAGCCCTTTTAGAAAGAGCGCTGATAAACTTTATGTTAGACCTACATGTTAAAAAACACGGATATAAAGAGGTTCTTCCTCCTTTTATCGTTAACGAAACCTCTCTCATAGGCACCGCCCAGCTACCCAAGTTTAAAGAAGACCTTTTTAAACTTGAAGACTGGGACTACTATCTTATCCCCACCGCAGAAGTGCCTGTAACCAACCTCCACAGGGACGAAATCCTGTCTGAAGAAGACCTTCCCCTCTACTACACCGCCTACACACCCTGTTTTCGGTCTGAAGCAGGGTCTCATGGAAGAGACACCCGAGGAATAGTCAGACAACACCAGTTTAACAAGGTAGAACTGGTAAAGTTTGTAGCCCCTGAGACCTCTTATCAAGAGCTTGAATCCTTGCTGTTAGACGCAGAAGAGGTTTTACAACTCCTTGGGCTACATTATAGGGTAGTAGCCCTTTGCACAGGAGATTTAGGGTTTGCCTCTGCCAAAACCTATGACATAGAGGTCTGGGCCCCTGGACAAAAAAGATATGTAGAAATCTCCTCTTGCTCTAACTTTGAGGATTTTCAAGCAAGAAGGGCTAACATCAGATACCGCCCCAAAGACGGTGGAAAACCAAGGTTTGTCCACACCCTAAACGGCTCTGGACTGGCTATAGGAAGAACGGTTATGGCCATCTTAGAAAACTACCAACAAGAAGACGGCTCAGTAATCATCCCAGAAGCACTGCGTCCTTACATGGGAGGCCTTGAAAAAATAACACCCAGGTCTAAAAAACCTTAATAACCCGGAAAAATTTTATCAAAACACTCTCTGGAGGGACAATACCCCTCCAAAAAAGCCTCCTCTAAACTTTTAAAATAAACCTTTCTTTTTATCCTCTTAGCCTCCGTACAGTCTGGATGATGAAACCTTTTAGACTGCTTATTTCCGATGTAAACCACCCCTTTTGGTTGTTTGTCAAGCAAAGAAAAAAAGCCCTTTCTTTTTTTAACCACCTCTGCCTGCAAAGGAAGTAGCTTATGATAATAATCTGCACTTCCCGGAAAATAACAAACCAGTGCCAACCCTTCCCTCACCAGTATCTCAGAAACCGAAGTCCCGTTTTCAAAATAAAGGTCCCCTAAAAGCCTTCCGTAATGGTCCTTTTCCTTAAGGGAGGCCTTAAGCCTAAAAACCTTTCCCTCGGTCAGCCGTTTGTTTAACCTGTAGGCCTCTTCAGCAAAAGGCTGAGGCGGTAAGCCCTTCCCATGGTTTAACTCAGGGGTGTCAATCCCTGCATACCTGAGCCTTTCTCCGTTATGAAGCAACACGGTATCTCCGTCTAAAGCCCTTACCACCTTTACGGTATTTTCAGAGAGATTCTCCTGTTTTTTACAACCCCCAAGGCTAACCAACCAAACTAAACAAAACACCACCAGTAAGACAACAAACCTAATCCCTTGAACCCTAACCTGAAAACCCACTTTATCTAACCCTCCCATATCCCTTACCTCCGGCTCTTAACTTCCTAAACCTTGGTACCCCAACCAACCTGTCTTTTACCCTTTATATCCTTAACACCCACATCCTTTTTATCGTGCCAATCAACAGATACGCGTAAACCCACCTCTTAATCCCCATCCAACTTAGGGTAAAACCACCATTATAAAACCTCTAACCTTACATTATAACCTAAAAATATACCATTAAAATTAAGGACTTTTAACTGAAGGCTTTTAGTTTAGCTTGTAGGTTACCGGAAGTTTGACTTTAACGTCTACCGGAGGGACAGGAAAGTATTTGGCACAGGCTTGTAAAGTAGCGACGGTGTTTTCGTCTAACACTTTATAACCAGAAGAATTAACCACCTTAACCTCTTTTACCGTCCCTTCCTTGGTAAGCACAAAAGAAACAACCACCTTTCCTTCCCATCCCATCCTTCTTGCCAGATAGGGGTATTGAAGATGCCTTCTTACGATGTCTGAGATGATAGAAAACTTTTGCGCAAGAAACTGCTCCCCTGCCTTTTCTGCCTCTTTACCCTCTTGAGCCTCACCTTTAAACCCTCCAGCCTTTAAACCACCCTCGTTTGCCGCCTCAACAGAATAAGCCGCTTTATGTCCTCCTGACCCTTCTGCCGGTTGTAAAGGAGTCTCTTTGGCTAAAACCCTCTGAGAAGAAGCCTCTTTCTTAGCTGAGAACTCCTCCTGATTAACCATCGTTGGGTTTGTGTCCTCTTCTACCAAAGCTTGTTCAGACCTTTGTTCTTTGGCTGGCAAAGGTTGGTTGAAAAAAGGTTGGTTTAAAAGAGAACCCGCCTCTTTTTTCCCTTCCTTTTGGGTGTCTCCTCTCAGCTCTGGTCCTAAATAAGCGTCTAAGTCTATTTCTATGTATTTAGCAGACCCAACCTCACTTAGTCTAAAAACCACCAAAAAACCCAGCAAAACCAAAAGATGTAAAAAAAAAGAAGTAGAAAGATACCTTGCAGAAACCATCCCTTTATCTTACAACCTCGGTTTTTATAGATACCCTTTTTACCTCATGCCTTTTTAACAGGTCAAGCACATCAACCAGCCCTTGCACCTGAGAGGACCTGTCTGCTAAGATAGAGACCTGCACCTCCCCTTTTAAACTTCCTACCAAATCCTCAAGCTCCTTTAGACTGACCTTTCTGCCTTCAAAAAAAACCTCTCCCTCCTTGGTAAGGGTTATCTGATAGGTCCTTATTTCGGCCGTCTCTGCAGATTTGGCTTTAGGAAGGTTTACAGGAATGCTTCCCTGCACGATAAACGTAGCGGTAACAAGCACAATCGTCAATAAAACCAACATGATGTCTACCAAAGGTATCACGTTTATGTAATCAAACTCCTTTTCTTCCATTCCTGTCCCCTTTTTAACTAACGGTTAAAATGGAGTTCCCATAAGGCAACCTTTTCTTTTACCTTTCTTAAAAGGTAGTTGTAAAACGCCGTAGAAGGTATGGCTACCAAAAGCCCAACCGCCGTGGCTTTTAAAGCTAAAGCCAACCCTACCATAATCTTTCTGCTGTCAACCATCCCTTCTTGCCCGATGGTATAAAAAGTGAGCATAATCCCTAAAACCGTCCCTAAAAGCCCAATATAAGGGGCATTAGCCCCAACGGTAGCTATCACATAAAGCCCTTTCGTCAGGTCTATCTCAAGCTCCTTGGCATGCTTATAGGTTGAAAGCTCAACCCTCCTATAATAACTTAACCTTTCTATCCCTATCGCTATAGAAATCACGCTTAACCCAACCAAAACCCCGATTATCCCATAGTCTACCAACCAGATTAAATAGTTCATCCCCTGTCTTCCTCCCTCTTAAACTCAGACTTTCCACACTAAACCATAAAAAAATGCTAACAAATATTACTAAACTGATGTTAATACAAAAAAAAAAATTGTCAATCTATCGTTCTTTCTTAACCCTTAAAACCTTGCTAACCCTTATAGCCTGAATTATAATACCCTTATGTCCTTGGTTGAGGCTGCCCTTTACCTTCATGTCCCCTTTTGTCTAAAAAAGTGTCCTTACTGTGATTTTTACTCTATCCCTCATGTTCCCTCAACTTTAGATGAAAAAGCCTATCTTAAAGCCTTAAAGGCTGAGGTAAGTCAGCTTAAACCCTTCTTGTTCTCTTTGTTAGACCCAGACCATCTCAGGTTTACCACCTTTTATGTCGGAGGAGGCACCCCTTCCCTTCTTTCTCCTGGGTTTTACCAATCGGTTTTTGAGCTTCTTGCTTCTGTGTTTAACTTTTCGCCTGAAGAGCTAACCCTTGAAGCCAACCCTGACACCCTCACCCCTGACAAACTAAAAGGTTTCTTGCAGGCAGGTTTTAACCGGCTAAGCCTTGGGGTCCAAAGCCTTACGGCAAAGGGCCTAAAAACCCTACAAAGAACCCACGACCTAAAAACCACCCTAAAAGCCTTAGAAACCGCCTCTTCCCTTTTTAAAAACCTTTCCTTAGACTTTATCTTCGGCTGGAGGCACCAAGGAGAAAAAACCCTAAAAAAAGAGATAGAAACAGCCCTAAGCTTTTCTCCTACCCACCTTTCTTTTTATGAACTAACCATAGAAAAAAACCGGCCTTTTTCTGGTTTTTCCCCTAAAAAACCCGTGGAAAAGCTCTACCTTGTGATAGAGGAAACCCTCAAAACCAGGGGTTTTTTGCGTTATGAAATCTCAAACTATGCTAAACCTGGTTTCGAATGCCAGCACAACCTTTTTTACTGGGAGGTAAAACCCTACCTCGGGCTTGGTCCCTCGGCAGTCTCGCGGGTCTCAAACCTTAGATGGCAAAACCCGGCAGACCTAAAAGCCTACGCTGAAAACCTGCTGATAAAAGGAAAACTTCCCCTAAAAATCATAGAAAGGCTTGATAACCTTGAGTTTGCCAAGGAATATCTCTTTATGGGGTTAAGGCTCCAAAAAGGAATAGACCTAAAAAGACTTAAAAACGAGTTTGGCTACACCTTAAAAGAAGACCTGTTAAAAAACCTTTCTAAAAAAGGTTTGATAGAAAAAAGAGACCACAGCCTAACCCTTACGTTTAAAGGTAAACTCTTACACAATCAGGTGGTAAAACTGCTATGGAAGGCCTTGCTCAAGACCTAACCCTTACCTCCTTTTTTCAAGGCAGATTAAAGGTCTACCAGCCTAAAAAGGGCTATCGGTTTGGGATAGACGCCTTGCTTTTGGGTCATTTTTTAAGACTAAAACCTGAAGAAAAGGCACTTGAGGTTGGAGCTGGGTCTGGGATAGTCTCCCTGATGGCTGCGCTAAAATACCCTAAGGCTAAACTCTGGGCACTTGAGGTTGACCCTGTTTTCGTGTCCTGCCTTAAAAAAAACCTTCAGGAAAACCAACTCAAAAACCCTGTTTTTTTGGTAAAAGGAGACATCCTAAAAAGCCCTTTTAAACAAGAAAGGTTTGACGTAGTCTTCTCTAACCCACCTTATTTTAAGGTTGGTTGCGGAAGGCAAAGCCCAGACCCTCTTAAAAATCTGGCTAAAAGAGAAATAGGTTTAAGCCTAAAAAATTTTCTAAAAAACGTAGCCAGACTGCTTAAAAACCGAGGAAGACTTTACCTGATTTTTACCGCCCTAAGGACCGCTGAACTCATCTCTGCCTTAAAGGAAACAAGGCTTGAGCCTAAAACCTTAAGGTTTGTCCATTCCTACCCTGGGGATAACGCCCGGTTTGTCTTGGTTGAGGCGGTAAAACTTGCAGGAGAAGAAACCTTAGTTTTACCCCCACTTTTTATCTACGAAAAAAGAAAAGGAGTCTATACCCAAGAGGTAAAAGCCATGTTAGAAGGTTTTTAAGCCATTATTTAAGCCTTTAAAACAAAAAGGGGCAACCGGTTGGTTGCCCCTTTTAAAACTAACCAAGGCAGGCACTTAGCCTGCCTTTTTTATCCCTTTTTAGAACATGGTCTGGATGTAGAGGTACCAGTCGGTGATAGAATCTTCAAGCTCCTTTTCCTTCAAATATGCCTTGGCTGCGTCGTCATAGCTAACCTTGTCAAAACCAAGGGATACCTTGGCAGCCTGACCCTTGAGGTAGTAGTTAAGAGCAACCCCCCAACGGTCAAAGGTAAAATCTTTCTTGTCACCGGATACACCGTCAGCTTCTACGTTTTCATACCTGATGGCAAGGGCTGGCTTTCCAAAACCAACGACCGCATCATAAAGAAGCTGTCCCTGAGCATACCAGATGGTAGTATCTCCTTTTTTAATATCTGAAGTAGTTTCGTTATAGAAATGGCTGTCGTTTAACTTGATGTAGCCAACCTGAAGGTTAGGCACCCAACAACCAAACTTCTTTTCAAAGAAAAGGTCAGCCGTCCAACCATCAGCCTCTAAACTGCTGGCGCTGCTAGAATAATTACCTTTATCATAAAGCTTTTCTTTGTAGTAGCCAAGACCTATGGTAAGAACATCCTTTTTACCAAGGTAGGTGTCAGAAACCTTACCAGCCGGAGAAGAGGTAGACTCTGGGGCAAACCCAAGCATAGTTGGGGTAAACTCAACCCTGGCTACCCACTGATAATTTTTAAAAGGCTTACCTCCCCTTTGATTTTCGTTAAACACACCGACATTATACCTAAACATACCGTTAGCGATGTCTCCGTGCACATACAAACCACCATCAACCTTTCCAATAAGGTCTAAAGGTTTGTTACTAATATTATATTTGTTTCCTTTTCCTTTAACAGCCTCAAAAATTCCTTTAGCATCATCACCACCCTTATCATACCAAGCATCGGTAGGAATGATTAAGCTATAAGAAGAGGTCATCTGATTCCTGGTAAAAGGCACCCTCACCTTTCCTGCCCTTACCTGAAGCTCAGGCATAAACACAAAGTTAACCCCACCTTCAGAGAAAACTACCTTATTGTCTTTAGCATAACCACCTGCTTTCTCCTTTACGAATTTCTCATCATAAGCACCGGCAGCGTTCCACTCACCATAAAACTGGACCATCTTGCTTACCTGACCAGAGATGTAAAAACGAGAATCCTTGACGTCAAAAACCTTTTTAGTGTAATCATTGCTCTTTGCCCTTTCATCAAAGTGCTGATACATAATCTTCATGTTGTAGCCAAAGTCTGCAAAGGTGTCTTCGTCCACCTTGATCTGTGCAGCCTGAGAACTGACTGCATAACCTAAAACTAAAGCACCTGCCACACCTAAAACCTTCCATCTTGCTACCTTCATGCCACACCTCCTTTATTTTTTCTTTTTAAAAACCTAATGTCCTAAACCAAAAAAACACAAACCTTTAAAAAAATAAACACAAAATCCCGTTTTGTCAACCCTTTAAAACCCTCACCAACCAACACCAACCCAAACCTCTACCCAAAACCTCAAAAAAAGCTCCCTACAACCTCTCGCTACAATCTCTACAAAAACCGCCCTTTCAAAGACCTAATAAACTTCCATACTTGGTTTTATACTACAGACCTTACTTTTTGTCAAGCCGAATTTAAGCTTTTTTTTATTGATTAGACTTAATAAAAACATATTAGACCGTATTGTTTGATAAAAACTTCTTTTTTTACAAATTTACGCTCTTTTTCTTTGATTTTTAATCATATCTATTTTTAACCTAAGAAATTTTCAAGGGTTCAAGCCTTATGCCTTTTCCCCAAACCAAAAGCTTTTCTCCTAAAAGACACACCACCCCTAAAAGGTCTTCTACCTTTTTTGCCTTTTTTATGACCTTGTCAAAGTCCCTGTCCTCTTTTAGCTGGTTCCCAAAGGCAGTAGCCAAGGCGTCTGCTACCGAGGCTTTTTTATGGACCACCGTTACCGCATCAGCCCTTCCAAAGCTTAGGCTGTGTCCTATCTTGCCAGAAGAGGTGCAAACCCCGCAAGGCATAAAACAAGAAGGCACGACCAAACAAACCTTTTGAGAAAAGGGAGACTCTATCCCTGCAAACAAAGCCACCTTGGCATCCTTTTTAAGCCATAAAAACACGTCTCCCCCGTTTTCTACCACCACCTGAGAGGTCAACCCTTGAGCAACAAGCGCCCTTCCAACCTCTTCAGCAATCGCCCCAGCCACAGCCGCCATAGGACCAACCCCTGCCACCTCTCCTGCCAAAAACATCTCCTTTACCAAAACCGGCGCCTCTGGGTCAAAAGGCAAAGGCCTAAGGCTTGCTAAAAACTCAGGCCTTTTTAACAGATAAGCCTCAAGAGGAAGACGTATCTCCCGCACAAGAGACCAAACCTGAGGGCTTAAATCCCTTTCTGCCACCACCAAAAGGTCGGTCTCTTTATAAACCACCCGAAACCTGCAAAGCTCACCACTAACCAAACTGCGGTAAAAAGGGACCTGACCATAAAGGTCGGCTTTAAGGGCTTTTCCCTTTTCCTCCATCCAAACCTACTTTTAAAGTAATCTACATAGAATAAAAATCCTCTCCGACAACAGTATTTATCACCACCGCCGGAAAGTCTCTCACCTTTATCCGAAAAAAAGCCTCTGGACCAAGGTCTTCCCAACCAACAACCTCTACCTTTTCCACAAACCGACTAAGAAAAGCCCCAGCCCCTCCAAAAGTAGCCAAATAAACCGCCTGATACCTTTTCATCAACTCAACCACCTTGGAAGACCTCTTACCCTTGCCGATGGTAGCCGCAAGCCCAAGGGCTAAAAAATCCTCCATATAGGCATCCATCCTGGTTGAAGTCGTAGGCCCACATGCCCCGATAATCCTTCCCTCTGGGGCAGGGGTAGGACCCACATAATACATCGCCTGGTTGGTAAAATCAAAGGAAAAACTTCCCTCTTTTAACGCCTGAAGTATCCTGCGGTGGGTGGCATCCCTCCCACATAAAACCCAACCACAAATCAACACAGGCTCCCCTGGCAAAAGCCCATCAAGCCTTCCTCTATCCTCAAGAGGAAAATAAAGCCTCTTAGCCTTAGAAAAAAACTGTTTAAAAAACTCACCCATCTCAGCAAATCACCATCAACTCGTTTAGTAAGTCTGCTTAACAACAACCGGCAGTAATCGTCTCAACCAACTTTTTCTTGTCTTTCTCGGTCTCCACCCTCAAAAGGTCCCCAAGCTTAACCTGCTTAAGCAGACACTCTATATACTGCCCGATTTTTTTCCAGATAGGATAAGCCACGCACTCTTCTACATCCTCACAGCCCTCTCCAGGGTCTATACAAGAGGCAATACACACAGGTCCCTCAAGAGGCTCAAGGATTTCATAAAGAGATACCTCGTCAGGATGTTTCCTTAAAACATAACCGCCCCCTGGCCCACGAGAAGACTTGATAAGCCTTGACTGACGCAACCGGTTTAAAATCTGCGCTAAATAAACCCGAGAAATGTTTTGACTGGCAGAAATCTCCTCCAAAGTAACCCCGTTGGGATAAGCCTTGGCTATCTCATACATCGCCCTTACGGCATACCTACCTTTGGTCGAAAGCTTAAACATAACCCATCACCCCTCTTAAAAGTAATTTTAAAGCTATTTAAATATACTTAGCTTATTTTAATATAAAATTTAATTATTACAAGATATCTTTGAAAAAATTTTTTTAAAATAAACTTTAAAAGTATACTCTTAAGCTCAATTTTTTCAACACAGTCTGCCGTTTGGGTCAAACCCTTTTTAAACACCGCAAGTCAAACCAAAAAACCTTCAGCCCAAACACAAAGCCTCCTTATATTAAACCTTTTTAAGCTTAAGGCAAGCCTCTGGTTTAACCTATCATTTTTTAAGCCTACAACCTCTGGGGGATGCCTTTGGGGGGTTGGGGATGGAACACGGTAAAGGTTTAAAGGGGGGGGTTTTAAAAATTTTAAAGTTTTTTTAGGTTTAAAAAGTTGACAAAACTTTAATTTAGGTTATTTTAGATAACAGGTTGCCGGGGTAGCTCAGTCGGTAGAGCAGCGGACTGAAAATCCGCGTGTCCCTGGTTCGATTCCGGGCCCCGGCACCTCCAATAATTTCTCTTTTTAGGTCTACATGCAAGTACGTCCCATCGCTAAGCCTCAAAAGGCTCGTCTTGAAAACCTTGCGGTAGTGCTGGTAAACCCGATGTATTCTGAAAACATCGGTGCTGCAGCCAGAGCCTGTGCTAATTTTGGGGTGCCTAACCTTATCGTCGTAAACCCTGAGAGTCTTGACGAAGAAAAAATGAAGGCGATGGCTACTAAAGCAGGGATTCCTATAATAGAAAGCATGCAAGTTTTTCCAGACCTGGAATCTGCTTTAAAAGATTTTCGGTATGTGGTAGGCACAACCGCCAGGCTTGGCAGAAGAAGGATGGTCTATCACACCCCTAAGGAGATAGCCCCTTATTTATGTGAGCTTTCGGTAAACAACCGGATAGCCATCCTTTTTGGAAACGAAAGGTTTGGGCTTTCAAACGAAGATTTAGGGCTTTGTGATAAGGTGGTTACCATCCCCACCACCGAGCATGCCTCCCTTAACGTAGCCCAAGCGGTGGTAATCATCCTTTATGAAATCTTTCAGCACGCAGGAGAGCCGGTTTTTCCTAAACCTCAGTTGGCAACCCAGCATGAACTTTCTATCATGTATAAAATCATAGAGGCAACCTTAGCGACTATAGACTACATCCCCCATGAAAACCAGGTATTGTGGCTTACCAACATCCGCCGTTTTCTGTCAAGGCTTGAGCTTACCTCAAAAGAGGTAAAAATCATCCAAGGGTTTTGCAGACAACTGCTCTGGGCCTTGGGGAAAGAGATTAAGCTTTCTTCTCAAGAAGAGAAAGAACCTCAAAGTGATAGGTCTGAGGAAACATATCAAACAGATAAACCTTCTTAAGGACATAACCTAAGTCTTTTAAAATCTTTAAGTCTCTTGCCAGCGTAGGGGCATCACAAGAAACATAAACCAGATATTTTCGGTTTACCTCAGGAAGAAACCTTAGGATTTCTTTACAGCCTCCGCGGGGAGGGTCAAGCACCATCAAGTCAAACTCCTCTCCCTGTTTGATGGCCTGATATAAAGCCTCGGTTGAACTCATCTGTCTGAGGTCAAGCCTTCCGTTGATACCGTTTCTCTCTGCGGTATAAAGCCCGTCTTCTATCGCCCTTAAGTCTGTGTCTACCCCTAAGGCCTTGGTTATCCCTTCTGATAACAAAGCCAACACAAAGTTTCCCATACCGCAGTGCAAATCAAGGACCGTTTCACAATCAAGGCCCCAAGATTTTATAGTTTCTATGATGGCTAAGTTTATTCCCCAGTTGGTTTGGACAAAAACCCCTGGCTGAACATAATAAACCAGCTGTTCTGGTCCTTGAAAAAGTCTTCTTCCTCCGAAAGAGGCGTCTTCAGGAAAAGGACCCTCTGGATGGCGTCCTTTCATCCAGTAAAAACTGGCCTTGAGCTGAGGAAGAGAGGACAATTCTTCTAAGTCCTGTTTGTTAGGCCTAAAGGCTGTCCAAAAAATCAGGGTAGCTTTACCGTCTAACGGAGAAGACTCTATCTTTATCCGCTTGCTGTAGGTTGAAAGCCTTAACCAAGAAGGAGTTTGATAAAGGCTTAAAAGCACCTGGTTTAAAACCTCTTCGGCAAGAAGACATCTTTCTATCCTTAAGACCTCATGGGATTTTCTTTTTACAAAACCCATCTTAAGGCTTTCAGCCTCTACATGAAGCCTCAGCCGGTTCCGATAGAAAAACTCCTTGGGAGAGGGGACCACCCCTTCCAAGGGTACCTCTTCTTTCCAACCAGCCCTGGCAAAAGTTTCATAAAGGATAGTCTTTTTAAGGTTTAGCTGAGCTTGATATACCGCGTGCTGAAATTGACAACCTCCGCACACCCCATAATAAGGGCATAAAGGGTCTCTCCTCTCAGGAGAGGGCTCTAAAAGGTCTATCAGGTCTGCCTCGGCATAGTCCCCAAAATCTTTAACTATCTTAACCTTAACCAGCTCTCCAGGCAAGGAATAAGGCACAAAAAGGACCTTACCGTCAGGCAGCCTCCCTAAGCCTTCTCCACCAAAAACCACCTTTTCTATCCTAACTACCTTTTCCATGACACCCTTTCTTTTAACACTTACCTAAGTAGACCACCTTGTTTTTCGAAAAAAAATCAGGTTTTTATTATACCACTTTAGGTTTGATATACAATCAGCCAACAACCTTAACTAAACCTAAGACTAACCCTGTCAGCTAAAAAGATGGACAAGGCTTTAAGTAAAAAAAAAATTAAACCAAAAAGGCCGCAGTTTTAGCCTTAAGAGAAAACCTTTTATAAAACTTTACTGTTTTTAAAAAATACTTAAAATTTAATGTAAAAACTAAAGCCTCTTTAACCTCTAAAGGAGGGCAATCGTAATAAAAAGATATGTAGGGCTTGATGTAGGGTCAGGCACAGCCAAGGTAGCGGTGTTTGATGAGGATAAAAACCTCCTTTTTTGGAGGTACGAAAAGACCCATGGTCAGCCCATAGAAACTGCAGAAAGGATTTTGACCGAAGTAGAAAAACAGTTTGGGAAAGAAGGTTTATCTGGGATTACCTGCACCGGAACCGCAGGCAAAACCATTTCTCAAATCCTTGGATGTGCTTTTGTAAACGAGGTGATGGCCCATGCCAAGGCAGCTACGTTTTTTCATCCTGAGGTTAAAACCATCATAGACATCGGAGGCGAAGACTCAAAGCTTATCTTTATCACCCATGAGAGGGGTATTCCAGAGATAGAAGACTTTGCGTTAAACACCCTTTGTGCCGCAGGAACAGGCTCGTTTTTAGAACAACAGGCAGCAAGGCTTGGTTATACCATAGAAGAGTTTTCAAGGCTTGCCCTTGAGGCACAAAACATACCAAGGATAGCAGGAAGGTGCACCGTCTTTGCTAAATCAGACATGATACATCTTCAGCAGGCAGCGGTGCCTGACCACGAAATCATCGCAGGCCTTTGTTTTGCTATCATAAGAAACCTTAAAAGCAACTTAGCTAAAGGAAGGGAAATCCTTCCTCCTCTGGTTTTTCAAGGAGGGGTTGCGGCAAACTTAGGGGTAAGAAAGGCGATAAAAGAGGTGTTTAGGCTAAAAGACGATGAGCTTATCATCCCAGAGCACTTTAGGATTATGGGGGCGATAGGAGCAGCCCTTTACGGGCTTGAAGGAAAAGCCTTTTCAGACTACCGAGGGGCAGACATCCTAAGGACCTACCTTAAAGAAAGGTCTTATTCTCCTCCAAGGTATGAGGTGCTTAAACCTTTTAAGTCTTTAGACCTATCAAAGGAGCTTAAAAATAGGTTTTTGGCCAAAAGAACCAACCTTGAAAACCGGTCTAAAGAGGTATGGCTTGGGATTGACGTTGGGTCAGTAAGCACCAAACTGGTAGCCATAGACCGCGAAGGCAACCTGGTAGCCAAGGTCTATCTCTTACATCAGGGAAAACCCCTTGAAAGCATAAAAAAGGGACTTTTAGACCTAAAGCAACAACTTCCTGAAGACGTTATGGTAAAAGGGGTTGGGACTACTGGTTCTGGTAGGTATCTGATAGGGGATTTTGTAGGGGCAGACGTTATCCGAAACGAAATTACCGCTCAAGCCTATGGAGCCCTTTTTATAGACCCTGAGGTAGACACCATCTTTGAAATCGGAGGACAGGATTCAAAATACATCTACTTAGAAAAAGGCACCATCTCAGACTTTACGATGAATAAGGCCTGTGCTGCAGGCACAGGGTCTTTTTTACAGGAACAGGCGGTAAAGCTTGAGGTTCCGATAGAAAAGTTTGGAGAAATAGCCTTACAAAGCAACGCCCCTCTTAAGCTTGGAGAAAGATGCACCGTTTTTATGCAGTCAGACCTTCTACACTACCAACAGCAAGGACTTCCTAAGGAAGACTTAATAGCAGGCCTTTGTTATGCCATAGTTCATAATTATTTAAATAAAGTAGTAGAAGACAGAAAGATAGGTAAAAAGATATTCTTTCAAGGGGCGGTGGCGTTTAACCAAGGGGTGGTGGCTGCCTTTGAAAAGGTGTTAGGCAAACCGGTGATAGTGCCTCCTCACCATGAGGTCACAGGTGCGATAGGGGTGGCACTTCTTGCCAAGGCCGAAACCCAAGGAGAAACCAAGTTTAAAGGGTTTGACCTCACCAACGTGAACTATCAGATTAAAGCCTTTGAGTGCAAAGAGTGCCCTAATCAATGCGAAATCCATAAAGTAATCATAGAAGGCTCTTCCCCTTACTATTATGGAGGAAGGTGCGAAAAATATGAGGTAGACCACAGGAAAGCCGGTGAAAACATACCTAACCTTACTTTAGAGCGGTTTGAAAAACTCCTTTCCTACGTAAAACCTATTAAAGAAGAAAAAGCCTCAGATAAAACCATCGGAATCCCCCTTATCCTTCAGTTTTATGAGTGGTTACCCTTTTTTGCTACTTTTTTCCAAGAGTTAGGATATCAAGTAGTTCTTTCTTCTCAAACCTCTAAAAAGATCATCAAAACAGGCTGTGAGATAACCCCAGGGGAGCCTTGTTTTCCTATAAAGATAGCTATAGGGCATATAAAGGAGCTTTTAGACAAAGGGGTTAAAACCTTGTTTCTTCCCCAGATAACCGACCTACCTCCTGAACATCCTTACTTTGAGGTAGGTAAGGTGTGTCCTTATGTTCAAAGCGTGCCTTGGATAAGTCCTGCTACCTTTAGGTTTGAGGACCTGGGGGTAAAAGTAATAAGCCCGGTCCTACATTTAGGACGTCCTAAGTTTTTGATAAACGAAGAGATAAAAGCTTTAGCCAAGATGCTTGGGGTTTCTGAGAAAGAGGCTAAACGAGCCTGGAAGGCAGCAGAAGAGGCACAAAGAGATTTTCATCATTGGCTTAGACAAAGAGGTAAAGAGGTTTTATCTCGGTTTAAAGACCAAATCATCTTGGTTATCGTAGGAAGACCTTACAATGCCTTTGACCCAGGGGCTAATCTTGGAATCCACTACAAGATAAGAAGGCTTGGGGTGGTAGGTCTACCGATAGACATGCTACCTTTAGAAGAAATAAACGACCCAAAGGTGCTTGAACCTCTTTCGGAGATGTATTGGGAGTACGGGCAAAGGTTTTTACTGGCAGCCCATCTTATAAGAGAAACCCCTAACCTTTTCCCTGTCTTTTTTACCAACTTTTCTTGCGGTCCAGACTCTTTTATCCAACATTTTTTTGAGGAGACGTTGGGAGGAAAACCTTTTATAGAGATTGAGGTTGACGAACACAGCGCTGAGGCTGGGGTGGTAACCAGGTTGGAGGCCTTTGTAGACAGCATCCGGGACAAAGTAAAACGTTATGAACTCACCAGAAGTTTTGTGTTTTTACAGGCAAGTCCTAAAGAAAAGAGAACCATCTATATCCCCTATATGTGCGACCATGCAGTAGCCTTAGCAGCGGCTTTTAGGGCCTGTGGGGTTGAGGCTAAGGTTTTACCAGAGCCCGACGAAGAAAGCCTTGAGTTTGGAAGAAAATATACCTCAGGCAAGGAATGCTACCCCACCATCCTTACCACAGGAGACCTTATCAAACTTATCAACCAACCTGGGTTTAAACCTGAAAAAAGCGTGTTTTTTATGCCAAACAGCGGTGGACCTTGCAGGTTTGGGCAATATAACAAACTTCATCGCAAAATCTTAAGAGACCTAAACGTTAACCTGCCTGTGTATTCTTTACAGCAAGACATGAGGTTTTACGAGGATTTAGACCTCTTAGGCAAAAACTTTATGAAGATCGCCTGGAAGGGAATAATAGCGGTAGACGTTCTTCATAAACTCTTTAGAGAAACCAGACCTTATGCTAAAGACCGAGAAGCTGTAGAAAGGCTCTATCAAGAAGGCCTTGATCAGATAGAAAAGGCTATAGAAAAAGGAGAGGACCTTCTTTCTGTGCTTTTAGACCTAAAAAACAGGTTTACTCAGATAGAGCTCAACTCCCAAGAAAAGCCTAAGGTAGGGGTAGTAGGAGAGATTTACGTAAGAAGCAACCGGTTTGCTAACGAAGACCTCTACAGGTTTTTAGAAGACTTAGGGGTAGAGGTATGGCTTCCACCTATCACCGAGTGGATACACTTTATCAACTATACCTCTAAAAATTGGGCTAAAAGGCTTGGCCTTTTTAAAACCTACTTTAGGTATATCCTTGAAAGCAAGTATTTAAAGTGGGAAGAAGAAAAGTTTGTTTCGGTGTTTAAAGATGTGCTTGACACCGCCGAAGAACTGCCTGTAGAAGAGTTGATGAAGCTTACCCAAAAATACATAGACATAAGGTTTGAAGGAGGAGAGGTTTTGCTTTCTGTAGGTAAGGCGGTAGAATATACCCACAACGGGGTTTCTGGAATAGTAAACGTCATACCTTTTGCTTGTATGCCTGGCAATGTGGTTTCTGCCTTGTTAAAGAGGATAAAAGAAGGGGAAGGTAAAAGACTTCCTTTGATTACCGTGCCTTGTGATGGACAAAAATCTCTTGGCACCAAGATGAGGATAGAAGCTTTTGTCGAACAGGTAAAAGAATTTTATAACACCAAGAGAACAGCTTAGCAAACTTAAAAAATTTTATAAAAAATAAACTTAAAAACATAAAATTAATTGGATTTTTGGGATTATGCCTAATTTTGTAGTTTTTTGCTGGTTGATTTTTTTTAAATTATGTTTTAAATGTATGTAAGTTGAAAGAGAAAAAAGATAGTGCTTTTAAATTTTTGTTAGAGGTTTTAGCCGAAAGTTTTACCATCGGTATTGCTGTAGTTTCTTCTATCATAGCAGGGGCGGTGGTAGGTTGGCTGATAGAGGAGAAGCTTTTACATGGAAGGACTTCTCCATGGATTACTACTATTTTTATAATTTTTGGGGCGATAGGAGGAATAAAAAACCTTCTTTGGTATGCCAAAAAGAGGACGAAGGATATAGGGAAAAATGATAAAGGAAGTAAGTCCTGAAAGGTTTTTTGGTGAGGCAGAAAGGTTAATCCTTGGTTTGGTCATTTTGTTTACGATTTTGGTTTATGTTTTATGGGGAGGCATAGGGGAAACCTTATCCTTTTTAGCAGGTGGGTTTTTAGGTTTTTTAAATTTTCGGACTACCAAAAAAGAAGGAATAGCATTTGTAAAGAAAATCCAGGAAATTCTTCTTTCAGACCAAAAAAACCTTTACAACAAGGAACGTCATGCCTATATAGCCAAGATTTATCTTAAACTTTTGGCTACTGCGATAGTAATTTATTTTTTGATAGCCCATCTCAGGGCTCATCCAGTTTTTTTGGTTTCTGCTTTTGTTTTGGTTTACTTTAGTCTTACAGCCTATAGTTTTATTAGGTTTATTTTATGGATGAGAAAAGAAAAAAAAGAAATACTAGCTTAGGGGGTTAGGTTATGGAACATCCTATACTGTTTCTGTGTTTTATTTTGGAAAAGCTTGGTCTTCCTTCTGGGTTTCACTATTATGAAGAGGCGGCGCATTATGGACCTTTAGCTAAGCTTTTTGCGCCTCACATGGTCCACAGCTTTTTTGTGTGCCTTTTACTTATCGTTTTAGCCTATATAGGCACAAGAAAGATGGAGTTTATTCCTAAGGGTTTTCAAAACTTTTGGGAATTTTTAATCGAAACCCTTTACAATTTTACCAAAGAAAACGTGCCTCATGGAGATGGGCATGGACCTAATTTAGTGCCTTTGGTTTTTCCTCTGATAGTTTTTTATGCCTTGTATATCCTTTTCTGCAACTTTTTAGGGCTTTTACCTGGGTTTATGTCTCCCACAGCCAACCTTAACGTAACCCTTGGTTTAACCCTTATTACCATAGTTTATTACCACTTTTTAGGCTTAAGGTTTAAAGGGCTTGCCTATTTTAAGACCTTTTTAGGTCCTATCCCTTGGTTAGCCCCTCTTATGCTTCCTGCCGAAATTTTTAGCCATGTAGGAAGGATTATTTCTCTTTCGGTACGACTTTTTGGAAACTTAGTTTCTAAGGAACTTCTGCTGGGTATTCTTACGATGTTAGCTGGTAAGTTCTTTGCTCCTCTTCCGATCATGGTTTTAGGTGTTTTAGTAAGCCTTATCCAGACTTTGATTTTTGTTCTGTTAAGTTTGGCTTACTTTGCAGGTGCGGTTGAGGAACACCACTAAAAAGAACTTTACCAGGGGGTTCATAAGCCTTCTGGTAAGTTTTATTTAAAATTAAAAAATCTTAAAGGAGGGAGGTTTTATGAAGAAGTGGATGGTTTTAGGTCTTTTAGGGTTGGTGGCTTTACTTTCTGCTAATCCTGCTTTAGCAGAAGAAGTCGGTGCTGCTAAGATGGTTACTGGTTTTGGTTTCTTCGCAGCCATCGTGTTAGCCTCTGGTGTGGGCGTTGGTTTGGCTGCTCTTGGATGCGGTATCGGTATGGGTCATGCAACCCGCGGTGCTTGTGAAGGTATCGCCAGAAACCCTGAGCTTGCCGGTAGGCTTACCGTTACGATGATCCTTGGTATCGCTCTTATCGAATCTCTTACGATTTACGCTCTGGTTATCGCCCTTATTCTTCTCTATGCCAACCCTGTTTTACCCAAACTCATCCAAATCCTTGGTTTGGGTGCTTAACGAATAATAAAACTAAAACATAAAAGAGGACCATAGGGCCAAACCTTATGGTCCTCTTTTTTTATTTAACCTTTCTAAAGGTGCCTTTGATAGAAGATGTTTGTTAAGGTCTTAAGTTTTGCCGTCTTAGGGATTGAGGCTTTTCCTGTAGACATAGAGGTAGATTTTTCTCGAGGACTTCCAGGGATTACCATAGTAGGTCTTCCTGACAGTTCTATCAAAGAAAGTAAGGAGCGCATCAGGTCTGCACTTAAAAACTCCGGGTTTCATTTTCCTCAGAAAAAGGTTACCATAAACTTAGCCCCTGCTGACCTTAAAAAGGAAGGAAGCGGGTTTGATTTAGCGATGGCACTTGGGATTTTGGCCGGGATGGAGGTCTTTCCTAAGGAGGTTTTAGCTAAAAAGGCCTTTTTAGGAGAGCTTTCTCTTGATGGAACGGTTAAAAGCACCAAAGGCATACTTCCTTCGGTGTTAAAGGCTAAAGAAGTTGGGCTTGAGGAAATCATCTTACCTTTAGAAAACTACTTAGAGGCTTCTTTGGTTCGGGAGTTTAAAGTTGTGGGAGTAAAACACTTAAGGGAAGTGGTTGATTACTTAAGGGGTGAATTTATCCCTCTTAACCCGAAACAAGAGTTAAGTTTAGAAGGAAGTAATTTAGAAGAGGATTTTTCAGAGATATTTGGGCAAGAGATGGCTAAAAGAGCCCTTGAGGTAGCTGCTGCAGGTGGACATAACGTTTTGATGATAGGCCCTCCTGGTGCTGGAAAAACGATGCTTGCCCAGAGACTTCCGACCATATTACCTCCTATTACCTATCAAGAGGCGTTGGAAACTACCAAAATCTATTCAGTTGCAGGTCTTTTAACCCCAGAACAACCTTTTATCAACTACCGTCCTTTTAGAAACCCCCATTTTGGAATTTCTGAAGCTGGGATGATAGGAGGAGGAACCCATCCTAAACCAGGAGAAATCAGTTTAGCCCATAATGGGGTGCTTTTCCTTGATGAATTTCCTGAGTTTAGAAAAGACGTGATAGAGTCCCTTAGACAACCCTTAGAAGACGGTCAAGTTACCATCACCAGAGCTAATTTTACGGTTACCTACCCTTCTAAGTTTATGTTGGTTTGTGCGATGAACCCTTGTAAATGCGGCTATTATGGTCATCCTACCAAACCTTGTCAGTGCACCTTTCAAGAGGTTAAAAAGTATCGAACCAAAATCTCTGGGCCAATCCTTGACAGAATAGACATTCATCTCGAGGTCCCTTCGGTAGACTATAAGGCTTTACTGAAAACCTCGGATAGGCCTCAAGTTAGCTCTTCAGAAATAAGACAAAGGGTTTTAACCGCAAGAAAGTTTCAAGAAAAACGTTATGGCACAAAACTAAAAACCAACGCCAAGTTAAAACCCAAAGAAATCAAAAAGTATTGTGTTTTAGAGCCCAAGGCCCAAGATTTTTTAGAAAAGGCTGCAGAAAAGTTCAGCTTTTCTGCCAGGGCTATTCATAAAATACTGAAGTTAGCAAGAACGATAGCAGACTTAGAAGAAAGCGACATCATCTTAAAACATCACTTAACAGAGGCCATTCAATACCGTACCTTAGAAAAAAATCTATGGCAAGAGTAATTTAACCATCCCTATTCCACTTATACGAATTTATTGATAAACTTAATTGATCTCAAAAGAATTTATATTAAAATAAAAATTATACAAACTTCTAACAAATAAAAGGAGGAGGTTATGAACAAAAAATACCTGATAGCTTTAAGTATATCTTCTGTGCTTTTTAGTTTTAGCTTAGGTATAAACCAAATAATTTCCTCTTCTGGAGAGCCAGGTATTAAACAGGCTCTTCCTTCGTGTGTTCAGCCTGGATGTCATAAGGTTTCAGCTCCTAATGAATTGTGGGGTAATCTTATTTCTATTTCCCAAAAAGCCGGCCTTCTTCAAATTGATACTGGTCAGACGATAGATGTATTTTTTGATGAGAGCTCAAAGGTTTCATACTGGGAACAACCTTTAAACAAACTTAGCAAAGGCACCCCTATAAAGGTGGTTTACACTGAAAAAGAAGGTAAAAGATATGCTTCTATCATAAGTGTAAAACCTCCGGTAAAGGTTCCTCCAGAGAAAATCATAAGTTTAGAAGAGGTTAAAAAACTGGTAGAGCAAAAATCAGTGTTGATTATAGATGTTAGACCTCCTGCAAAGTATGCAGAAGGACATATTCCTGGAGCTATAAACCTTCCTTTAGCTCAATTTGGAAAAAAACTGCCTGAAATTTTAAAGGATAAACAGGCTTTAGCTGTAGTATACTGTGAAGGTCCGCGCTGAGCCTTAACTCCCGCAGCGGTCAGTGTGGCCGCTTCTCTTGGATATACCAACGTAAAAGGATTTGTAGACGGTTTTCCTGCCTGGAAAAAAGCAGGGTTACCTGTGGCAGTAGCTCCTCAACATATTCTTTCAGAAATAGCTCAAGGCATGTCTTTTGTTCTTATAGACCTAAGACCTAAAGCTTCTGCAGAAAAAGAACATATACCTGGAGCAGTAAACCTTCCTTTAGAAAATCTTAAAAAAGCGAAAAAACTATTTCCCAAGCACAAGAACGCTCCCATCTTTTTATATGATGAAAACGACGAAAGGGCTTTATCAGCGATCAATATAATTAAAGCTTGGGGATATACTAATGTAGCCTATATTCCTGGTGGAATAGAAGCTTGGAAAAAAGCAGGAGGTAAGGTTGAAAAAGGAAAGCTACTTTCAAAGATCAACTATATTCCTAAACCACGTCCTGGAACTTTTGCTGTAGAGGATTTTAAAAAATTAATTAAATCTCCTACCTTACCTGATAATTATTTTATTTTAGATGTAAGAGAAGTTAACGAAGTCCAAGAAGGCAAGTTGCCTCATGCAGTAAACATTCCCTTAGGAGAACTCGAAAAAAGATTAAACGAACTTCCCAAAGACAAAACCATACTTATACATTGTACTACAGGTGTAAGGGCTGAAATGGCCTACAATATTTTAAAAAGAGCCGGGTTTAAAGCCTATTATCTCAATGCTAACGTAATTTTTGAAAACGGAAAATATAAAATAGAGGCTAAAGATTAGGAAAACCTTTTAATCCCGTGCTTTTGTTGGCAACCTATTTGAGGTTGCCAACAAAAGCCCTAAAATTTTTCCCGGACCATCTTTAGCTCTTAATCGAGGAATCTTCTGATAAAAAGCCTCACCATATTTAAAGTAATAAAGGTCTTAGGACAGACAGCGCTTCCTTGAAATCCCTTAAGGGGATAGAATAATATTTTTAGAACAACCTTCTAAGAGATATTGACAAAACCTCATTTTATATTATCTTTAATTAATACTTGTAATTCTTTTAACAAAAACGGGCGGATAGCTCAGGGGGAGAGCATCGGCCTTACAAGCCGGGGGTCAGAGGTTCAAATCCTCTTCCGCCCATTTTTTATTTTTCCTTAATTCTCTTGGAGTTTCAATCGGTCTAAAAACCTGGACCACGAAAAACTACACCTACCCTTTTATTTTATTATTTTTTATTAAGCAACACCTTACTTTTCCAAACCTCAAAGTATATCTATAATTTAGACTGAGAAAAGATAGGCTTTTATTGTCTGCTATACTCAATAGTTAAAAGATTTATATTTTAAAATTGCAATCGCATCTTTTAAAAGATCGGTTGATTTTTGTATTTTTTATGTTTATAATGTTTTTTATAAACAATTAAAGAAAGTTGAGGAGGGGGTATAATGGGAAAAGTAGCAGAGGATATCATGAATAAAAAATTAGAAAACATCTCTGCCGATGCTACGGTTTATGATGCGATAGAAAGGTTGATAGACAAACGTATTAGGTCTTTGTTGGTGTTACCTAAGGACCCTAATGATGACTATGGAGTGGTTACCGTAAGAAACATCATCTTCAAGGTATTAAGTAAACATTTAGACCCACATAAAGTAAAGATAGGGGATATAGCCTCCAAACCTGTATTGAGGGTTTCTAAAAACACCCCGATAGAAAAAATTTTAGAACTTATGGACAAAAACAACATCGCAAGAGTTTTTGTTAGCGACGAAGAAGGTAAGATTATAGGGGTTGTATCCTTTTTTGATGTCCTAAACAACGTCTTAGTAGAACAAGCTAAAAAATAAAAGAGGTTTTAGTTATGTTAGAAAAATTTTTTAGTGGTGGCAAGTTAGAAAAAAAAGCCATAGCCAAAATACAAGACTATCTAAAAACCCTTTGTGCTGCTACCGAATGTTTAAAGGAAACTTTACTTCAAGAAAGTTTTGAGAACACCTATTGTATAGAAAATCTTGAACGAGAGGCAGACGCCTTAAAAAGAGAAGTTATCGGTCTTATTTATGAGGGAGCTTTTTTACCCTACATCAGACCTAATCTTTGCAATTTTATAGAAATCACTGAAAAGGCTTTTGACCATATGAAAGTCTGTGCCTTTGAATACCGTTATATCCTAAACTCTGACCTTTATGGATTAACCTACAAAAACATAGAAGAAGAGTGCTTAAGGGTTGCTCATATAAACGTTGAGATGTGTCAAATATTGATAAAATCTTTTGAATCTCTTTGGACCAAAGATAACATTCGAGAAAAAAACTTAGCGATAAGAATTTTAGAAAAAAAGGTAGATGAAATCAAGATGGAGATTACAGAAAAAATTAGAAATTGTAAACTCTGCAGGATTACCAACTATTGGGAAGGGAAGATTATGTCTGACTTTGTAGATTCCCTTCTCTCTATCAGCGATGTTATAGAAGATGCAAGCGACTACCTCTATCTTTTAGACCTAAGTTTAAAATAAGTCTTTGGTCTTAATCTATGATAGAAATCGCCATCATAGCCAGCCTTTTAATTGCCTTTGGAATAGGGTCAAACGATGCCTCTAATGCCCTTGGCATCTCCATCGGAGCCGGAGTAATAAAGTTTAAAAGGGCTGTTTTTATTTTTGGAATTTTAGTTTTTCTTGGAGTTTTGTTAAACGGTGATAAAGTAATGAAAACCGTAGGCAAAAATCTGGTTGAAACTACCCCTCTTACCCTAAGTCTTTCTTTGCTCTTGTCTGCTTTGTTGATACTTTTTTCAAACTGGAGAAAACTTCCTCTATCAACCCATCAAGTAATCATAGGAAGCCTTATCGGAAGCGGTTTAGCTTTAGAGCTTAATATAAATACTATTTCTTTAATAAAAGTTGTTTTGTCTTGGCTGATTTCACCAATAATAGCTTGTATAATAAGTTTTTTTCTTTATAAGTTAGTGGTAAACTTCATGTCTAAATTGCCCTTTTTTAGATTAGAAAAGCTTTTAAGGTTTTTTCTACTGATAAGTTCTTCGCTTATTGCTTATAACACCGGAGCTAACGAACTGGCAACGGTCCTTGGTCCTGTGATGTATACGGGATTAAAAATCAATAAAATATTACTTTATTTTATCGCCTCAAGCCTTATTTTCTTAGGGGCTGTTTTACTTAGTCATAGGGTTATAGAAACCGTAGGGAAAGGTATAACCTCTTTAGACCCTCTTTCAGGTTTTGTTGCCCAGTTTGGAGCAGGTTTATGCATTTTTTCTTTTACTTTGTTAGGAATGCCTATTTCAACCACCTACTGCATCATAGGAGGCATTACTGGAGTAGGACTTACTAAAGGTTTTCAAACCGTTAAAATAGACTTGATTAAAAAGATAGGAATAAACTGGATTTTCACCCTTACTATTTCGATAACCCTTACTTTTTTGTTGACTAAGTTAGCTTTAAATATTCTTTAATAAGTTGCACAACCTTAGGGATTGCTGCCTTAACCTTAAGACTACAATCTCTATCTAAAGTGTCTATGTCTTCTACCTCTACTCCGATGATTTTTATCTCTTTTGGCATCTCTTCTGGAAACACTTGATAACCAATCCTTATTACCTCAAAAACCGTAAGACTATGGGTGCCGCTGGCATAGACTTTTTCAAAGGTTTTAAGCGGGTCAAGCTCAACGATCGTCCCAGGCTCAACCCCAATCTTTACCCCATCTACTATAACCGCTAAGTCATAACCTAACATTACATCTATTACCTTCAAGTCTGTATTAAGCAGACAGACCGTATCTACTAAACCCTCTAATTGTTCGACTATTTTATAACCGACCCCGTCGTCACGAAAATTAGGATTACCTATCCCTATAACTATAGCCTTTTTCTGCATAATGCTTTATTATAAACTATTTATCAAAATAAAAAAGGGGGCTTTTAAAGCCCCCTTTTAAAATCTCGAAAAACTAAAAACTTTTATTTAAAATTTCTCAAAGATTTTACCAACTCTCCATCCTTAGTATAAATGTCTATCTGCACAGGCAGCTTACCAGGTAACGTATGGGTAGAACAGGCAAAACAAAGGTCATAAGGTCTATAAGCTATTTCTACTAAGTTGAGAATACCTTCGTCTACCTTTCCTTCCTTGATAAAATTCTCTGCCGCCCTCTTGATGGCTATGTTCATCGGCCCCTTGTTGTGGGTGGTTGCCACTATAATGTTAGCATCGGTTACTATACCCTTATTGTCTGTCTTGTAATGATGGATAAGCGTTCCTCTTGCTGCCTCAACTATACCTACTCCCTCTCCTACCGGCTCCCCTAACTCCTGCCTCACATCAGGTGCCGTAATACTCTCGTCTGATGCAAGCTCCTTAATCTTCTCCGCACAATGTAACAACTCTATCGCCCTCGCCCAATGATACCCTAATATATTGTGCACAGGCTTCCCTCCAAAAAACTCCAACATCTCCTCATATGCCTCCTGCGCTCCAGGTGTATCAAATCCATTACCTACGTTAAACCTCGCAAGCGGTCCCACACTATACAAACTCGTACCCTCTCCGTCTACTATACCCTTCCACCCAAACTTCTTTATATACGGTGCCTTCTGATAACTCCATGGTAACGTCCTCTCCGCTATCCACTCCAAATACTCCTTACCTACAAACCTTCCTATCTCATTCCCCTTAGTGTCCACAAATACCTGCGTCCCGTCATAATACGTAACCTTGCCATTCCCATCTACCGTCCCTAAATAATTCGTTACCACCTTATACACATCACCCTTTATCAACTCCACATACTGAGGATTGCTTAACACCAAATCCTTAAACGCCTTAAGCGTAAACTTCCCCAACTCCACACACTCATCCGCATACTTAAGTATCTCCTGCCTCTCCTCCTCGGTTAACCTCTTGCTCCACCCACCTGGTATCGCCGCAACTGGATGGCTAGGTCTTCCTCCAAGAATTTCAAATATTCTAACAGCAGCAAACCTCTTCTTTAAAACATCCCTTCCTACATCTACACCTACCTTCATGATCAACCCAACCAAGTTCCTCTCAGCTGGTGAAGCCGTAGGACCACATACAAAATCAGGTAACCCCAAAGCATAGATTATCTCCATGTGGTCCTCTACATAATGCGCATAGTAAAACAACTCCCTCAACTTCCTCGCCGTCTCCGTAGGCACTACCCCATATACCCCATCTGCGGCCTTCAACGAGGCCATAAAATGTACACCCCTTCAGACGCCACAAATCGTACTTACCGTTCTTGGAACCTCTTCTATAGGCATACCTATCAAAAACTTCTCATATCCCATAAACTCTACTACCTGTAAAAAGGCGTTGTCTACATTTCCCTTGTCATCCAAAAATATCGTTATCTTCCCATGACCCTCTAACCTTGTCATGGGGTTTATCTCTATCCTCTGCATACCCTTCCCCTCCTATCTCTTTTTTGTTTTTTCCATTACTTACTAAGCCTCTTCCTTATCATAGACCCAGGTAAACTATATCTGTAAAATAACCTCACCGGGTCCTCTATCCTATCCACCAAACCCTCATCCTCTAACGCACTCGCTATCGCACTTATAGCCCTCAATCCATAATCCCTTACCCCTGGTATCGGTCCTCCACATCCCCTACACGGTATGTTCACCTTCAAACAACTCGCCCCACAATCTCCCTGTGTAACCGGTCCCAAACATAAATAACCTGCCTCAAGCAAACACTCCTCCTCTACCAATCCACCCTCTATCACCCTCCTAACCTCACCTACCGGCTTCTTCTTCTCACCCCTTAACACCGGATTCCTCGCACATACCTCACACACCGCATGACCCATCGTTATCCAACTACCCTTCGGCGGTAACTTACCCTCCAATAACGCCAACAACGCCGCCTTCACATGCTCATAATGCGGCGGACACCCTCCTATGTAATAATCTACCTCCACCACCTGGTCAAGCGTCCTCGCCTCCGTCAACTCAGGTAACTCCAACTCATACTTCCCATCCACCACATACCTCGGACTCGGTAACTCCCCGCTCGGATTGTCTGTGCTAAACGTATCCCTGTACGCCTTCTCCAACAACTCCTGATTACTGTGCAAATTCACCAATCCCTTTATACCCCCTAAACTCGCACATATACCATACGCTATCAACACCTTACACTTAGCCCTCATCACCTTAGCCATGTGCTCATGTTCCTTATTCCTTATGTTACCCGTCAATAAACCCACATCTACAGACCCATCGGGTAATGCCTCAAAATCCTTATACTTAACATCAACCAGTGTCGGCGCAAAAAACACTATATCAACCGCACTAACCACATCCACCAAAAAATCTGCTAAATCAACCAAACTTATATCACAACCTGCACATCCACCTGCCAGGTAATATGCTAACTTAGGCTTGCTCATCTCCTATACCCCCTTCATTGGATTTGGTCCTATTTCCCTTACCTTAGCATCCATCTCCGTTATTATGTCCGCAAACTTCTTACCCTCACTACCTGATATCCACTCAAGCCTAACCCTGTCTCCATCCACCCCCAACTCCTCTAACACCCTCTTCAAAAGCTTAAACCTCCTCAACGCCTTGTAATTACCTGACCGGTAATGACAATCCCCTGGATGACAACCTCCAACCAAAACAGCATCAGCTCCTTTCACCAAGGCACTAACTATAAACTCAGGCTCTACCCTACCACTACAAGGAACCCTTACTATATATGCTGTAGGTGGATAACTATATCTTAAACTACCTGCAAGGTCTGCTCCAGCATAAGTACACCAGTTACAGGCTATCACCACTATCTTTGGCTCCCAGCTCATATTACTTACCTCCTCTTATTTTTTCTACCACCTTATCTATAGGCACCTCCGCCAAACCAACCGCCTTCTCAGGCTCCGCCCCCAACGCCAACGCCACCAACTGCGCCACATGCACCGCAGGCACCTCAAAATCTATTACCCCCTCCTTCTTCATCTGCGCCTGGTCGTTGTCAAACCTCAATAAACAACTACTACACCCAGTCACAAATAACTCTGGATTGATCTCCTCTATCATCTTCTCGGCCTTCCTCTTAAACAAACTCCATGACTTGTCCCTTGCCAAACTACCCAACGCACCCATCCCACAACAATCTGTCATCATACTATACCAAGGTGCAACCCCTCCTAACGCCTCACATATCTCACCCATCCTCTTAGGCTGAAATGTATTCTCATCATTCGCCGGATACGCCTTGCTCGGCCATAAATTATGACACCCTACCTGCACCCCACATACCATACCATTCAACGGATACTTAACCGCCTTCTTCAACTCCTCTATCCCTATAAAATCATATAAATAATTGTATATGTTATAAACCTTAACCTTCCCCTCATACCTCATCCCCACACTACCTAATATCTCGTTCACCTTCTCCTTAATCTCCGGATGCTTCTCCATGTGATACCTAGCCTCATTCAAACTACCATAACAACTCCCACATCCTGTCACCATCACCTCTAACCCCTTACCCTCTGCTATCGCCATGTTCCACGCAGAACCCACACACCAACCAACCAAATCAACCGATGGCATCGTACCAAACGCAGGACAACACGTCGCACCCTCTAAATCCACTACCTCCACACCTAATTCCTTCAATAAATACCTCATCGAATACTCTATATCCGGCCTCCTCAACGGTATGTTACACCCTAAAAATAATCCTACCCTCTTCATCTCTTCCCTCCTTTTTCTTTAATCAAGTGGAAACGGTGCTACCTCTGCTAACGCAGTCTGCTTCATTACCTCCTGAAACTTCTTCCTCATCTCCTCATTACCTATCACCGTAGGTGGATACTCCGGCAATCCCACCTTCTTCCTCCTCTCCTCAAATCCCTTAACCACCACCGCATGACCCCTCTCATAATAATTCCTCAAACCATCTATCGTATTAGACGGCATCGCATACTCCCTAAAACACACCCTCCTTATCGCCTGTATCAACTCATATGGCTTTATGTCCATCGGACATATCTCCACACACCTGTTGCAACTCTGACATCCCCATACCGATGAATCCTCCATAAATATCTCCCTCAACCCTAATATGCTCGCATGCACTATCCTCTTAATAAAATACTCTAAACCCGCTAACGCCATCGGACATGTAGATGCACACCTCCCACACTGTATACACTCCCTCAACTCCTTCACAGGCATACCCATCTGCTCTAACTCATCCCAAAACTCCTTAGAAAACTCCTCGTCTAACTTTATAACGTTTACTTCCTTCTCCATTACCCTACCCCCTTTGGTTTCTTTCTTTTTTAATCAACCGTTATAGCCTTAATCTGTTCTATTATCTGTTCAGTAGTAAAGCCATGGAAAATAATGGCCTTAGACGGACAGGCAGCCGCACAAGTCCCACAACCAGCACAAAGGGCTGGCTCAACCTTGGCCTTGTAAACCCCATTATATTCCTCAAGCACTATCGCATTGTATGGACAAAGCTGTACACAAACCCCACAACTGCTACACTTATCCCTTATCACCTCGGCAGAAATCGCCTCAAACCTAATCTTACCCGGTAATACCAAAGCAGCCGCCGCAGAAGAAGCAGCCCTTGACTGAGCGATAGATTCAGGAATGTCCTTAGGTCCTTGCACACATCCAGCAATGAATACACCTTTAGCAGAAGTCTCTACTGGATAGAGCTTGGTATGAACCTCTCTGATAAACCCTTCCCTACCACAACTAGCACTAAAAAGTCTTCCCAATTTTTCTGTATCTGGTCCTGGCTCTATCGCCGTAGCCAACACTACCATGTCTACGTCTACCTCTACAGGACTGCATAGGTCGTTATCATAAGCCCTTACCCTTAACTTGCCATCAGGTTTTACGTCAACCGCTGAAACCCTTCCTCCCCTTATTACCTTGGCACCAAGCTTTTTGGTGTATACATAAAATTCTTCAAAATCTTTTCCTGCGGTCCTAACGTCTATAAAAAATAGATAAAGGTCTATGTCAGGATACTTTTCTTTTAAGATTCTTGCATGTTTCATGATATACATACAACAGACCTTAGAACAATAGCTATGATACCTTTCGTCTCTACTTCCTACACAGGCAATAAAAGCCATCTTCTTTGGCTTTTGTCCATCAGACAATCTTTTAAGTTGTCCCTCAGTAGGTCCGGTAGGAGAAAGGATACGTTCAAACTCCATGGCCGTTACTACGTCAGGACAGTTGGGAGAGTATTCTTTAAAATGATGTTTTTCCATTGCTTTAAACCCGGTAGCTAAAATCACAGACCCTACCTTTACCTTGATAAACTCATCCTTGTCCTCATAATTAATCGCACCTGCCGGACATCCCTCTATGTTCTTGTTAGGTATCCCCTTCTGACATATCTGACAGGCAGTCTTACCCGTCTTTCTTAATGTCTTAAAATACAAACAATTCTCCGCATCTATCACCGCCTTCTTAGGTACTGCCTGAGGAAATTGAATGTAAATAGCCGGTCTCTTATCTAACCCAAGGTTAAATTCATTAGGAGCCTTTGAAGGACAAATGTTCATACAATGACCACAACCAGTACACTTATCCCAGTCTACATATCTCGCTTTTTTCTTGATGGTAACCTCAAAGTTTCCTACATAACCTTTAACATCTTCTACCTCAGCATAGGTGATAAGTTCAATGTTAGGATGCTGGGCGACCTCGCCCATCTTGGGGGTAAGTATTCAAGCCGAGCAGTCCATAGTCGGGAAGGTCTTATCAAGCATGGCCATGTTACCGCCGATAGAAGGCCTCTTCTCCACTAAATAAACCTTTAATCCCATGTTGGCTAAATCTAAAGCTGCAAACATACCTGCAATTCCGCCACCAACTACCAATACAGACTTTTCCATAGGTTCGAAACGGTCTTCTAAAGCCTCAGCTAACCTTACTTTAGCAACAGCACTTTTAATGATTCTCTTGGCTTTCTCAGTAGCTTCTTTAATCTTTCCCCAATGAGCCCAAGTATTTTGGTCTCTAATATTAGCTATCTCACAAAAATATTTGTTTAAACCAACTGACTCAACCGCTGCCCTAAAAATAGGTTCATGGGTCCTTGGTGTACAAGCAGCTACCACTACCCTGTCAACCAAACCCTCTTGAATGTCCTTTTTAATCAACTCCTGCCCAGGGTCAGAACACATAAAGAAATAGTCCCTAACCACCGTAACATCAGGTAAAGTTTTAGCAAACTCTACTAATTCTTGGATATTAACCCCACCTTTGATGTTCTCCCCACAATGACATAGATAAACCCCGACCTTTGGCATGTTTAACCCCCTTATTTTAATATTCTATTAGTCTTCTTACTATTTATTTATAAAATACTAACAATCAAAGTCAAATAGATTTAACAGCGCTTTTTTCTATTTTTTTCGTTTTTTATTTATTTTTTCTAAAAAATTTAGGCTTTTTTATTTGTTTTTGAAAAATTTTACTTTTTATATTTATACAGCTAAGACATGCACCCAAAGGGTCTAACCAAATTATAAATTTTAAAACTGAACAAGACGGTTTTTCAGAATTGGATTAAAAGACAAAGGATTAAAAGAAAGTAGGGGGGAAGTAGGGGGAGAGCCCCCTACTTAATGACACAAAAGACATTTTATTTTAAATTTTCAAAGTTTCTCAAAGATTTTACCAATTCTCCATCCTTAGTATAAATGTCTATCTGCACAGGCAGCTTACCAGGTAACGTATGGGTAGAACAGGCAAGGCAAAGGTCATAAGGTCTATAAGCTATTTCTACTAAGTTGAGAATACCTTCGTCTACCTTCCCTTCCTTGATAAAATTCTCTGCCGCCCTCTTGATGGCTATATTAATAGGTCCTTTATTGTGGGTGGTTGCCACTATAATGTTAGCATCGGTTACTATACCCTTATTGTCTGTCTTGTAATGATGGATAAGCGTTCCTCTTACTGCCTCGATTATACCTACACCTTCTCCTACCGGCTCCCCTAATTCCTGCCTCACATCAGGTGCCGTAATACTCTCGTCTGACGCAAGCTCCTTAATCTTCTCCGCACAATGTAACAACTCTATCGCCCTAGCCCAGTGATAACCTAATATATTGTGCACAGGCTTCCCTCCAAAAAACTCCAACATCTCCTCATATGCCTCCTGCGCTCCAGGTGTATCAAATCCATTACCTACGTTAAACCTCGCAAGCGGTCCCACACTATACAAACTCGTACCCTCTCCGTCTACTATACCCTTCCACCCAAACTTCTTTATATACGGTGCCTTCTGATAACTCCATGGTAACGTCCTCTCCGCTATCCAGTCCAAATACTCCTTCCCTACAAACCTTCCTATCTCATTCCCCTTAGTGTCCACAAATACCTGCGTCCCGTCATAATACGTAACCTTGCCATTCCCATCTACCGTCCCTAAATAATTCGTTACCACCTTATACACATCACCCTTTATCAACTCCACATACTGAGGATTGCTTAACACCAAATCCTTAAACGCCTTAAGCGTAAACTTACCTAACTCCACACACTCATCCGCATACTTAAGTATCTCCTGCCTCTCCTCCTCGGTTAACCTCTTGCTCCACCCACCTGGTATCGCCGCAACTGGATGAGTTGGTCTCCCTCCAAGGATTTCCATAATTCTAACCGCAGCAAACCTTTTCTTTAAAACATCCCTTCCTACATCTACACCTACCTTCATGATCAACCCAACCAAGTTCCTCTCAGCTGGTGAAGCCGTAGGACCACATACAAAATCAGGTAACCCCAAAGCATATATTATCTCCATGTGGTCCTCTACATAATGCGCATAGTAAAACAACTCCCTCAACTTCCTCGCCGTCTCCGTAGGCAATACCCCATATACCCCATCTGCGGCCTTCAACGAGGCCATAAAATGTACAGCCCTACAAACGCCACAAACCGTACTTACCGTTCTTGGAACCTCTTCTATAGGCATACCTATTAAAAACTTCTCATATCCCATAAACTCTACTACCTGCCAAAAGGCGTTGTCTACATTTCCCTTGTCATCCAAAAATATCGTTATCTTCCCATGACCCTCTAACCTTGTCATGGGGTTTATCTCTATCCTCTGCATACCCTTCCCCTCCTATCTCTTTTTTGTTTTTTCCATTACTTACCAAGCCTCTTCCTTATCATAGACCCAGGCAAACTATACCTGTAAAATAACCTCACCGGGTCCTCTATCCTATCCACTAAAGTCTCATCCTCTAACGCACTCGCTATCGCACTTATAGCCCTCAATCCATAATCCCTTACCCCTGGTATCGGTCCTCCACATCCCCTACACGGTATGTTCACCTTCAAACAACTCGCCCCACAATCTCCCTGTGTAACCGGTCCCAAACATAAATAACCTGCCTCAAGCAAACACTCCTCCTCTACCAATCCACCCTCTATCACCCTCCTAACCTCACCTACCGGCTTCTTCTTCTCACCCCTTAACACCGGATTCCTCGCACATACCTCACACACCGCATGACCCATCGTTATCCAACTACCCTTCGGCGGTAACTTACCCTCCAATAACGCCAACAACGCCGCCTTCACATGCTCATAATGCGGCGGACACCCTCCTATGTAATAATCTACCTCCACCACCTGGTCAAGCGTCCTCGCCTCCGTCAACTCAGGTAACTCCAACTCATACTTCCCATCCACCACATACCTCGGACTCGGTAACTCCCCGCTCGGATTGTCTGTGCTAAACGTATCCCTGTACGCCTTCTCCAACAACTCCTGATTACTGTGCAAATTCACCAATCCCTTTATACCCCCTAAACTCGCACATATACCATACGCTATCAACACCTTACACTTAGCCCTCATCACCTTAGCCATGTGCTCATGTTCCTTATTCCTTATGTTACCCGTCAATAAACCCACATCTACAGACCCATCGGGTAATGCCTCAAAATCCTTATACTTAACATCAACCAGTGTCGGCGCAAAAAACACTATATCAACCGCACTAACCACATCCACCAAAAAATCTGCTAAATCAACCAAACTTATATCACAACCTGCACATCCACCTGCCAGGTAATATGCTAACTTAGGCTTGCTCATCTCCTATACCCCCTTCATTGGATTTGGTCCTATTTCCCTTACCTTAGCATCCATCTCCGTTATTATGTCCGCAAACTTCTTACCCTCACTACCTGATATCCACTCAAGCCTAACCCTGTCTCCATCCACCCCCAACTCCTCTAACACCCTCTTCAAAAGCTTAAACCTCCTCAACGCCTTGTAATTACCTGACCGGTAATGACAATCCCCTGGATGACAACCTCCAACCAAAACAGCATCAGCTCCTTTCACCAAGGCACTAACTATAAACTCAGGCTCTACCCTACCACTACAAGGAACCCTTACTATATATGCTGTAGGTGGATAACTATATCTTAAACTACCTGCAAGGTCTGCTCCAGCATAAGTACACCAGTTACAGGCTATCACCACTATCTTTGGCTCCCAGCTCATATTACTTACCTCCTCTTATTTTTTCTACCACCTTATCTATAGGCACCTCCGCCAAACCAACCGCCTTCTCAGGCTCCGCCCCCAACGCCAACGCCACCAACTGCGCCACATGCACCGCAGGCACCTCAAAATCTATTACCCCCTCCTTCTTCATCTGCGCCTGGTCGTTGTCAAACCTCAATAAACAACTACTACACCCAGTCACAAATAACTCTGGATTGATCTCCTCTATCATCTTCTCGGCCTTCCTCTTAAACAAACTCCATGACTTGTCCCTTGCCAAACTACCCAACGCACCCATCCCACAACAATCTGTCATCATACTATACCAAGGTGCAACCCCTCCTAACGCCTCACATATCTCACCCATCCTCTTAGGCTGAAATGTATTCTCATCATTCGCCGGATACGCCTTGCTCGGCCATAAATTATGACACCCTACCTGCACCCCACATACCATACCATTCAACGGATACTTAACCGCCTTCTTCAACTCCTCTATCCCTATAAAATCATATAAATAATTGTATATGTTATAAACCTTAACCTTCCCCTCATACCTCATCCCCACACTACCTAATATCTCGTTCACCTTCTCCTTAATCTCCGGATGCTTCTCCATGTGATACCTAGCCTCATTCAAACTACCATAACAACTCCCACATCCTGTCACCATCACCTCTAACCCCTTACCCTCTGCTATCGCCATGTTCCACGCAGAACCCACACACCAACCAACCAAATCAACCGATGGCATCGTACCAAACGCAGGACAACACGTCGCACCCTCTAAATCCACTACCTCCACACCTAATTCCTTCAATAAATACCTCATCGAATACTCTATATCCGGCCTCCTCAACGGTATGTTACACCCTAAAAATAATCCTACCCTCTTCATCTCTTCCCTCCTTTTTCTTTAATCAAGTGGAAACGGTGCTACCTCTGCTAACGCAGTCTGCTTCATTACCTCCTGAAACTTCTTCCTCATCTCCTCATTACCTATCACCGTAGGTGGATACTCCGGCAATCCCACCTTCTTCCTCCTCTCCTCAAATCCCTTAACCACCACCGCATGACCCCTCTCATAATAATTCCTCAAACCATCTATCGTATTAGACGGCATCGCATACTCCCTAAAACACACCCTCCTTATCGCCTGTATCAACTCATATGGCTTTATGTCCATCGGACATATCTCCACACACCTGTTGCAACTCTGACATCCCCATACCGATGAATCCTCCATAAATATCTCCCTCAACCCTAATATACTCGCATGCACTATCCTCTTAATAAAATACTCTAAACCCGCTAACGCCATCGGACATGTAGATGCACACCTCCCACACTGTATACACTCCCTCAACTCCTTCACAGGCATACCCATCTGCTCTAACTCATCCCAAAACTCCTTAGAAAACTCCTCGTCTAACTTTATAACGTTTACTTCCTTCTCCATTACCCTACCCCCTTTGGTTTATAAATTTGGATAATCCTCAACTATAGCCTCTATTTGAGCAAGTACTTGTTCAGTAGAGAAACCATGGAAGATGATGGCCTTAGACGGACAAGCAGCCGCACAAGTTCCACAACCAGCACAAAGGGCTGGCTCAACCTTAGCCTTGTAAACCCCATTATATTCCTCAAGCACTATCGCATTGTATGGACAAAGCTGTACACAAACCCCACAACTGCTACACTTATCCCTTATCACCTCCGCCGCAATAGCCTCAAACTTAATCTTACCTGGGATAACCGTTGCGGCGGCTGAAGCGGCTGCTGCTTTAGCCTGAGAAACAGATTCAGGTATATCCTTAGGACCTTGTACACATCCGCATACAAAAACACCTTTAGAGGCTGTATCTACTGGATAGAGCTTGGTATGAACCTCTCTGATAAACCCTTCCCTACCACAACTAGCACTAAAAAGTCTTCCCAATTTTTCTGTATCTGGTCCTGGCTCTATCGCCGTAGCCAACACTACCATGTCTACGTCTACCTCTACAGGACTGCATAGGTCGTTATCATAAGCCCTTACCCTTAACTTGCCATCAGGTTTTACGTCAACCGCTGAAACCCTTCCTCCCCTTATTACCTTGGCACCAAGCTGTTTAGTAGAAACATAAAACTCTTCAAAATCTTTTCCTGCGGTCCTAACGTCTATAAAAAATAGATAAAGGTCTATGTCAGGATACTTTTCTTTTAAAATCTTGGCATGTTTAAACATATACATACAACAAACTTTAGAACAATAAGAATGATGTCTTTCGTCTCTACTTCCTACACAAGAAATAAAGGCTATTTTTTTAGGCTTCGTTCCGTCAGATAATCTCTTAAGCTGACCTTCTGTAGGTCCAGTGGCTGAAATAAGTCTCTCAAACTCAAGGGCAGTAAGAACGTCTGGACAATTAGGAGAGTATTCTTTAAAATGATGTTTTTCCATTGCTTTAAACCCGGTAGCTAAAATCACAGACCCTACCTTTACCTTGATAAACTCATCCTTGTCCTCATAATTAATCGCACCTGCCGGACATCCCTCTATGTTCTTGTTAGGTATCCCCTTCTGACATATCTGACAGGCAGTCTTACCCGTCTTTCTTAATGTCTTAAAATACAAACAATTCTCCGCATCTATCACCGCCTTCTTAGGTACTGCCTGAGGAAATTCTATATAAATGGCTGGTCTCTTATCTAACCCAAGGTTAAACTCATTAGGAGCCTTTGAAGGACAAATATTCATACAATGACCACAACCAGTACACTTATCCCAGTCTACATATCTCGCTTTTTTCTTGATGGTAACCTCAAAGTTTCCTACATAACCTTTAACATCTTCTACCTCAGCATAGGTGATAAGTTCAATGTTAGGATGCTGAGCAACCTCCACCATCTTAGGAGTCAAAATACAAGCAGAACAGTCCATCGTAGGAAAAGTTTTATCAAGTTTAGCCATAACCCCACCGATAGAAGGTTGTTTCTCAACTAAATAAACCTTTAGTCCTATGGTTGCCAGGTCTAAAGCTGCAAAAATACCTGCAATTCCACCTCCTACAACCAATACAGACTTTTCAGCATCTTGGAAACGGTCCTCTAAAGGCTCTGCCAAACGAACTTTAGCCACTGCACTGGCAAGCAACCTTTTGGCTTTTTTAGTAGCTCCTTCTTTATCGTGCCAATGAGCCCAACTATCCTGATCTCTAATATTAGCCATTTCACAAAAATATTTGTTTAAACCAGTTGATTCAACCGCTGCCCTAAAAATAGGTTCATGGGTCCTTGGTGTACAAGCAGCTACCACCACCCTGTCAACCAAACCCTCTTGAATGTCCTTTTTAATCAACTCCTGCCCAGGGTCAGAACACATAAACTGATAATCTCTTACTACCACCACATCAGACAAAGTTTTAGCAAACTCCACCACCTCTTGAATATTAACCGCCCCCTTGATATTCTCCCCACAATGACATACATATACACCTACCTTAGGCATTTTAACCCCTCCTTTTACTAATAGTATTATTTTTATGATATTTTTTTATTATAGTTTTAATACGAAGTCAAATAGAAATTTTCAATATAAAACATCAATTTTATAAAAAAATTCAATAAAATTAGATTTTTGTTGATAAATAAATTATAGCAAAATATATTTAATTTTATAAATAAAAAGATCAAGGCAGGTTATGTTTTCAAGAGGTGTTCTTTACAGAAAAATTCTTATAGCTTATAATATGCTTTTAGTGTTAATATCTTAAAAACTAAAAAAGGAGGAAGGGATAATGGCTAATATAGGATTTATTGGCGGAGGCATGATGGCAGAAGCTATCATCAAAGGATTTTTAGACAAAGGCCTTTTTAACCCTGATAATATTTTAGTATCTGAGCCGGTTTTGGAAAGAAGAGAATATCTAAGCTCGACCTATAGGGTAAAAACTGTTGAGCAAAACGGAAAGGTTTTAGAGGATTGTCAACAAATAATTTTGGCGGTAAAGCCTCAAGTGATGAAAAAGGTTTTAACCGAAATAAAAGAAGAAATAGACCCCAAAAAACATCTTTTAATTACCATAGCAGCAGGTCTTCCGATAAGGTTTTATGAAAATATTTTACCTAAGGGTGCACGGTTGATAAGGGTTATGCCTAATACTTGTGCAGTTGTTCATCAAAGTATTAGTGCTTTAGCTAAAGGCAGTTTTGCTACAGATGAGGACTTAAAAACAGCAGAGAAACTTTTCTCTGCTATAGGAGAGACGGTGATAGTAGGAGAAGAGTTGCTTGATGCGGTAACCGCTCTTTCAGGAAGCGGTCCTGCCTACGTAGCCTTATTTGTCGAGGCTTTAATAGACGGAGGGGTCAGGGCAGGACTACCCAGACCCCTGGCAGAAAAGCTTGCCCTTGCCACCATCACAGGTTCGGTAGAAATGATGAGAAAACTGAAAAAAAATCCTTATGAAATTAAGGCTATGGTAACCTCACCTGCTGGAACAACCATAACCGCCTTAGAGGTTTTATATCAGCAAGGGTTCCCTGGGACGGTAATTTCTGCGGTTTATGAAGCCTACCTAAGAAGTAAAGAACTGAGCGAGGCCTTTAGTTAAGAGCCTTGATAACCTCCTGATGAAAATAGAGCCTAAAATCTCTTATCTTTAAATTATCTCTGGTAGGATGGACCCGGTTTGATAAAAGCACGATGATAATGCCCTGGTCAAAGTCTACCAAAAAGGAGGTTCCGGTAAAACCAGTATGTCTCAAAGTATTAAAAGAAACTTGATGACTTAAAAGGTTTCTTTCCTTAGGGTTGGGAAGCATAAATCCCAAAGTATATTCGGCGTTTTTTTCTCGATAGGTGATAAAAGTTTTTAAAAAGTCAGAAAAAAGGTCTTTCCCTTTCTGATAAGCATCTAAGAAAAACTCTAAGGTATCAAGTACGCCGTAAATATTCCCAAAAAGTCCTGCCACCCCAGAAACTCCTCCCAAAGCCCTGGTATTTTCGTCCTCAACCGCCCCTCTTAAAAGTTTTTTCTTCCAAGGGCAAACAGAGGTAGGAGCAATCTCTTCCTGGTCTATCCCTTTTTTTATAGGGTTAAACCCTAAAAAAGAGCGTTTCCCAAAGAAAAGACGTTTTTTAGCTTGTTCAAAAAATTCTTCCAAAGGTTTCCCCGAAAGGTTTTCTAAAAGGTAGGTTAATAAAAAATAACCTAAATCTGAATAAAGGCTTTTTTCTCCAGGTTGATATTCTAAAGGCAGCTCTTCTATTTTCTTTAAGATGTATTCCAAAGGATTTTGAGGTTTTAACTCTAATATTTCTTGATAAAAGGGATACCAGGCTTTAAGGCCTGAGGTATGATTAAAAAATCTGTATACAGGAACTTCGGAAAGAGGGCCTTTAAGGTCTAAATATGTTTTTACCGGAGAAAAAAGGTCTATGGTTTTGGGGTTTTGGGCTAAAAAATCTAAAAAAGAAAAAACCAAGGCTAAAGGTTTTGTAAGCGAAGCAAGGTCAAAGATGGTGCCTTCTTCTATCGGTTCAGTATAAGGGGTTAAGGCTTTATAACCTGCCCCTACGATATATCTTCTTTGTTGATAATAAACCCCTGCTACCGCCCCAGGAAAAACCTCTTCTTTTACTCCCTGATTAAGAAGTTCAAAAAGTTTGTTTAGAATCTTCATCTTTTACTTCAACTTCTTTATGAAGTTTTCTTATCTCAAGTTTTAACTTTATCATCTGAGTAATAGAAACCATTATCCCAAAAAGCACCCCTAAAGTAAAGCTTATAATGATTACTAAAGCCAAAGGAATATTTTCTAAGGTTACCCCTGGCAAGAGATGCAATTTAACTTTTGGGTCTACGTTAAAAACCACAAAAAACACCACCACCAATATCAAAATTAGCCAAACTATCAACCTAAACATCACTAAAAACCTCCTCCATGATTTGTTCTATCTTTTCTAAAGAAATGGTATAGGTTTTTTTACAAAACTCACAGGTTACTGAAACTGGTTTCCCCTCTTTTAGAAAGGCTTTAAGTTCCGCCTTACCCAGTGCTACCAAAGTCTCTTCTACCCGCTTTTCAGAACAGGTACACCTCCAGGCTAAAGGCTTTCTTTCTAAAAAGTCGATCTTAGGAAAGATCATCTGCAAAATTTCTTCAGGGGTTTTTTCTGAGGATAGCAGACTCGTTACTGGAGGAAAATTTCTTAGTCTGTTTTCTAACTCTTCTATTTCTGCCTCGGTAGCTTCTGGTAATTTTTGGATCAAAAAACCTCCGGCAGCAAGAATAGAACCGTCTCTATCGACCAACACCCCTAAGCTTACGGCTGAAGGGATTTGCTCAGAAAAAGTAAGGTAATAGGCTAAATCCTCGGCGATTTCTCCTGAGATAAGCTCAACAGAACCATGATAAGGTTCTTTCAACCCCAGGTCTTTCACCACAGCCAAAAAACCATTTTTGCCTACGGCAAGACCTACAGGAAGTTTGTTATTTACAGGGTCTAAATAAACCTGGGGGTTTTGCACCGTGCCTCTTAAAAAGCCCTGATAATCTCCTTCTGCTAAAATTTCTCCTAGAGGTCCGTCTCCTTTAATCTGTAAAAGAATCCTACCTATTTTTAGGTCAGCAGAAAGTAAGGCCACCCCTGCTAAAGCCCTACCTAAGGCAGCTGAAGCTACAGGGCTTAACTTTTGCAATTTTCTTGCCTCTTCTACCACCTCTTTACAACAAACAGCATAGGCTCTAAAATTTTTATCTAAAGGCAAACCTTTAACCAAGTAATCCATATTTTTCCTCTATCTCCTTCATTATTTTTACCGGAGAGGTTGGGTCTATCAGGTTTGCCACCCCAATCTGAAAGGCCTTAGCTCCACAAGCTAAATATTCTATTGCGTCTTTTCCTGAAAGAATACCACCACTACCTATGATAGGAAGTTTTATCCTTTGAGAGAGTTCATACACTAAACGCAAGGTTAGAGGCTTAATCGCAGGACCTGAAAGTCCTCCTTTGATAACCTTTAAAGGAGATAAACTAATTACCCCTAAGGCTGGATAGGTGTTGGCTACTACCAAAGCATCTACCCCTTCTTCTTCGCAGACCTCTGCGATTTCATAAACCGGACCTACAGGAGAAAGTTTAACCGCTAAAAACCTTTCCCATACCTTTCTTACTTCCTTTATCAGGGTTTTAACCCCCTTAGGGTCAGAAGAAAAGGCTATGCCTCCCTTTTTAACGTTAGGGCAGGAAATGTTTAGCTCTAAACCTGCTATCTTT
This sequence comes from Thermodesulfobacterium sp. TA1, assembly GCF_008630935.1. Lineage (NCBI taxonomy): Bacteria > Pseudomonadati > Thermodesulfobacteriota > Thermodesulfobacteria > Thermodesulfobacteriales > Thermodesulfobacteriaceae > Thermodesulfobacterium > Thermodesulfobacterium sp. TA1. The sequence goes on from NZ_CP043908.1 coordinate 1,352,482, forward strand.
TCGTCCCTAAAGCTTTCAGCAAGCCTCACAAAGTCTTCTAATGTTTCTCCATGCACGTTTACAATAAGAGGGACTTCGTAAGAGAAAAGCTTGGGAAGGTAGTCTGTTTTAAAAACCTCTAAACCTGGATTTTCAAGCCCGATAGAATTGATTAAACCGCAAGGGGTTTCATATAGACGAGGAGGGGGATTACCTTTTTTAGGAAGAAGGGAAATTCCCTTGGAAACCATAGCCCCTATGGTAGACTTAATTTCCTCTTTAGTAAGATACTGTTCTAAATTTTCTCCAAGCCCCCAGGTGCCTGAGGCAAGCATCAGAGGGGTTTGAAGCTCAAGGTTTCTAACCTTAAGATATAGCCTCAAAATCGATCTCCTCTGCTAAAAGGGTGGGACCATCTACACAAAGGTGTACATAGTTTCCATTTTTAAGAGGAATAACACATCCCTTACAGAACCCTGTTCCACAAGAAAGAAAGGTTTCCATCGTAAGGTAAGCCTTTACTCCAAAATCCTGTGTTATCTTTGCTACAGCTTTTAGCATAGGTAAAGGACCACAGGCAAGGATATCTGCCTTATCTTTGGTTAAATATTTTTGCAAGAGTTCGGTAATAAAACCTTTGTATCCCTTGGAGCCATCTTCAGTGGCCACTTGCACCTTAGACCTCATATCTTTTAAAAAAGGATAACAAACCAGGTCTTCTGCGGTACGTGCTCCATAAAAAATTTTTTTAGGTAAGACATACGGATGGGTTTTCCTTTTTATGCTTTCTATAAGATAGATAAAACCAGCTATTCCAATACCTCCAGCACAAAGTACGTAATTTTCGAGCTTAGGAAAAGGGTTCCCTAAAGGACCCAAAAACTCGATTTTACTTCCTGGCTGAACCAAAGATAAGGCTTTTGTCCCTTTCCCTACCACTTGATAAAGTACATAAAAACTGTTTTTTCGTACATCATGGATGGTAAAAGGTCTGGGGATAAGAGGGTCAATCCTTTCGTTGATTTTGATTTTTACAAACTGGCCTGGGTTAAACCTAACAATTAAATCCAAATCTGTTTTTATTTTTAAAAGATAAATATTTTGAGAAACAGGCAGGTTTTTTATAACCTCACCCTGATACATCTTAAAAAATTTCCTCTAAAAAGGAAAGGGATTTATGAGCCCTGAACTTTTCCCTCAATTCTTGTAAAATCTCTCTAAAGTTTTTTTCTTCTTTAACCGGGGTTCGGTAAAGGGTACCTACCCAAGACTTTAGTTCTTTTTCATCTGGAAGAATAGGTAGCTCGTCCACGTCTATGTTAGAAAGAAGATAAGCAGGAACCTCCTCCACCTGCCCCTCTTTGTAATCCTTTAAAAACTTTAAAAGTTCAAAAAAATTACCGTAAACTCCACCAAGGTCTATGTTTTCTACTAATTGTAGGGTAAGGGTACCAACCTGGAACAAAAAAGGAGGCAAAAAAGCCTCTCCTTTTTCACAGCTCTCAACAGAAGCCATAACCCTGCACATGAGGGGACGATAGGGATAGATTAAACAAAGTCCTTTTTCATCCAAAAAAGGGCAAGGTGATAGATTAGCTGGCAACTCCTCTAAAGGGGGCTCTGTGCCTTGAAGATAACAAAGAAGAGTCTGATTATGGGTAAGCTTAGGTCTTGGATAATCTTTATCCTCTGCTAACCTTTTTAAAATCTCAGGGTTAGCCTTTTCTAAGATGTAGTAAGCCTCTAAGGAAGTAACAAAAACTCTTTCAGTACAACAAAGATTACAACCAGGTTTACAAAAAAGTTCCCAAGACTTATAGGTTTTATCTAAATGTTCGTAAAGTTTTTGTAATAAATTAAGTTTGGTAGAAACTTCAAAATCTAAAAAAACGTTAATCGCAGAACCTCCAGTTTATTTTTCTTTTAATTTTAAACAGTTTTTATCAAAATACAACCGCCTTTAAGCCCCCAAAAAAAAACCTAAAACGCTAAAAACTTCAATTTTTTAACCTTTTTACGCCTAAAAATTTAAAAAAGATCTTTTTTTTTACAAATTACTTGACTTTTGTAAATTTTTTGTTATTCTCTTCTTTAGAAGAACATCTCAAAAAGTTTTATTATGTTTAAAAACTTCTATAACTTCAAAAACTTCAAAAGTCAATTAAAAGACCTTCATTTAATAGTTTGGCTGTTTTTTTGTATTTTTCTTTTGATGACCTATCAGGTTGAGGCTAAGACTAAAACCAAACCTAAAAAAACCTTAGTTAATACCAAAACCTATAACAAACAAACGATTTATACGGTTAAAAAAGGTGATACCCTCTTTAGTATCGCCAAAAAATTTGGATTATCGGTAGAAGAATTAAAACAGACCAATCACTTAAAAAGTAATAATTTAAAACCTGGGCAAATTTTAAAGATTGTCGTATCTCAACCACCTTCTAAAGTTAGAAATTTAACCACAAAAGCCCCTTCTATTAAGCAAAATTTAAATTCAGAACCTTTGATTTATGTAGTTCAAAAGGGGGATACCCTTTTCAGTATTGCTAAAAGATTTGGGGTATCTGTAGAAGAACTTAAAAACTTAAACCAACTCTCTGAAAATTCTTTAAAGGTGGGACAAACTTTAAAAATCGGTAACCCTTCAGAAACAACTAAAATGATTTCTTTGAAAGATGAAAGGTCTCAATCCTTAAGTAGTAACTCTAAGGATGATGTTTTAATCCAATCTCAGCCTATAGAAACTACAAAGATAAAATGGATAACTTATAAAGTTCAAAAAGGGGATACCCTTTTTAGTATTGCTAAAAAGTTTGGTATTTCGGTAGAAGAATTAAAACGTATAAACAATCTTAGATATTCTAAATTAAGCGTAGGGCAGGTGCTAAAAATCAAAGAAACTAAAGTTGTTGTTCAAGAGAAAGTGAACTTGCCTAAGTTGAAACAGACTTTTTCTTCTGATTTTGTCTGGCACAAGGTAAAAGAAGGTGAAACTTTATACAACATATCTTTAAGATATGCTATCCCTATAGAAGATATCAAAAAACTAAACAACCTTGAGGATAATGTAATTTTTGTAGGCCAGGATTTAAAAATCCCAACCTATGGAAATGAACCACCTTTTGTGTTAGAAAATCCTGCTATGGCCTTTCAAGAAAAAGAAAAATCTTACAGCTTTTCTGATTTATTTTTAAACAAATCGTTCTTAGACCAAGAAGATGAAAAATTATTAAAAGATAAATTTATGGCGATAGCTCAACAATACGAAGAGTATCGTTATAAATTAGGAGGAAACGGCAACGGATATATGGACTGTTCGATGTTTGTGAAAAAGGTATTTGAAAATTTAGGGCTAACTTTACCAAGGACTTCAAGAGAGCAATTTATGGTAGGTATTCCTGTGCCTAAAGAAGAGCTTATTCCAGGAGATTTAGTGTTTTTTGTTAGAAATCATAGATCTGAAAGGATTAGCCATGTAGGTATTTATATTGGAAACAATCGCTTTATTCATTTTTCTTCAACTAAGAAAGGATTGGCTATAGATTCCTTAGATAGTAATTATTTTAAAACCCGATTTGTAGGAGCTAAAAGGGTGCTTAAAAGTTCTATCTTATTCAACCTTACTTCTTTTCCTGAAGATATCGGCTCTTAATTTAAGTCTTTAAAAAACTTGGGTTAAACACCTTAACCTCTTTTTTTCAGGTTGCATTTTCAAAGATTTGTTTTACATTAAAAATATGGAGAATCAAGATAAGGTTATAAGTCTTGAAGATTGGATAAATCTTTTTTGGGACTTCCAAGAAGAAGATATAAAGTATTTTCAAGATTTGGTCTCTAATAATAAACCTTTTGATCCAGGAGAAGTTTTAAACAACATAAAAGAAAGGGTAAGAACAAGAAAGATTTTTTATCAATTTTATAGGTATCTATCTAAAAAAAATTTTTCTTTTGACCTTTCCGGAGATTTAGAACAAAAACTAAATGCTCTTTTTTACAGAGAAGAAATGATTACAAAGATGATAAATAAGGTTTTAGAGATTCTTTCTGTAATGGTAGGTATTGAGGAACAGAAGATACTTTTTGAAGTCTCTATTAACCCTCCGATTTTTCACTAAAAAGTCTTTTTGAGGTTTGAGTATGCTAAGCGAAAAAGAAGTTTTAGAAAAGGCCAAAAGTGTTTTAGAAATCGAAAAAGCAGGTTTAGAAGAGATTATTAAAAATCTTGATGAGGCTTTTGTAAAAGCTGTAGAAATGGTTTTACAAACTAAAGGAAGGGTAGTAGTTACCGGAGTAGGTAAAAGCGGACTTATAGGAAGAAAAATTGCAGCTACCCTCTCTTCTACTGGAACTCCAGCTTTTTTCCTTCATCCAGTAGAGGCTTTACACGGAGACTTAGGTATGGTAACCCCTGAAGATGTAGTGCTTGCGCTTTCTTATTCAGGAAATACCCTTGAGGTTTGTGAGTTAGTAGCTATTCTAAAAAAAAGAAGCATAAAAATCATCAGTATTACAGGAAACAAAGAAAGCCGTTTAGCCCAACTTTCAGATATAGTTATTAACGGGAAAGTACCTATGGAGGCATGTCCTTTTAATCTTGCCCCTACCACCAGCACCACCGCTTGTTTAGCTTTAGGAGATGCCTTAGCCATTTGCCTTTTTGAAATAAAAGGGTTAGGATCAGAAGACTTTAGGAAAAACCATCCAGGAGGCTCCTTAGGAGAAAGACTTAAGGTAAAAGTAAGAGAAATAATGCTCACCGGCGAAAATATCCCTAAGGTTTTTCAAGGAACCCCTCTTAAAGAAGCCATAAAAGAGATAGACCAAAAAAAGTTAGGTTGTGTATTGATAGTAAATCAGTTTAACGCCCTTATGGGGATTATTACCGATGGAGATTTAAGAAGAATTTTTCTTAAATATGGCATTATCGATCATCTAAAGGTAGAAGAAGTTATGACCAAAAACCCTAAAACCATCCAAGACACCGCTTTGGCTTATGAGGCTTTGGAAATAATGGAAAAACATCTTATTACGGTTTTACCGGTAGTAAATTTTGAAGGAAAACTTATCGGTATTCTCCACCTTCATGATGTTTTAGGAAAAGGAACTTTTAAATTTACGGTGTAAAAATTCTAATAAATAGTTTAAGTTTTCTTCTAAAGGTTTAGTTGCTTCTAAAGTTAAGTGATTAAACCAAGGGAGTAAGTTTAGGTAATTTTTTCTTACTTTTACCAAAAATTCGGTCTTTTCAAAAAAGGTGAGGTTTTCTCTGGTATCCTTAAGCCTTTTTAAGGCTTCTTCTATCGAAAGGTCTAAATAAACCACTAAATCTGGCAAAGGGGCTATGGTTTCGTTTTCCAAAAGTAAACCTTTAAGGTCAAAACCTTGGGCCCCTTGATAGGATAGGGTAGAAAGATAATACCTATCTAAAACTACCCAAACTCCTTCGTTAAGCTTGGGAAGGACAACATGTTTAACATTCCAAAACCTATCCTTTAAAAAAAGTTCCTTTAACTCTAAAGGAGAGGCTTCTTTTTTTTGCAGCTTTTCTCTTAAAACCTTACCAAAAGGTCCCTCTATTGTAGGCTCACAACCCCAAAACACCTTAATCCCTAAATTTTCTAAGGCTTTGACTAAAAGCTTACTAAGAGTGGTTTTACCTGAACCGTCTATTCCCTCAAAAACGATCAACCTACCTTTTCTTTTAAACTCTACCTTAAGCCTTTCTGCCAAAAAATCTCGATTTTCAGGGGTAAGTTCACACCTTAAAGCCGGTGTAAAAGACCAAATCTTTTTCAAAAAAGGGTCTTCTCCCTTACCTATGGTTGCTAATAAAAATTGAGAAGAACCTAAAATCTTTTCTATAAATCTACAAAACTTTGGAGACAAAGCTTCCATCTTGCCTATTTCGTCTATCAACCAAAAAACCTTATCGTTGTCTATCTCCTTTTTGTTTTCGTCTAAAAGAACCTCTAAACCTTCTAAAAAAACTACATAGCTACCTATAGTAGGAAATTTATCTAAATCCTTACTCCCTACAACCAGATCTTTTCTTTTAGCAAAAAGAAATTCTTTAGAAGAAGTAAGGTCTAAAAGTTTAAAACCTGTTCTTTTACTATCTTCTCGGATTTCTTTAGTAATAAAACCTCTCAATTTAAATCGAGGTTCTATTTCTTTTTTAAAAAATCTAAATAGCTTTTCTACTAAAGTAGTTTTTCCTACTCCAGGTTCTCCGGTAATAAAAAGTTTAGCCCTAGGACCATTTAAAAACATCGATTATTTCTTGATTTTTTTGTTGACTTTTTAATAGGTTTTGAAGATAAAAGGACGTAAGTAGCTCCTAACCCCCCATCACAAGGTCTAGCAGAACAAAAAGCTATAACATACTTTCTAAAAGGCCCTTTTTCAAGCCATTCTTTTACTTTGGTTTTAAGAACGGGTTCTTTTTTAGAAGAAAGACCTCTGCCGTGGATAATAAGGACACAATTGTCTCCGTTTAAAATAGCCTCTTTCAAAAAATCTTCAAAGGCTATTTTGGCTTCTTCTACAAACATTCCTCTAAGGTTTAAAGTTCTTTTTATCGCAAACCTCCCTTCTCTTAGGTCATATAACAAGCTTTTATAAACCTTAGAAGAAACACCCTCGATATATTCTGAAGTAAGCCAAACTTTTAGGTCTATTCTCTTAGGAGGCCACTCCTTTTTGACTTCCCAAAAGGGTTTTTTATGAGAAAAAAAATAAAAAAAATTTTTTTCTTTAAGAGGTTTAACCTTTTTAACTACCTCAGACCATTCTTTCTCTTCAGATAAAAAGGGCTTTTCCAAAGCTAAAGGATCATCTAATTCTAAATTTTTTCGGGGAATACTTAACCCTAAGTATTCCCCGAGGACTTCAAAAGGACGTTGCATAAAAGTTATTTCTTCAACCCTTTCTCAAAAACTCTTTCGCATTTCTTAGCCGCTGCTTCAGCTTTTTGGGTAGCTTCCTCAGCCTTGTTAGCGGCTTCTATAGCTTTTTGGGAAGCCTGTTTAGCCTCAGCTGCCTCAACTTTTAAATTATCTAATTGAGATTTTAGACTTTCTACCTGAAGTTTTAAAGCATTTAGTTCATCTTCTACTTTTTTAACACATTCTGGACAGGCTGGTGGCTGCTGAGAAGGCTGCTGAGCTACCGCTTTTTCTGGGTTTTCTACCGGACAAGCGCAACCAAAAGCCAACATCCCTGAAAAAATTACACCTAAAAATTTAATCCATCCTTTTTTCATCGCTGATACCTCCTTTTAATTTATTTAGCCTTTAATACACCCCATAGGGATTAACTTAGCTACCTTTTTGGTAAGCCCGGCTTTGCAAGTAGCCTCTATTACCTCGTTAACATCTTTATAGGCCTCTGGAGCCTCTTCACATAAACCTCTTTTAGACTTAGCCATGACGATTATGCCTTTTTTACGAAGGTCTTCTATGATTTGGTCTGCCCTAAAAAATTTTAAGGCTTGATTTCTGCTCATCGTCCTTCCTGCACCATGACAGGCAGAACCAAAGGCTTTTTCTTCACCTTCAGCTGTACCAACCAAAATATAAGAGGCTGTTCCCATAGACCCACCGATGATAACCGGCTGTCCTACCCCCTGATAAGCCAAAGGTAACTCTTTTCTCCCAGGCCCCCACGCTCTGGTAGCACCTTTACGATGGACATAAAGTTTTTTGAGTTTACCTTCGACTAAATGATATTCAACCTTACAAGTATTATGGCTTACATCATAAAGTATCTTGAGTTTTATCCCTGGAAATACTTCTTGAAAAACAGTCCTTACCAAGTGGGTGATTACCTGTCGATTGGCTAAGGCACAGTTTACTCCACAAACCATCGCCTTAAAATAACTTTCACCTTCAGGGGAATTGATAGGGGCACAAACCAACTCTTTTTCCTTGATAGGAATCCCATATTTTCTTGCAGCCTTAGCTAAAACAGGAAGATAATCGGTAGCGATTTGATGTCCTAAAGCACGAGACCCACAATGAAAAGTTACTACTACTTGATTTTTAAAAAGACCAAAGGCTTGAGCTACTTCTTGATTATAGATTTCTGCTACATACTGAATTTCTAAATAATGGTTGCCAGACCCTAAAGTACCAATCTGTCTGTGCTGTCTTTTTTTGGCTTCCATCGAAACACATCCAGGGTCTGCCCCTGACATACAACCCTTTTCTTCTATATACTCTAAATCCTCAAGCTCTCCATATCCTTTTTTGACCGCCCATTTAGCCCCCTCAACAAGGACCTCATCTAATTGAGAAGGAGAAAGTTTAATAGTCCCCTCAGAGCCTATCCCCGAAGGAACGGTTTCAAAGAGCATTTTTACCAAAGTTTCTATATAAGGTTCTACTTCCCCTTTTTCTAAAGGGGTTAGAAGGGTTCTCACTCCACAAGAAATATCGTATCCTACCCCTCCAACCGAAATTATTCCTCCTTCCTCAGGGTCAAAGGCAGCTACCCCCCCGATAGGAAAACCATAACCCCAGTGAGCATCTGGCATGGCAAGAGAAGCCTTAACTATTCCTGGAAGGCTGGCTACATTACATACCTGCTCATAGACCTTATCATCCATTTCTTCTATTAACCTTTGACTAGCAAAGATCTTCCCCGGAACTCTCATGTCTCCTACAGGAAGAATTTCCCATTCATATTCCGAGACTTTTTTTAATTTCTTAATTTCCATATAAGACCTAACTACCAAAAAAATTTTTGTGTTAAATTTTATTAATAAATTTATTTTAAAACCTGTACTTTTAAAAGTCAAGAACTTGAAAAGTTTATAAAACCATCTATACCATCCTTTTTTCGAGTTTAGACCAAATATGACCTTGTAGCAAGGTATCGGATAAAACCGATATAGTAATAAATTAGCTTAGGTATAAAATAAAAACAGCCCAGAAAGAATGTTTTATATTATATTTCAATATCTCAATTTAAGAGACTTTTTATTTTTGGTTTTTGTGGTATAAATAGAGTATGTTTCACGGAACGACGGTTATTGCAGTCAAAAGGAATGGGAAAGTTGCCATAGCTGGTGATGGCCAGGTCACTTTTGGTAATACTATTTTAAAACACAAAGCTAAAAAAATTAGAAAATTATATAAAGGTAATGTAATAGTTGGTTTTGCCGGAGCTACCGCAGACGCTTTAACTCTTTTTGAACGGTTAGAAAAAAAACTTGAAGCTTATGGTGGACAACTTTTAAGGGCTGCGGTAGAGCTTGCTAAGGACTGGAGGACAGACAAAATTTTGAGAAGGCTTGAAGCTTTTCTTATAGCCTGTGATAAAGAACATATTCTTCTTATCTCAGGGGCAGGGGATGTAGTAGAACCAGATGAAGATGTAGTTGCTATCGGTTCAGGTGGTCCGATGGCTTTAGCAGTAGCCAAGGCCTTGCTTCGGTTTTCTTCTCTTTCTGCTAAAGAAATCGCAGAAACTGCCATTAAAATCGCAGGTGAAATCTGCATCTACACCAATTCAGAAATAACGGTTGAGGAGCTATGAAAGAACCTAAAGAACTTACCCCAAAAGAAATAGTAGCAGAACTTAATAGATATATCGTAGGTCAAAATAAGGCTAAAAAAGCTGTAGCCATCGCTATGCGAAATAGGTGGAGAAGACAGCAATTAAAAGAAGAATTAAAAGAAGAAATTTATCCTAAAAACATTTTGATGATCGGACCCACAGGGGTAGGTAAAACCGAAATAGCAAGAAGGTTGGCTAAGCTTTCTAATGCTCCCTTTCTAAAAGTAGAAGCTACTAAGTTTACTGAGGTCGGTTACGTAGGAAGAGATGTAGAATCGATGATAAGGGATTTGGTCCATATTGCAGTCCAAATGGTAAGAGAAGAAGAAGAAAAAAAGGTTTTAGAAAAAGCCAAGGTTTTGGCGGAAGAAAGGTTGGTAGACCTTCTTTTACCCTCTACATCTTCTAAGGTAGAATATGACCCTCTTACCAGAGAAAAACTTCTTAAAATGCTCAGAGATGGTGCTTTAAACGAAAGATATGTAGAGATTGAGGTTGAAGTCTCTCAAAAACCACCTACCATAGAAATACTCGCAGCCTCAGGTTTAGAAGAAATAGAAATGCAACTAAAAGACATGCTTTCTACCCTTTTACCTTTTAAACCTAAAAAAAGAAAAGTAAAGGTAAAAGAAGCTTTAGAAATTTTAACCAAAGACGAAGCAGCTAAACTCATAGACATGGACAAGGTTGTAAAAGAAGCCATCAAAAGGACAGAAACTAACGGCATAATATTTATAGACGAAATAGATAAAATCGCAAGCCGTGGAGAAGGCCATGGCCCAGATGTCTCAAGAGAAGGAGTACAAAGAGACCTTCTACCTATCGTAGAAGGAACGACGGTTAACACCCGTTATGGTATGGTAAGGACTGACTACATTCTTTTCATTGGTAGTGGAGCTTTTCACATTGCCAAACCTTCTGACCTTATACCTGAACTTCAAGGTAGGTTCCCTATTAGGGTAGAACTTGAGCCTCTTACCAAAGAAGATTTTATCCGCATCCTTACCGAGCCTGAAAACGCTATCCTTAAGCAATATAAAGCCTTATTAGCTACAGAACAAGTTGAGGTAGACTTTACCCCAGAAGCAATAGAAGAATTAGCTGAGATAGCTTTTGAGCTTAATCAAAGAATGGAAAATATCGGTGCCAGAAGGCTTTATACCGTGATGGAAAAACTTTTAGAAGACATCTCTTTTGAAGCACCAGACATAGCTCCTACAAAAGTCTTGATAACCAAAGAGTATGTAAGAGAAAAATTAGAAAGCATTATCCAAGACCAAGAATTAGCTAAGTTTATTTTGTAATAGGCTCTACATAAAGGTCATAAGTAGTAGTTCTCTTTATCTTTCCTTTTATCAATTCTCCTGGAGTTAAATTAAAAACGTTATTTTTAGGGAAAAGTATATAGGTGATACCGTCAACCTCTGGGGCTTGAGCCTTGGCTATTCCCCAAAGCCTACCGTTTTCATCCTCCCCTAATACCAAAACCTCTTCTTCTTTTCCCTTCCTTAAACTTAATCTTTTTTTAGAAATTTCTTTTTGCAGTTTCAAAACCTCTCTTCTTCGTCTTAGTCTTTCTTTATAAGGCACTTTACTTGGAAGGGTTTCTGCCAAAGTCCCTTCTTCAGGATAAAAAGGAAAAACCCCTAAATAGTCAAACTCAACCTTTTTTAAATAATCACAAAGGAATTCAAATTCTTTTTCCCCTTCCCCTGGGAAACCTACGATAACCGTAGTCCTAAAGGCAATTTCAGGGGATAATTTCCTTAAATAAGTAATCGTCTCAGCTAAAACCTCCAGGTTATCAGGCCTTTTCATATTTTTTAAAACTTCGGGATGGGCGTGCTGGATAGGGATATCAAAGTAAGGAACTACTTTGGGTATAGACAACAGCTCTTCTATCAAGTCTTTTAAGTTAGGAACTGGATAAAGATAAAGAAGTCTTATTCTAAACTCAAAAGGAAGCTGGCTTAAACTTTTAACCAAATTTACCAGACCTCTTTTTTGTTTAAGGTCTAAACCATAAGAAGTAATGTCTTGGGCTACTAAAATAAGCTCTTTTACTCCAAGTTTAAGCAAAAAATCTGCCTCTTTTAAAAGTAAATCCAAAGGTTTGCTCTTTAAACGACCTCTTATTTTAGGTATAGTACAGTAAGAACAGTTTCTATGGCAACCTTCAGAAATTTTAAGAAAGGCATAAAAAGGACTTTCGGTTAATACTCTTTCATAGGGCTCCTCTTGGGTAAAAATTCGATAAGGTTCTATTCCATAAAACTCGTCTACTTCAGGCAGAAGGTTTTTTAATATTTCTACTCCATATCTTCCGATTAAACATCCAGACACTATCAGCTTTTGGCCTTGCCTTTTTACCTCACCTAAATCAAAGATATGTTCTAAAGATTCTTCTATCGCTGGCTTAATAAAAGCACAAGTGTTAACCCAAAAAAGGTCGGCCTCTTCTGGAGAAAGGACTATTTCTGCCCCCTTTTTTATCAACAGGGCCAACAACTTCTCAAAATCTGCCTTATTTTTGGCGCAACCAAGGCTTACAGGATAGAGTTTGAACATCTTAAGACGAAAAGACTTTTTTTATGTCTAATATTTGATTTGTTTCGTCTACGTAGACCAAAGTAGTATAAAAATTGTTTAATTCTTCTTGTGAAACCCAAGCATAAGAAACTATAATTATCTTATCTCCTACTTCTCCTAACCTGGCAGCCGCTCCGTTTAAGACCACTTCTCCCTTGTTCCCTTCTATAAGATAGGTTTCAAACCTGATTCCATTGTTTAGGTTGTAGACCCAGACAGCTTCAAATGGTCTAAGATTAGCTTTTTTAATTAATTCCTTATCTACAGAAATAGACCCTTCGTAAAAAAGATTTTTATCGGTTATGGTAGCCAAGTGTATTTTACTTTTTAAAAGTTTTATCAACATTTGTTGTCTTCCTTAAGGTTCTATAATTTTGTTGTCTATAAGTCTTGCCTTACCTACATAGGCTGCAATAGCACAAAGTACAGGTTTTTCTATAATCTCTACTGGCTCTAAAGTTTCTGGGTCGACAACCTCTATATACTGAACGATTATATAAGGATACATCTTTAAAAACTCAGAAAGGCTTCTTTTTATTTTTTCGGGGTTTCTTTCTCCTTCTTTGACAAGTTTTTCAGCCAGTTGAAGAGCCCTGTTTAAACTTAAGGCAGAATCTCTTTCCTTAGGAGAAAGATATATGTTTCTTGAACTCATCGCAAGCCCATCTGGCTCTCTCACGACAGGATGTCCAATAACTTCTATATCAAGGTTTAGGTCTTTTACCATCTGTCTAATTACTAAAAGCTGTTGATAATCCTTTTCTCCAAAAACGGCTATGTCAGGCTGAACTATGTTAAACAGCTTTAATACTACCGTAGTTACTCCCTTGAAATGACCTGGTCTAAAAGCCCCACAAAGTTTATCGGTAAGTCTTACCACCTCTACATAAGTTTGATAATCTGGAGGATACATTTCTTCTTCTAAAGGAGCAAACACTATATCTACCCCTTCTTTTTTTAACAAACCTAAATCTCGTTCAAAATCCCTTGGATATTCCTTAAAGTCCTCTCTTGGACCAAACTGAAGAGGATTGACAAAAATACTTACCACTACTTTATCAGCTAATTCCTTAGCTTTTCTTACTAAAAAGAGATGCCCTTCATGAAGATAACCCATGGTCGGCACAAAACCTATTTTATAACCTGCTTTTTTTAACTCTTTACTTTTATTCTTCATCTCAGGGATAGCCCTTATTACCTCAGCCATAGCTTAATACTCCAAATTTTTATAAGGGTTTAATAAATTTATTAAGTTTTCTAAAAGAAGTCTTTTTAAACTCTCTTCTTGTTTAACAATTCCTAATGCATCGCTTATCAAAACTTGTTTAAGCTCTCCTTGCTCCCATCTTTTTACCTCTAAAAAACGAGTACCTCTGTAGGTTTCTTGAAGCCTAAAACTTAAAAACACTTGTTCGTTTAGTTTTAAATATAACTCACCTTCAAAAAAATCCAAAGGTTTTATTCTAATAGGATAAACCAGTTTTTTTAAAATTTCATAAAGAGATTTTTGAGAATTTATGATAATTACCTTTTGGCCCTCAGAAATCCTTTTTAAAAGGTCTTTTAAATCCTTATCCTCTAAAGCTATACATCCTTGGGTCCAGAAATAGTTTTTCTGCCCTTTTTCCTTTTTATAACTACCCCCTCCATGTATCCCTATTTTGCTTCCTAAAGGTGTATGCTCTACCCTCTCATCAGCTAAAATTTTTTTTAGATAACTTTCTAACTGTTCTTTAGAAATAAAACCTTTATAATAAGCCCAAGCAAGGTCGTTTAAATTAGGATAGTTTATTTCTATAAAATAATTATAAACCTTAGAAGGTCTTATCTCAACTATCTTATAGATTCCTTCTGGGGTTAAAAAATCCCCTCTTTTCTCCTTAGGAAGTAAACTGTGTAAACCAATCCCTATAGAATAAACCTTTTGCGTTTTATTACCTTCCAAAAGCTTTAACGTTCTTTCTGCTTTATCTATCAAAAGAGTTAGAGTATAACTATAGCCTGTTTCCCCAAAACTCAAAAAAAGAAAAACCATACTTAGCCAAAAAAACTTTTTTAACCTTAACCTCACCATCCTTTTTAAGTATAACCCTTTTAACCTATCTTGCACGCTAAACCGTTAAGACCACAAAACTTTGGATGAAAAACTAAGGTTTTTACCTAATCTTGTTTTTCTGAAGCAAACCTAAAGGATCTATGAAGAAAACAGCTCTTTTAAGCTCAAAGGAAAAATAAATAAAGGTTAAATGGAAATTTAAACGATTTGACAAAAAAAATTTTATGTTTATTATTATAATAAGGCCTAAAGAATTGAGGAGATGTTCCGATATTAAATTTAAACCTAAAAAAGCGAGGTGATAATAGATGAAGATCAACGATATCTTAGGAGTAAATGTTGAAAACCTTAAAAACTTAAAAGAGGCTAAGAAAAAAGAAGAAGCGTTTGCCTCAGAAGTTAGGAGAAAAGGTGAGGGTAAACCTCAGGAGGTATCTCCTGCAGTGGTTGAACTTTCTTCTAAAAAGGTGGTTGAAAATGCAGTGAAAAAGGCTGCTTCTCTCCCTGAAATAAGAGAAGAGAAGGTTTCTCAAATTAAAGCTCAAATTGAAGCTGGCACCTATAATGTTTCTAATAGAGAGATTGCCAGGGCTATGGTAGGTAGTCTTCTTAACGAGATTGCTTAATCTGGTTTATCAAATTGGTAGTGGAAACTTGGTAAGAAAACTTAATCCGTACTACTTTTCCACCATAACTTTTTACAAAGTCTGCTCCTACTATTTTATTTTCTTCCCAGTCTGCTCCTTTTACTAAAAAATCTGGTTTTAATTCTTTTATAAGCCTCTCCGGGGTTTCTTCATCAAAAACTACTATATAGTCTACACATTCAAGACCAGAGAGTACTTTAGCTCTAAAGGTTTGAGGGTTAATCGGTCTTTCTGGTCCTTTGATCTTTTTTATTGAGAGATCGCTGTTAAGCCCTACTACTAAAAAATCTCCTAAAGACCGGGCTTTCTCTAAGTAGTCTACATGACCAGCATGAAGTATGTCAAAACAGCCATTAGTAAAAACCATCTTCTGTCCTTTAGCCTTTCTTTTCACTATATGTTTTTTAAGCTCTTCTAATGTTTTGAGCTTATTTTTTCTGTCAAAAAATGGCGTTTTAAGAGGATAAGGAAGGGATATAGGTTCTAAAGGCAAAGATAACTCCCAAATCCCTGGTTTATCATCAAGAAGATTTTCTGTCTTTTCGCCTTTAGGTGAAACCATTAAAGAATATCCATAGCCGTTTACCCCTACCAAATAGGTTTGATTTTCAATCGCCCTTGCCACACAAAGAGTTAACCAATGGGTTATTCGAGTTAAAGGCCAAAGGGCAAAAACTAAAAGAAAATCAACCCCGCTTTTTATAAGTTCTCTTGCTATTTCAGGAGACCTAAGCTCAAAACAGACCAATAAACCTATAGAAACATCCCTTAACTCTATAACCCTTATCCCTAACCCAGGAGAAAAAGGGTCGTCTAACCCTGGGAAAAGAAGAAACTTTTGAGCTAAAGGTTCTATTTGGTCTCTGGTTAACCGATAGATAGTATTAAAAATTTTTTCTTCTTGATACCAAGGTGCCCCTAAAAGAACTACCTTATCTTCTGAAATAACTTGGGTGACCTCAGAAAGAAGGGCTAACACACTTTCTTGGTTTAAAGCCGAAAAATCTACTTCATAACCGGTAAGGGCTAATTCAGGAAAAACCACCAGATCTCCTTTGGCTTTAGCTAAAAACTCTTTAATAGTAGCCACGTTTTGTTTTAGGTCAGAAGAGGGCATCATCTGAACTAAAGAAAGTTTTAACATCCTTTTTCTCCTCATTATATTAGTTGATTTCTTGCCACCACCAATACATATACTTCTTTAGCCCCTTTAAGTTTTAAAGCCTTGGCTGCTTCGTTAACCGTAGCCCCGGTGGTCATCACATCATCTACAAGAAGCACCCTCTTTTCTTTTACTGAATCTTTAGCCAAAAAAGCCCCTTTTACGTTTTCCCAACGCTCTCTACCAGAAAGTTCGGTCTGAGGTTTAGTAGGCTTAACCCTTGATAACAGGCCTGATAAAGGTTTTTTCTTGGTAAAACCCCAAACTAAAAGCGCACTTTGATTAAACCCCCTTTCTTTTAAACGCTCGTTAGAAAGAGGCACAGGAACGACCAAATCGGTGCCTTCAAGTAGAAACTCAAAAAAACTTCTTAACAACTTTCCTAAACCATAGGCTAACCTAAAGTCTTTAGCAAACTTTATCCTTACCAGCCACTCTGAAACAGGTTCTTTATACTGAAAAAGGGCATAAACCCTATCAAAATAGAAATTTTTCTCTAAACAATAGGAACAATATTCTAATTTTTCTATACCCTTTTCAAGTAAACTTTCAGAAACTAAACTTCCGCACCGTTGGCAAACAAGTCTTAAAAAAGGAAGTTTGGCTAAACATGACCGACAAACCAGTATCGCTTGATTTTCAAGATGTTGATTGCAGATTTCACAAAACTCAGGAAAAATAAAATCAAAAACCTTATCTAAAAGCCTCACCCTTTGCCTTTACAATCTCAAGCACAAGTTGCGCAGCCTTTACCAGGTCTTTTACCAAAATAAATTCTTCGGTAGTATGGACTTTTTGCATCCCTGTGCCCAAAATTACAGCCTTTTTACCTCTTTCATTA
Organism: Thermodesulfobacterium sp. TA1; assembly: GCF_008630935.1. Classification (NCBI taxonomy): domain Bacteria; kingdom Pseudomonadati; phylum Thermodesulfobacteriota; class Thermodesulfobacteria; order Thermodesulfobacteriales; family Thermodesulfobacteriaceae; genus Thermodesulfobacterium; species Thermodesulfobacterium sp. TA1. The sequence continues at coordinate 1,369,314 of NZ_CP043908.1, forward strand.
AATATGTTGGCGTCAGAACCACCTTCTTTTCTCATAAAAGAAAGGTTTAATCTAAGTCTTTTTCCTGCCTGTTTTATCGGTTCTAAAATTGAGTCTTCTAAAGAAATAAAAAAAGCTTGATATAACTTTTCAAAACTTACGGAAAGCTTGGGGAGATCTCCTACTTTCGGTTGATAAGAACTTTCCACCTCTAAGCAAAGGTTTTCTATCTGTTGTATCATCTTTTCTAAAGTTTTAGGGTTATGACTTCTTATCTCTCCTTCTGCCTCTGCGGTTTCTGGTACGATGTTTACGTATTTCCCTCCTGAGACTATACCTATGTTCATCGTGCTTTCTTGGTCTATCCTTCCTGGGGTTAGCTTAGATAACACCTGAGATAGAACATAGATAGCATTAACCCCTTTTTCTGGTTCAAGTCCTGCATGGGCAGCCTTTCCTTTAACCTTGATTTTAAACTTATAGGAAGAAGGAGCACCGATGGTAATCACCTCTGGATTTTCACTGTCTAAAACATAACCTTCTTTAGCGTCTATCAACTCTAAATCAAGAAACTTAGCCCCTAAAAGTCCTATCTCTTCGCAGGTAGTAAAGATAAACTCTAAAGGAGGATGAGGGATAGAATTCTCTTTAAGAACCTTGGCTAACTCAACCAGCACAGCTATACCTGATTTGTCATCTGCCCCTAAAATAGTCCTTCCGTCGGTTTTAAAAACTCCGTTTTCAAAGATAATTTTAGGGTTTTCGCAAGGACCAACCGTATCAAGATGGGCACAAAAGAAAACAGGAGAAGCAGGAATAGCTCCGGGAATTTTAACGATAAGATTACCTACCTCTGAGCCGGTATTTTCAGCAGACTTATCAAAAAAACAGCGATAACCTAAGGCTTCAAAGATGTCAGCCAAGTAATGAGCAAGCTTCCCTTCTTTTTTAGAAGGGCTTTCTATTGAAAGAAGGGTGCTAAACTCTAAAACCAGCCGGTCTACATCTATCATTAGCGTATTATCCTAAAGTCTTTAAACTCTCCCTTATAAGGCTCCTCTATTACCTCTACATGGGCTACCTTAGCATAAGGAGAACCTTTATGACACCAAGCTACCATCTGGTCAACCGCCTCGTCTTCCCCTTCAAATACCGCCTCAACCCTTCCGTCAGGAAGGTTCCTTACCCAACCTCTTACCCCAAGCCTTACTGCTTCTTCTTCTGTATAAGCCCTAAAATAAACCCCTTGCACCTTACCTGAAATATAAACATGCACCCTTTTCATAAGGGCTCCTCTTTTCCTTACCTTTATATAAAACTGAAGTATAATAAACCTTAAACAAAAGTCAAGCCTAATAAGGGCTTTTGTGGTTACTATAAAAAATCTATTCACACAAATAATCTACGTTTGCTGAGACCTCTACGGTTTTTTCATCCTTCATAGGCTCAGGGGCTTCGATACTAGAAGGTTCAGCGCTTTTTAACATCGTAAATCGATAGGTGATAGGAAGATAACGCCCTACAGTAAAACTAATAGAAGTAACGCGACAAACCTTGCCTAATTTCTCAGTTAAGGCTTCCCCAAAGTCTTGAGCCTTTTCTACCAACTCTAATTTGATTTCTTTCTGCACTTTATCTGTTAATTCTTGAGAAGCAATCCATACCGGTTCAGAAACCTCAAAAGTTAAGCTTGGATAGGTTTCTTTTATTTTGTTTAAAGTTTCATAAAGCACGTTCTGCTCTTTATAATCTCTTAGCTCAAAATTATAGGTGATATAACCGTTAACCCCCTCACATACTTGTCCTTTTTTTGCCCACCAACAATTTTGTTCTATCCTGTAATCACCACCTTTATAATTTAATCCCAGTTTTCTGATCCTTTTATCCGCATCTCCAAGAATATTAATCGCATCGGTCTCCTTATTAGCCTTAATTTTTACATTAATCCGAAGGCTTAAAATATCAGGCTGAATCTCTCTTTTATGCTCAAGAACTATACTAACTCTGGTAACTTTTTTAGGGTCAATGTTTGTTTCGCTTAAAGCTTTCCCTACATTAATCATAGATAATAAACCAACCCAGATGCTAATAAAGACTATCTTTTTCATGTTTATCCCTCCTGCAATTTTTATGTTAGGTTTTACTTAAATACCTTTTGTTTTATATAACAAAACAAAAGCTTATAAGTTAGAGAAGGACAAGGACTCCATTTGTTTTAGGCCCTCCTCAAATATAAAAAGGAGATGGAGCAGAGTGGCCCTTTTATTTCTTTTATTTTATCTTCGATTTTTTGGATAATACCTATCTCCTTATTCTCCTCAGATGCTGCGGTGCTATTAGAGGAACCAGATGAGGAAATATCAGCATAGCTTAAGTTGTAAATTACAAATATCATAAAAATTGAAGCTAACCCGGATAATAATAGTTTTTTAATGGTTATATCTTCTTTATTAATCTAAGGTGGTTAAATTAAATTTTCCACTTTCTACTTCAATCGGAGGTCCATTCTGCACCCGGAAAAAAATCCGTACATTTAAACCAGGAAAGTTTTTATCGTCCACCTCAACCTCAACAACAGAATTTTCCTCCTTCAAAGACTTGATTTTATTCTCAACATAAATTTTTTCTGAAACTACACTGACAGAAGCCCTTCCTTTAAGTAAATTGATGATACATTCTTTATTTTTAAGTTCAAACATCGTATCTTTTTCAACCATAAAACAGGAACCAGGTTCTAAAATCATTGAAACACGACCATCAACCGTAAGAGCTGACACTGGCTCAGTCTTAGCACAATAAACCTTTTGAGTAGCTAATAACCGCGGATAAGCACCTATTTTCACCTCAATGTATGGCTTAATATCAGGATTATTCCCTTCATAAATTAATTCATTTATTAATATGCCTCCCCATTCAACCACAGTAAATCCTTTTCTTCTTGGAGTTTTTATTACAGGTTCTTTTATTTTTTCTTCTTGTTGGATACCCTCAAACGCCAAAATAACCCTAATAATTTTATCTGGCTTTGGCTTAATCCAAATGGCCAAACTATCATCCAAAAAATTTCTGCTTAATAACATTATTTTAAAATACGGATAACCTTTTAATTCTTTTAACCAATAGTCTTTAAAATCTTTAATTTCTTTTCTATTCAAACCTAACTTAGGTAATATTTTATCAAACCAACGGTTAAGTTCCTCTGTTTTAACCACCCATCCTTCTTTTGGTAAGTCTAAAGGTGTATTCAACGCTACTTCATAAAATAAATACTCGTACTTATCATCTATGATTCCCTTTGGATTGGCTTTAACCGACCAAAACCCATTATAAGAAGGAATAGTTTTAGTTAACCAACCCTTAGGATTTAGATAAACTTCTATTTGCTTAGTCTTAGTAGGATAAAGATAAATAGCTGGCTTTTTTACAAGAGGTAAAGGATATTTTATATCTGCTTCTTCACAGGTCAATAATTTCATTTCTTTGTTTTCATCTCTTACTAAGGTAAAACAAAGCGTTTCTAATTTGGTTGGACAACAAGAAGGATCGGTTTCTCTATGGGTAAGAAGTGATAAATATATTGAGTCTCTCTCTCTATCACGAAAAGTAACAAATCCTGGCTGAAATTTTAAATCTTTTACTACCACTCTATCTCCAAGTTTTATTGAATTAGTTTGCATGATTTTGCCATTTTCATTTACAAGTGCGGTTATTTCAAAAAAAACACCACTTCCCCCAAAATTTTCAGAAAGTATAACTATAGCAAACGGTAATGAAAAGTTTGGTTTAAAAATACCATATTTTTCTATTTTTACGCTGATGTAATTTTTGATATCTTCTTCATTACCAGGTCTCAATTGAGTTTTATACTCCCCATTTTTTAATGTCACTGTTTGCCCTGAATACTTTAAATGATATCTAAAGTTCTTAATGGTTTCTTCATTTAGAGTATCAGGGCTTTCTGAAGCTATAGTTGATTTTATCGTAAGCAAAAAAATATATACTGTTGTTATTAAAAGAAGATTTATACTATACATTAGATTTGTTTTTATAAAATTTATCATGTTGTTCCTCACATTTTTAATTTTTTTAAATTTATTTAATTTATTGCTTTATTTCATACTCAATTTTACAATAAATATCTTGTTTCCAACGACGATCTTCTGATTCATCTTTCAATTCCGAACATATTCCAACAAAAGTTACCTCTCCTTTTCTATCCTTACATTTATTTATAGCATCTTCTAAAGCAGCATCACAATTTTTGCCATAACCACTTATTATTATTTTTGTTATTCTTTTTTTATCATCTTTAGTATTTGCAAAACTTATTGAAACAGAAAAAACAAGGAATATTAAAAGCAAAAAAATAGATAATACTTTATTCCTCATGTTTTAACCTCCTTCTAAATTTAATTACATACTTCTTCCCATTCTACACATACTTTATACACACCACAGATTTTTTTACCAGGGAAAACAGGATCAGGCTGGCAAAATCTTCTTTCTTCCCATTTTTTACAAACCTTTTCGCAATTCTCATTGCTGGTGGTAGATTCTTTATTTTGAATATCTGTTGCCCAAAGGTTACTCATAAAAAAAACTAGGAAACTAAGAACCAAAACTGTTTTTTTCATAGCCCTACCTCCAGATTATTTTTTAAAATCTTTCCCTGCTTATTCTTAAGTTTCAGATTTCCTTACATTCCTTTTCAGCTCCCTTAGAAGTTTTTTGTCACTTCTCATACTTTGATCTTTATTAGTCTCTATATTAACATTATACCGAAAATTTTTTTCATCTTCGACCTCCTATCTAAAATTTAAAGTGCTTAAAATGAATGTTGGTATCATTCCTCACTTATTTTCCTCTTCCATATTGTCCTTTTTTATCAATGTTCGGAACTGGATATTTTGGAGAATTCTTAAGTCTTGGGTTTTCCTTGCGTTCCTTTTCAGCTTCCCTAGCAGCTTTTAACCACTTCTCATACTTAGAACTTTTTTCTATCTCAGAGGGCTCATTAACCTCAAAATTTTTTGTAGATTTATTTACTTCATACATTGAATTGTCAGCTTTCCCTTTGAAAGTTGTAATGAATAATAAAAGAGTAAAACTGAGTACTAATGTTAGTTTATTCATAAATTCACCTCCTGCAATTTTTATGTTAAGGTTTGTTTAACACATTTTGTTTTGTATAATAAAACAAAAGCTTATAAGTTAGAGAGGGACAGGGACTCCATTTTTGGTAGGCCTTTGAGCCTCTTAAGGAGTATGTCCCTCTGTCCCTCAACACCCGATAAGTTGGTTGGGCTACCAAAGCCCCAGCTACTCGGGAGGATGGTGTGAGGGACAAAAATCTTAAAAAGGAGGTAGCATCATGACCCATTACATCGGTGTTGACATTTCTAAAGATAACTTCCACTTCTGCATCCTTAACCATGAAGCTAAAACCCTCTCCTCCGGCAAACTCTCTATGTCTCTTCAAGGCTTCTCTGATTTCTTTAACCTTCTCAAAACCCTCTCTGACCCTATCGTTGTTATGGAATCCTCTGGTAGGTTCCACATCCCCCTTTACTGCTTCCTCGTTGAAAAAGATATCCAAACCTTCATCCTTAACCCTAAAATCGTCCACAGATTCTTTGAATTTATCTCCGCTAACAACCCCTCTAAATACGACACAAAAGATGCCAAAATCCTTGCACTCTTCGCTCTTAATAACCCTGAATTCCTTAAATCCTATCCTGAAAACTCTGAACTCCGTAGTGCTTCTCGTCTTATCCAAAAACTTAAACATGAACTTGCTGAAGCTAAAACTCAAATCAAATACGCCCTCACTGTTCTTTTCCCAGAAGCTGAAAAGCACTTTAATATTTACTCCCACTCCTTCCTTAACATACTCCTTAAATTCCCCTCTGCTAAAACCCTTAAAAAAGCTAAACCAAATGAAATTTCCGAAATTATTAAATCCTCTGTTCCTAAAGGTAAAACCCCTTCCTTTTCTCCCGATGAAGTCATAAACCTTGCTAAAAACTCTATCGGGGTTGACAATCCTTATCTCTCTCAAACTCTTATCATCTACATCGAAAAACTCTTTTTCCTTGAGCCAAGAATAAAAAAGCTTGAAGAGATGCTTGTAGAGAAAATGGATGAAGACCAGCAAGAACAAATTAAGCTCATTTCCTCTATAAAAGGTATTTCCTCTAAACTTGCAAGTCTCTTTTTGGCTGAAATCAGAGACGTAAAAAGATTTTCTAATGCCAAAAAGCTCATAAAGTTTGCGGGCACAGACCCAGTAACAAAACAATCTGGTAAGTATAAAGCTAAGATGAGCATATCTAAGCAAGGGTCGAGCTTTCTCAGAAATGTTCTTTTCCAGATGGCGGTAGGTGTAGTAAAATGGAATTTTTACTTCAGATCCTATTTTATACGTAAGAAGAAAAACTTTGGCAGTTATAAGAAAGCTATGATAGCAGTTGTAAACAAACTTATAAGAGTTATCTATGCAATTTGTAGAAAAAAAACTTTCTTTAATCCTGCTTTTTCTAAGTTCCCTGTTCTGGAGGTCTCTCATGTTTAATTCCTATTTTCTGATAGTTGACTCCTTATTTAGTTGGCCTTTTTAATTTATCCAGCCTCTATGGGGGTCTGCATATAGCCTTATAACTCATTTTTTCATGTCCCCTCTCATATATCTGTGATTTGCTCACTTCAATTTCCCTCGCAGATTTTTTTGCATGCTTCAATAGAATCAAAAGGTACAACATGACCCCCACAGCCGCCATGAACAAATGTATGGCAGGTTTTGTCAAAATTAGAAAAATATGCTCCTTCAAACAGACCCTTACAAGTTCCTGGTAGAGGTGGTAAGTAACATCTCTTTTTAATATCAATCTTTTTTCCTTGAGTTCTTTGAATAAAATCACTTAGAAATATAGCGGCACTTTTATGACCTTTAAAAGTGCAAGCATCAACATCTTCTTCATTTGGAATATTGCCTTTTTCTATGAGAATCTTTATAATGTTTACGTTTTCTATATCAGCCATACAGGTAAATTTTATAATATTTTTTTGTTTTAGATTGGCTCCTTTTTCTGCAAGAATATGAAAAATATCATCATAGCCTTTTATTATAGCAATTTTAAGAGATTCGTCATTAAACTCAATTCCTTGTTTTAAAAGAAACAAAGAAACTTCTTTATGTTTTCTCCTGAGAAATTCATTTAAAAAATTTGCTCCGACCGATTTCTTTATATCCCAGCCCTTTTTAAGGCAAACCTCAAAAATTTCTATGATTTTTTTATAGTCTCTTTCTCCGAAAGCAAGTCCATATAGCGGGATCTCTCCTCTGTTATCTTTCAAATTAAAATCAGCACCATTTTCTATAAGAAAAATAATAAAATCTTCATTCATAAAATTGTAAGCAATAGCATCATGGAGAGGTGTTCTGCCATCTTTATCTTTGGCGTTAATATCAGCTCCTTTTGCCAAAAGAATTTTGACCATGTTAAGGTCTCCCTCTCGGGCTGCGTAATGAAGCAAAGTCTTACCATTGTCATCACGAACGTTTACATCCTTTTGATTAAGGATGTATTTTTTCATTAATTCAATATTGTCCGAGCCTTTCTTCATTTCTGATCCTTTGTCAACGAAATATCGTTGGAATATTTCATCATTAGATCGAGAATATGAGACAGATGGGAAAAGAAAGAAGTATCCTGCAAAAAAAGCACAAATTATTGTGATTATCAATATTCTATGCTGACCCTTTTCCATCATTTCTCCCACCACCTTTCAAGATTTTCTATTTTTCTTATAGTTATAGTCTCACCTAAATTTATTATAGCTTCGTAGCCTTCTTGTATCAAATAGGATTTATTTTTAATATTATCGGTAAATTCAACTTCTCCTTCTATTACCGAAATTTTTATAATGTGCCCATCTTCTCTTTCCACAACAAATTCAGTTCCTCTGGGTGTGGTAACAGCATCAGTAGGTACTTTACTACAATTCGGCCTCCCTACAGTAATCTTACATAATTCAATTCTAAGTTTTTTTATGGATTTTTGAATTCTTCTACTGCACCCCATTTGTCAAGACATTTTTTATGCCTTAAAGTTTTAGAGGTCATGCTACCTTTCTTATCCTTTCCTCATATTTTGCTTCAAATTCTTCTGGGCTCATGTACCCAAGCTTAAAGTGCACATAGAGCTTGTTATAGTCCTCTTGTATCCACCTGCTATAAAAAATCCATACGATTAAGTATTTAAAAATTTTCATAATTACTTTTAATCTTTTTACTTATGTATACGATTCTTCTAATACGCTTTTGTTCTGTTTCTTTTAATGCTATTTTGATAGATTGTTATCAATCTTTGGCTTAGGGATTGGTATATATTGCACACCACCAGAGAGATTGCTAGACCTTCCAGTATCAAACCCTTGACTTGCCTCTCTTCTTGCTCTCTCCCAAGAGCTATCAAGATCGTTATAATTTCCAGAAGATGTTGAATGTTGTTCTGCCCTCCAGCTGTCTCCTGAGGTTCCAGCGGCTTGGTCATAAGCAGAATCTCCACCATAAGCTATTCCCGATATAAACAAAACAAAAACCATACCAAACATGCCCTTCTTTAAGAATCTTTTCATGATGCCCCCCTTTAAGATTTTTGATTAAGCTTTTGTAACTCCCCTTCTATCTCTTTTATACGTTTCATGCATTTTTCTATGTACTGTTTTTGGGCGGATACAGCTTTATAGTAAAGATCTAAATTCTTTTCAAACTCCTTCATCTTTGTCCAGTGAGTAAAAACCACCTTTAAATCCAGCCCTGTATTAACAAAATGGGATAAAACCTTAGCTAAATCTTTGATCTTATCCTCTATACCAGGTATAGCATTAACAGCTTTTACTATCCCCTCTGCAAGGTCTTCAAAAGTATGATCTTCAACAGAAGCCCAATCAGCAAAATCTTTTGTAGCTAAAAGATCTTTAAATCTTTTAATCTCCTTCTCTCGTTTAGGAGATTTCTTAAAATGCTTTTCTAACCGCTTAAACAAATTGTCCTGTAACAGGTCTAACATGATCTCTTTAAACCTCTCTTCGCTTCTTAAGATAGCTTTTTCAGTCTCTTCTCTCCAGCTTTCAAACTCCTTAATATTTTCTAACATTCCCTTATTAAGTTTGTCTAAGTTGATTTTTGCCAAGTAAAGTTTATGTTTAAGGTCAGCCAGTTCTTCTCCAAGCTTTGTTTCGTCAGGCAAGAGTTTTTCTTCTTTTAGTTTCTCGGCACGTTTTTCTACCTCCTCAGGTTTATCCTCTAAAGTAGAAGTTTGAGGTTTTCTTTTAAAGACTGTGGGGTCTATTACTAATGGACGATCAGGTTTTAGTTCCACTATTTTTTGTCCTACTGTTTGATAATCTAAAGGATTTTGTCGGTAATGATTTAATAAATCGTTAAGTTTTTGTAAAGAAGTCTTTATCTTAGCCTCTTCTTCCTTGGCTTTAGCTAAAATTTGATTATACTTTTCTGGTTCAGTATGTTTAAAACTCTCAGCTGAGCTAATCTCCTTTTTTAACCGTGCATATTCATCTAAGTTAGCTGCTACCACCTCTAATAGCTTTTTATTAAAAACTCCTTGAGACCCTACAGGTAGACTGTTTAGTTGTGGATTCACATATAAAGGCACCTTTACACCTAAAGATGAAAGGTCGATTCGTCCTATCATGGCTTGTGCGCTTTTTTCGGCAAGGTCTCTGGCTGATTCAAGGTCTCCTGCAAGGGCTGAAGCCACTGCTTTTTCTGCCAAAACTGAACTTGCTGCCAGCTGATGAATGGCATCCTTAGTTTCTATATAATTTCCCTTTATCCACGCATTAGTTGTGTCTCGATAATCAACCCCTCCACCATGATTTTCGACAAAGAAAGAAAAACTGTCGGTTTCTTTTGAATAACAAAAGGTAGCAACTGTAGTCCCGGTTACTCCAACCAATTCTTCTAAATCAACTCTTTGGTAAGAGGGAAGAGTTACTTTTAAATTATTGGATTTTAGCCATCTGGCTAAGGCTAAGACCTTTTGGATTTCTCTCATGGTATGTAATGAAGGGAAAATCTGAGAAAACTCTTCATATCTACTGGTTAACATCTCTGCATATTCCTTTAAAATTTCGACATACCAAGAGGGCATATCTGAACTTAAAGGCTCACTACCTATTCTTACCTCTGACCTTGCAAAGTAAACAGCGGATTTATCAGGACTGATTTTTAATTCTACCTTTCTAGGAAAAATCCAATGACGATCAAGTCCATTTTTAATCTTTTGAAACTCCTTACCCTTACCTTTTTCATTAACCTTTTGAGTAAGGTAGACAACAAAGGGATAAAAATCTTTAAGGGATGCTGTTTCAAGATTTAAAGTGGTTACATACTTAAGCGTATAATCTGCATAAAAAAAGGCTTTAGCTATATAAGTATCTGAGGATAGATTAAAATACGTTGGTTTCACTTCGATAGAAGGAATTTTAAACCTTTTTTTTATAAAGGAATCGCTTAAAACAAGGTTATAGAAGACGGTCTTCATCATCCATTCTCTTTGGATTTCTTCAAATTTTTGGTTGGCAAACTCGCTTAATTCTTGGTCACAATTTCCTCTTAGAGGAGCCCTTTTAATAGCTGCTTCTATTACCTCTTCTTTTACCCCCATACCTCTAAGCAAATTTTTATAAAGTAAAAACAATAAATTACGAGAAGCCTCCCAGTTGTCTATTTTTCCGGAATTAAAGTCACTTCTTATCCTTTCAAACTCATCAATAAGACCCAGCGTCTCATAAATCTCTCTAAACCAATGTCCTGCGTTTTCCATACCATAAACTTCAGAAAACTTTTGAAATCCCCAAAATTGAACCATAGCTTTTCCATATTTTCCCTCAAGCCCTAAAGCCATAAAAATTTTATAAAAAAGCTCCTGTAAATGTAGATACTGCTCAAGTTGTTCTCTATTGTTGAACTTCCATTTTTTAGATTTTGGCTCCCAATTAAGATAAGCCTCAAATTCTTCGGGGGTAATCGAAAATACTTTTAGCCTTGCTAAAAGTATTTGTTTTTCTGGTAAAGGTGGAGAAGAATACAAAATTTCTTTCAATATACCTGATAACCAATTAGCTCCATAATTTAGGTCTCGACCTACCCTATCCATTTCTTGATCAAAGATAGATTTGATTTCTTCTAATGCCCTGTATGTATTTTTAGTTGGGTCTAAAGAAAAAGATGGATAAGGATACCTAAGAGCCTCGTCCAAAACTTGAACGTAGGGGAGAGGTCCTGTTTTGTATTTTGGGTCGTAATGTCCTACCAAAGTAATCTCTCCTGTGTTTTTATCGATAAAAATCCCGTCTAAGACATTGATCGCAGAAGTTTTAGCTAAAAGACTGTTTTTATCAAGAAGGTCTCCCTTTTTATTTGCTTTATCTATCAATCTTTCTCTTGAAGAACCTTTAAAGGCTATTTTTGACCTATCTTGAAACGATTGAATCGTAACACCCAAGGCAGGTTTTTCCTTGGATATGTTTACAGAAAGAGATAAAATTTTGCCCTCCTTAACCACCTCCTGAGAATACGCATAAACAACCAGACTTAATGCTAAAACAAAAGCTAAAACAATGTTCCTAATAGTTGAAATAGTTGATATAAATGATGAAATCTTGAAATAAAAGTCAAATTTCAAAAATCCTATCACTTTATAACCAATCCTAATTCTATATAATTAAAAGTATAATATAATTAAAAGTATAATATAATTAAAAGTATAATATAATTAAAAGTATAATATACTTAACTCTTAGAATTTTGTCAACCAAAATTTTAAGCTTTTTTTGGGAAATTAAAGAAATTATATGATATTATATTTAATTTTTCTTTATTTTTTTTAATTTTCCTATTGCATCCCATTTGTTAAGACATTTTTTTATGCCCTAAAGTTGTTGAGATAAAGACTATTGCTAATTTCTCTCTGCCGTCCATTTCCTCTGTTTCATCTCACACCTCCTGTCTTAATATTTTATCCCTGCCTAACAAGAGAGTTTAACCTCTACAACTTTGGTGTGTCCAGTCCCTATGGGGTTCAGTATAAGGTTATTCAACAGCTTCATAAGCTCTCTGTAGTTACTATTTTGAAATATTAAACCAATAGATACAAAATCCTCTCGGATGCCTTAGCAGGAAAGCTCACCTTTAAAGAGGCTTCCTTAATACCACTCTTAGCTACGAAAGCCTAAGGAAGCTTCTGATAGAAGAAGTACCACATGAACCACGAAGAAAAAGGGAGGTATATCGGAGACTGAGAAGGATGCCCAAAGCGGGAAACCCTAATGACCTCTGGAAATCATGTTCTGCCCAGAATTTTGACTCTGATCAAAGGAATTCTTGAAGCTGCCTTATAGGCTCATTGAGTTAAGTGCTATTTCAATAATCGTGTCTGGTAATATCATGTTGAAGGGCTACAGGTATTAAGAAAGATAAACCTCTTTAACAAAAAGAAATAGAGAACCCAGGAGATAGAAAATTAAAAAAAATTTAACGGTAATAAAAAAGCCCCCAAGAGGGGGCTCTGTTATCAATCTTTACCCTAAAACAACTACCAATTATATCTTAGCATCATTGACCCAGAGTAGCCCGTGTAATCTCCATTAAAGTCTCCTCTTCCGGAAATCTCAAGACCGAGGTTCTTCTGAAGCCTAAATTCTCCTCCAAGCTGGACAATAAAAGTCGTTCTATTTATCTCCCTTGATAATTTCCATCTTGTTGGGTCACTTCTCATATAGTTAACCGCACTTATATCATTTTTCCCAAATGCCTGTTCCAATCTTCCATAAGCATAAAGTTTAACTGGCATTGCACCTGCCTTTGCTTCGGAAGCAAGCATAACCCCTATCACTCCTTTCCACATATGTTTGCTATCAGGATCATAATATCTATCCCAACTTGTTACCCTGTTCCCAGCACTGTCATAAACCTTTGTCCAAAAACTTTCGGGATTGTAGTAAGTATATCTTATTCCTATCTCAGGAATTACATTTAATTTCCCTCTATAAACTTTCCCAAGAAGTATTTCCCCATGGACACCTTTCATGGTATAACTTGCCTTCTCTTTAAGCTCCAAATTTAGTCCTGTACGTCCATTATAGTCATTTGAACTACTAAATCCATACATGTTATATCTTAAATAGGAATCTTTCATCATTATCCACATACCTGTAATACCAAGTGAAAAGATGTCAGAGTCACCATCTTTTGCTGATCTTCTACTATAGTCATATTCAGCTCTCAAATAATTGGCATAGATACCTAAAGAAAAGTTCTTTGTAAGAAAACCTCCTAATCCGATGTTAAATCCATAAGTATTGGTATCAAAACCAAGGTCATCGGCAGAAACATGAGTATAAAGAGGTTTAAACCACATGCCACCACGATATTCAACTCCACCAAGACTATATCCAGCTCCAACATCACTTATGCCAGCAGACGCAAGCATCACTGGCTGATAACCTTTCACAAGAATAAAAGGCGAAGTAATAGGCAGAGAAGTAAAGATACTATCTACCATAATTGAATTAACTATAACTCCACCTATCATACTGTTAACTGATCCTAATGCTTCTTCTGGTTTGTTCAAAGCTAAATATTTAAAAATAATCTGTGCATCTTTATCAGTTATATTTGGGTCATACCATGCTACATCAATAAGTGGATTTGTATAGCCTTTCTCTAACTCGCCCCAATTACCATTTACTGTCCCATTACTTTCTATTAAATTATAAGGAGTGCCTACAACTATGTATTGAGCACTATTATTCCAAAGTCTTACAACTAAGGTTGCATTATTAAGACCAAGTGATGAACCACTTTCAACGTAAATGGGAGCTGTATTAGGTCCAGTACCAGGCGCTCCAAAAGTGATGGCAAACTTGTCTTTAAGAGTTACATTAGAGCCAGAATCTACATAAAGGGTGCGAAGCTTTTTCCCAGAAAGAGCATCTCCCCAAACAACTATTTCACCAGGGTTTGAAAGTTCAACTGTTGAATTAATAATATAAATTCCAGCTACCTTATCTACATTTCCACTTGCAGAAACTGTAATGGTTCCATTGTTTATAAGAGTTATCTCTGAATCTTTTAAATAGATTCCAAAGCTGTTTACTGTCCCACTTGAAGAGCTAGCAGATATATCAATGATCCCCTTATTAAGGATTGTTGAACCAGTCTGTGCTTTCTCAATATATAATCCTGTTGCCTTTGCTGACTGCTCTCCTATAGTTGAAACTTTAATCGTTCCACTACTTTCATTTAAAAGATCTTCTGTAAGAACCACTGCGTATACACCAGTTGCCTCTGTGTCCTTACCAGTTGCTATCACCTTAATGGTGCCATTATTGGTAAAGTTATTTATGGTATCTTCGTCAACATATAATCCATAAGCTTTTGCAGTCCCATTTGTCGCTGTGGCTCTCACATCTATTGTCCCTTCATTCGTAAAATTTCCCATATCATATGCATACACTCCATACACAGTTGCATTCCCACCTGTTGCAGTTGCATTTACGATTATTGATCCATTACTAGTAAATTTGCCTATATAACCTGCATACACTCCATATGCATATGCAGTATATTCTGAATTCGCACTTCCTGTAATTGACCCGCTATTTGTTAAATTTCCTATACTTCCTGCATACACTCCATATGTTCTTACTAAACTTGTCCCACTAGCACTTCCTGTAATTGACCCGCTATTTGTTAAATTTACAATACTTCCTGTATACACTCCATATGCATCTGCATTTGTCCCATTCGCACTCCCTGTAATTGACCCGCTATTTGTTAAATCCCCTATGTTATCTGCAACCACTCCATACGCCTCTGCATAATCTGTCCCATTCGCACTCCCTATAATTGACCCGCTATTTGTTAAATCCCCTATGCTTCCTGTATCCACTCCAGCTGCCTCTGTAGTTCCATTTGTTGAAATTGCACTCACAGTTATTAATCCAGTATTAGTGAAATTGCCTATATCCTCTGTTGTAGATACTCCAAACGCTGTTACCTCATCTACTCCCTTCGCTGTTACTATTATGCTCCCTTCGTTTGTAAAATTGCCTATCTGACCTACATAACCTTCCTCACCACCTGCCATAACACCTATTACATTCGCACTCCCTCCATTATTCTCCCCATAAACCTCAATCTTCCCACCTTCTAAATTCCTAAACTCTCCTATCGTCCCATTAAATACTGCTACCCCTACTGCATTAAGCTCCCCTCCATCTGCATATCCACTTACCGTTAAATTCCCATCGTTAATGAATATACCTATTTCCCCAGATTCCCCACCTTCTATTTCTTCCGGTAATCCTGCCATTACCCCTACTACTGCTGACCATTCCCCACCAGTTGAATTGGTAAATACTGATATGTTTCCAGTATTATTGAAATATCCTATATCCTCTGACTTAACCCCTACTGCTGTCGCATTAATCGATTCTATAGATACCAATATATTCCCAGTGTTCGTAAAATTACCTACACTCTCTATCTCAACCCCTACAGGTATGTTATTATCCGCATAGTTTACATAGCCACCAGTTCCATTTACGTTTATATTTCCACTATTAACAAAATTAGTTGCATTTAAAGCATAAACTCCAGCAAGCATAAGTTGCCCTGAAGAATCAGTCACATTACCAAAAACATCTATACGACCTTCGTTTATAAGGTTAGTAACATTACCAACAACTACCCCACCTGCTAATACTTCTGTGCCATTTGCTAAAACTTGAATGGTACCATTATTTGTTAAATTCCCTATGCTTCCTGCATACACTCCATATGCACTTGCATTATCTGTCCCACTCGCACTTACTGTAATTGACCCGCTATTTGTTAAATCTACTATGTTATCTGCATCCACTCCATATGCCCTTGCATAAGATCCCCCACTCGCACTTACTGTAATTGACCCGCTATTTGTTAAATCTACTATGTTATCTGCAACCACTCCATATGCACTTGCATTATCTGTCCCACTCGCACTTACTGTAATTGACCCGCTATTTGTTAAATCTACTATGTTATCTGCATCCACTCCATATGCCCTTGCATAAGATCCCCCACTCGCACTTACTGTAATTGACCCGCTATTTGTTAAATCCCCTATGCTTCCTGTATCCACTCCAGCTGCCTCTGTAGTTCCATTTGTTGAAATTGCACTCACAGTTATTAATCCAGTATTAGTGAAATTGCCTATATCCTCTGTTGTAGATACTCCAAACGCTGTTACCTCATCTACTCCCTTCGCTGTTACTATTATGCTCCCTTCGTTTGTAAAATTGCCTATCTGACCTATATAATCTTCCTCACCACCTGCCATAACACCTATTACATTCGCACTCCCTCCATTATTCTCCCCATAAACCTCAATCTTCCCACCTTCTAAATTCCTAAACTCTCCTATCGTCCCATTAAATACTGCTACCCCTACTGCATTAAGCTCCCCTCCATCTGCATATCCACTTACCGTTAAATTCCCATCGTTAATGAATATACCTATTTCCCCAGATTCCCCACCTTCTATTTCTTCCGGTAATCCTGCCATTACCCCTACTACTGCTGACCATTCCCCACCAGTTGAATTGGTAAATACTGATATGTTTCCAGTATTATTGAAATATCCTATATCCTCTGACTTAACCCCTACTGCTGTCGCATTAATCGATTCTATAGATACCAATATATTCCCAGTGTTCGTAAAATTACCTACACTCTCTATCTCAACCCCTACAGGTATGTTATTATCCGCATAGTTTACATAGCCACCAGTTCCATTTACGTTTATATTTCCACTATTAACAAAATTAGTTGCATTTAAAGCATAAACTCCAGCAAGCATAAGTTGCCCTGAAGAATCAGTCACATTACCAAAAACATCTATACGACCTTCGTTTATAAGGTTAGTAACATTACCAACAACTACCCCACCTGCTAATACTTCTGTGCCATTTGCTAAAACTTGAATGGTACCATTATTTGTTAAATTCCCTATGCTTCCTGCATACACTCCATATGCACTTGCATTATCTGTCCCACTCGCACTTACTGTAATTGACCCGCTATTTGTTAAATCTACTATGTTATCTGCATCCACTCCATATGCCCTTGCATAAGATCCCCCACTCGCACTTACTGTAATTGACCCGCTATTTGTTAAATCTACTATGTTATCTGCAACCACTCCATATGCACTTGCATTATCTGTCCCACTCGCACTTACTGTAATTGACCCGCTATTTGTTAAATCTACTATGTTATCTGCATCCACTCCATATGCCCTTGCATAAGATCCCCCACTCGCACTTACTGTAATTGACCCGCTATTTGTTAAATCTACTATGTTATCTGCATCCACTCCATATGCCCTTGCATAAGATCCCCCACTCGCACTTACTGTAATTGACCCGCTATTTGTTAAATCCCCTATGCTTCCTGTATCCACTCCAGCTGCCTCTGTAGTTCCATTTGTTGAAATTGCACTCACAGTTATTAATCCAGTATTAGTGAAATTGCCTATATCCTCTGTTGTAGATACTCCAAACGCTGTTACCTCATCTACTCCCTTCGCTGTTACTATTATGCTCCCTTCGTTTGTAAAATTGCCTATCTGACCTATATAATCTTCCTCACCACCTGCCATAACACCTATTACATTCGCACTCCCTCCATTATTCTCCCCATAAACCTCAATCTTCCCACCTTCTAAATTCCTAAACTCTCCTATCGTCCCATTAAATACTGCTACCCCTACTGCATTAAGCTCCCCTCCATCTGCATATCCACTTACCGTTAAATTCCCATCGTTAATGAATATACCTATTTCCCCAGATTCCCCACCTTCTATTTCTTCCGGTAATCCTGCCATTACCCCTACTACTGCTGACCATTCCCCACCAGTTGAATTGGTAAATACTGATATGTTTCCAGTATTATTGAAATATCCTATATCCTCTGACTTAACCCCTACTGCTGTCGCATTAATCGATTCTATAGATACCAATATATTCCCAGTGTTCGTAAAATTACCTACACTCTCTATCTCAACCCCTACAGGTATGTTATTATCCGCATAGTTTACATAGCCACCAGTTCCATTTACGTTTATATTTCCACTATTAACAAAATTAGTTGCATTTAAAGCATAAACTCCAGCAAGCATAAGTTGCCCTGAAGAATCAGTCACATTACCAAAAACATCTATACGACCTTCGTTTATAAGGTTAGTAACATTACCAACAACTACCCCACCTGCTAATACTTCTGTGCCATTTGCTAAAACTTGAATGGTACCATTATTTGTTAAATTCCCTATGCTTCCTGCATACACTCCATATGCACTTGCATTATCTGTCCCACTCGCACTTACTGTAATTGACCCGCTATTTGTTAAATCTACTATGTTATCTGCATCCACTCCATATGCCCTTGCATAAGATCCCCCACTCGCACTTACTGTAATTGACCCGCTATTTGTTAAATCTACTATGTTATCTGCAACCACTCCATATGCACTTGCATTATCTGTCCCACTCGCACTTACTGTAATTGACCCGCTATTTGTTAAATCTACTATGTTATCTGCATCCACTCCATATGCCCTTGCATAAGATCCCCCACTCGCACTTACTGTAATTGACCCGCTATTTGTTAAATCTACTATGTTATCTGCATCCACTCCATATGCCCTTGCATAAGATCCCCCACTCGCACTTACTGTAATTGACCCGCTATTTGTTAAATCCCCTATGCTTCCTGTATCCACTCCAGCTGCATATACATAAGATCCCCCAACCCCACCTGCTAATACTTGAATGGTACCATTCTCAGTTATAGTTAAATTACCAATCGGCCTTACCTGAGATCCTTCTTCAATAGCACCATTTGCAAAAATACCTATGGTTTTATTACCTGCAGTTGAGTTTGTCTGTGTAACTTCAAGCGTTGCATTAATGGTTAAATCAGAAAATATATTACTTGTATCATTATCTACAAATATCCCAAAAGTATTAGCCCCTGTGTTATTGATTATGTTAAGATCCTCCTCCAACGTATAGGAACTATTTGACCCATTCAAATAAACTCCTATCTCCTGCCCAACTGTCATAGAACCACTCGCTCCTAAAATCAAAACAATAAACAACCCCAATACCAACCAATCTAAATACCACTTAAACCTCTTATCACACACCTCCTTCCCCCCTACTCTTTGTCCAAAATTTTCTTTCCTATTCTTATTCTCTTTGTCCATCACTTTACCTCCTTCCTATTCTAATCTCCCTCCACTTCTTCCTCTGCTCCTCGTTTAACACCCCGTCTATCTTCTTCCCTGTCTCAAGCTCCTCTGCTATCAGCTCCCCACGAAGACAATGTATCTCCTTGACAAGCTTCTTTATTTCTTTGATGTCCCAATCACTGTTTAACATCTCCTTAAACCTTGCCTCCTTCTCCCTAATCTTGCTTGACAACTCTTGCTCCTTTTTAAAAAATCCCTGCAAATACTTCTCTATCTCCTTAACCTGCTTCTCATTAAGCTTAAGCTCCTCCTTAAAATCAAGAATAGTCTTTCTTGCTTGAGGAACACCTCCCTTAACCACCTCCTGAGAATACGCATAAACAACCAGACTTAATGCTAAAACAAAAGCTAAAACAATGTTCCTAATAGTTGAAATAGTTGATATAAATGATGAAATCTTGAAATAAAAGTCAAATTTCAAAAATCCTATCACTTTATAACCAATCCTAATTCTATATAATTAAAAGTATAATATAATTAACTCTTAGAATTTTGTCAACCAAAATTTTAAGCTTTTTTTGGGAAATTAAAGAAATTATATGATATTATATTTAATTTTTCTTTATTTTTTTTAATTTTCCTATTGCATCCCATTTGTTAAGACATTTTTTTATACCCTAAAGTTGTTGAGATAAAGACTATTGCTAATTTCTCTCTGCCGTCCATTTCCTCTGTTTCATCTCACACCTCCTGTCTTAATATTTTATCCCTGCCTAACAAGAGAGTTTAACCTCTACAACTTTGGTGTGTCCAGTCCCTATGGGGTTCAGTATAAGGTTATTCAACAGCTTCATAAGCTCTCTGTAGTTACTATTTTGAAAGGTGATTCCTCATTTTATTCCACCTAAACATAAATACACCATTTCATCTAAGTTATCTCTACTATTATACCTGAATTCAAGTTCTTTCAAGTAATACACAAAATTCTCCCTGCTTACTCCATGAAACTTAAGAAGTCTCTCTTTGGCATAACTCCAAAATCCTTCTATCCCATTTATATATACCTTCCCATTTGCAGACCTTATACTCTTGTCTACTCTCTCGTGTCTAAAACCATACATCACAAGTCCGTCATAGCTCCTAAATTTGTCTGTGTAAATTAAACTCCCCCTCTTTACCTTCTTTATCGTCTCCTTTAACAGAGCCTCACAAGATACATCCTTAACTACTTCTACTTTTACTTTTCCTTGCCTTTCAAGAATTCCAAATACTGGTATCTTACCTTCTGCTCCCATCCCTCTCTTCTTCCCTCCAAATTTTGTTTCCACAAAAGGGACAACAAGTAAAGGTTTTAAGCACACCTTTAGCTCTTAAGAATTCTTCTGCCTTTTCTTCAGAGGATGCTATTTCTACGAGCTCTGCTAAGTTCATAGTTCCCACCTCCCGAATAAATTATAACAGAGGTGGAATATTTTGAGCAATCACCAAAGATAAATAGTTTAACGCTGTTTGTATTTTTACAAAAATAGGGTATATTTAAAGAAATTGCTTGGGGGTGGAGTAACCCTTCCTCAGGCTTAAAAATACAAAAAGGAGGTTGAGTTTATGCCTTTAGACCCAGAGTTAAAACAAGAGATTATCCAAACTTTTCAGCGTCACCCAAATGACACAGGGTCGCCTGAAGTCCAGATTGCTTTGTTAACTGCAAGGATAAAGCAACTAGAAGAGCACCTCAAAATCCATCGCAAGGATTTTCATTCAAGAAGGGGTCTTATGAAATTAATCGGTCAGAGAAGGGCCCTTTTAAATTACCTCAAAAGAACCGATTTCAACAGATATCAGGCTTTGCTTCAAAAAATAGGGCTTAAAAAGTAGTTCTTTAAGAATATTTTAAACCTTTACAAATAAAAAGGGGCGGATTTAACCCGCCCCTTTTTATTATGTCTTTTTATTTTTTTCTCTTTTCTCTTTACACCCAACCTTTTTGTTCATAAACAATTCTTCCTGTACCAGCAGGGATCAACCTTCCGATGATTACGTTTTCTTTTAATCCTTTTAGATAATCTACTTTACCTGCGATAGAAGCTTCAGTAAGCACCCTGGTGGTTTCTTGGAAAGAAGCTGCAGACAACCAGGAATCAGTAAGCAAGGCAACCTTGGTAATACCAAGGATAACAGGTTCAGCTACAGCTGGTTTTCCTCCAGAAGCTATTATTTTTTCGTTTTCTTCCTCGAACTTGACTTTATCTACATACTCACCAATCATGAAATTGGTATCTCCTGGGTCTTTTATCTTAACTTTTTTAAGCATCTGTTTTACGATAACTTCAAAGTGTTTGTCGTTTATCTTAACGCCTTGAAGCCTATAAACCTCTTGGATCTCTTCAACCAAAAATCGAGCGACCCCTTTAACTCCTTTTACTTTTAAAATATCATGAGGATTAGGAGAACCCTCTATCAAAGGATCTCCAGCCTTTACCACATCTCCTTCTCTTACCAAAATATGTTTACCCTTAGAAATATAATACTCCAAGGGGTCTCCTACCTCAGGCTGGATAACCACCTTCTTTTTACCCCTTGCTTCTTTTTCAAAAACTACCGTTCCGTCAATTTCAGTAATGGTGGCATATTCTTTAGGTTTTCGTGCTTCAAAAAGGTCAGTAACCTTAGGAAGACCACCGGTGATGTCTTTAGCTTTAAGGGTCTCTCTTGGTATCCTAGCTATAATATCTCCTGCTTTTACAAAATCTCCTTCCTGAACACTAATAATCGCCCCTACCGGAAGTTCGTATCTTGCCTTACCTCTTCCGTCTGGAAGGTCTATCGTCCGTCCTTTATCGTCTTTAAGAGATATTCTTGGTCTATAGTCAGTAAGTTTGTAATCTCTGACTATAATACTTGCCCTACCGGTAGTTACGTCAATCTTTTCATCTACGGTTACACCATCTATGATGTCCCCAAACTTAACCCTTCCAGAAACCTCAGCAATGATAGGTGTAGTATAAGGGTCCCATTCTACCAAAAGGTCTCCTGGTCTTACCTCTTGACCTTCTTCTACCTTTATCTTAGCACCATAAGTAACAGGATATTTTTCTAAAATCCTTCCATCCGGGGTAACGATAGCTACTTCTCCTTGTCTGTTCAAAGCAACTAAATTACCATCTTCTCTTCTTACTAACCTTAGATTAAGGAACTTGACCAAACCTCTTGACTGAGCCCTATGTTCGCTTTGCTCTAAGGCCTTGCCTACAGCACCTCCAATATGGAAGGTTCTCATCGTAAGCTGAGTTCCAGGTTCTCCAATAGATTGTGCTGCTATAATCCCTACTGCCTCTCCTATCTCTACCAACTTTCCGGTAGCAAGGTCTCTTCCATAACATTTTCTACAAACTCCATGCTTTGCCTCACAAGTAAGTACAGACCTTATCATAACCTTTTCTATACCTGCTTCTTTAAGCTTTTTAACCCCTTCTTCGTCGATTTCCTGATCAGCCTCGATTAATATCTCTCCAGTAACAGGATCTAAGATGTCTTCCAGAGCTACCCTTCCTAAAACTCTGTCCCAAACAGGCTCGATTATTTCTCCTGCTTCAATAAGATGCCCTACCTCTATACCGTCTATCGTTCCACAATCCTCTTCAGTCACTATACAATCTTGAGCAACGTCAACTAACTTTCTTGTAAGATATCCTGCATTAGCAGTTTTTAAAGCTGTATCTGCAAGCCCTTTACGGGCTCCGTGGGTAGAAACAAAGTATTCCAAAACAGAGAGTCCCTCCCTAAAATTACTCTTAATCGGGGTTTCGATAATCTCGCCAGAAGGTTTGGCCATCAAACCTCTCATACCTGCAAGCTGCCTTATCTGATCCTTAGAACCACGAGCGCCAGAAAAAGCCATGATATAAACAGGGTTAAAACTAGGACCTATTATTTTTTCTCCGTTAGGCCCTATGTATTCTTTGGTTTCCATTTCTTTAATCATCTCTTCAGTAACACGCTCTGTAGCGCTAGACCAAATGTCTATAGCCTTGTTATAACGCTCGCTCTCGGTTATCAAACCTTCTCTATACTGTTCCCAAATCTCAGCGATCTTTTTGTCGGCTTCAGCTAAAATCTCTGCCTTTTTCTTAGGGATGGTAAGGTAATCAACTGAGATAGAAAGAGCTGCTTCAGTAGCTTTCATAAAACCTAAGTCTTTCAACTTGTCTGCAAAGATAACCGTTTTTTTAATACCTGCTCTACGATAGGAAATATCTATCAACTTCTGAAGCTCTTTTTTGGTTAAAGGTTTGTTATACTCCTCAAAAGGAATTTCCTCAGGAACGATCGTAGAAAACAATATCCTCCCCACCGTGGTATCTATAAGTTTGCCGTCAATTTTTACTTTTATTTTTGCTTGAAGATGAAGTGCACCAGTTTGATAAGCAAGGATAACCTCGTCCTTATCTCTAAAGACTTTACCCTCTCCTTTAACAAAAGGACGTTCTAAAGTCATGTAATAAATACCTAAAACCATGTCTTGGGTAGGATAAACTACAGGAATACCGTTTGCAGGAAGAAGTATATTATTAGTAGACAAAATAAGTACCCTATTTTCTATCTGTGCCTCTACTGACAATGGCACATGCACCGCCATCTGGTCTCCGTCAAAGTCTGCGTTATAAGCTACACAAACTAAAGGATGTAATTGTAGTGCTTTGGTATCTATCAATACAGGTTCAAAAGCCTGAATACCTAACCTATGCAAAGTAGGTGCACGGTTCAACATCACAGGATATTCCTTGACTATCTCATCAAGGGCATCCCAAACTGCAGGATGTTCCTCTTCTACCAATCTTTTTGCGGTCTTAATATTAGTAGCATAACCGTGCTTTTCTAACCATCCATATATATAAGGTTTAAAAAGTTCTAAAGCCATTTTCTTGGGCAAACCACACTGATACATTCTCAATTCAGGACCAGCCGTGATAACAGACCTACCTGAAAAATCTACTCTTTTACCAAGAAGGTTCTGCCTAAACCTACCCTGTTTGCCTTTAAGAATGTCAGAAAGGCTTTTAAGTGGTCTTCTGTTAGGACCCATTACAGGACGTCCTCTTCTTCCGTTATCAAAAAGGGCATCCACAGCCTCTTGTAACATTCTTTTTTCGTTTTTCAAAATAATTTCAGGTGCATCAAGGTCTATTAGTTTTTTTAATCTTACATTACGGTTTATCACCCTTCTGTAAAGGTCGTTTAAATCTGAAGTAGCAAACCTTCCTCCTTCTAAAGGAACTAAAGGCCTTAACTCAGGGGGGATAACTGGAATTACTTTTAAAATCATCCATTCTGGCTTGTTGCCAGACTGCTTAAACGCTCTAGCTATTTGAAGCCTCTTGCTTAATTTCTTTTTACGTGCCTCACTATGGGTGGTTTGTAATTCAATCTGAATATCTTGAATAAGTTTATCAAGGTCTAAATTTCTTAAAAGTTCATAAATAGCAGAAGCCCCAGTATCAGCTACTATCTGGTCACCATACATCTCTTTTAACGTATAATATTTATCTTCGGTTAAAATGGTTCCAACAGGAAACTCTTCGAGCTGGCTCTCGATAACTATGTAGCGTTCTAAATAAAGGATGGACTCAACCTCTTTAAGGGTCATATTAAGCAAAATACCGATTTTAGAGGGAATACTCCTCAAATACCAAATATGAGCAACAGGAGCTGCAAGCTCAATATGCCCCATCCTTTCTCTTCTAACTTTACTTTGAATAACCTCAACTCCGCATTTCTCACAGATAACCCCTCTGTGTTTCATTCCTCTATATTTTCCGCAAATACATTCATAATCCCTTACTGGACCAAAAATTTTTGCACAAAACAGACCATCTTTTTCAGGCCTTAAAGTCCTGTAATTTATTGTCTCTGGTTTTTTTACCTCTCCATAGCTCCACTCCCTTATTTTTTCTGGAGAAGCTATACCTATCTTTAAAGCTTTTATTTTCATAACATCCTTAGGTTTTTCTAAAATAGAAAGGAGCTCCTTCATTATTTAAACACCCCCTTTGGTTTTTATTCTTCTATAGGTTCTATATCTAAACAAAGACCTTGTAGCTCTTTAGTTAACACCTTAAAGCTTTCAGGCATGCCTCCTTCTAAAAAGTTTTTACCTTTTACCAATTTTTCATACATCTTGGTCCGTCCTTCTACGTCATCACTTTTTACAGTAAGAAATTCATGTAAAGTGTAAGCAGCTCCATAAGCCTCTATTGCCCAAACCTCCATCTCTCCCAATCTTTGGCCACCAAACTGAGACTTTCCACCAAGAGGTTGCTGGGTTATCAAAGAATATGGTCCTGTAGATCGAGCATGGATTTTATCATCAACCAAATGATGGAGCTTTAACATATGCATATATCCTACGGTTACCGGTTCATAAAAGGGTTCCCCTGTCATTCCGTTATAAAGAACTGTAGTTCCACTTTCATTCAACCCAGCTAAAGACAGCCATTTCTTTATCTCAGCTTCTTTAGCTCCTGCAAAAACAGGGGTAGCAATAGGAATACCATCGGCAAAACCCTTAGCAAGCTCTAATATCTCTTCGTCTGTCTTACCTTCTACCAATTTTTCATATTCTTCTTCGTAAAAAATTTCCTTTAAAAGGGCCTTTACGCTTTCTATCTGATATTCCTGGGCTAACTTGGCCAGTTTTTTACCCAGCTCTTTACAAGCCCAACCTAAGTGGGTTTCGAGAAGCTGACCGATATTCATACGAGAAGGAACACCCAAAGGAGAAAGTATCATGTCTACAGGTGTTCCATCAGGAAGATAAGGCATATCCTCAATAGGAACAATTTTAGAAACAACACCTTTGTTTCCGTGCCTTCCTGCCATCTTATCTCCTGGCTGAAGTTTTCTTTTCATCGCCACAAAAACCTTTACTACTTTTAAAACACCAGGGGGTAATTCATCTCCTTTTTTAATCCTATTAATATGGGCTTCGTACTCTTCTATGATTTCCTTTCTCTTTTTTTCATAGGCCTTTATTACTTCAGTAATCAACTCTTTCTTAGAAGATGGAACTATATCTTTCAGCTTAGGTAATAGAGAGGTAGGCAAGTTTTTTAATCTTTCTAAGGTAAGGGCCTCCCCTTTATTGATAAAAATCTGGCCTTCTCTTTCTAATTCTGCAGTAGCTAATTCTCCGTTCAAAACATAAGCCAGCCTGTTTACCGTATGCCTAAAAAGGACCTCTAAAACATCTGCTTGATTTCTTAATAGTCTTGCTATAGTTTCATCTTCTTTCTGTTTAGCCCTAATGTCTTTTTCTAATCCCTTACGGGTAAGGATTTTAGTATCAATTACGATACCTTCTATACCAGCCGGTACCTTTAAAGAGGTATCTTTCACATCTTTGGCCTTTTCTCCAAAAATAGCCCTTAATAACTTTTCTTCAGGTGTAAGGGTAGTCTCACCCTTAGGTGTCACCTTCCCTACTAAAATGTCTCCAGGTTTTACATAACTTCCTATCTTTATAATACCACTTTCGTCTAAATTGGTTAAAAGTTCTTCGCTTACATTAGGAAGGTCTCTGGTAATTTCTTCTCTTCCAAGCTTGGTCTCTCGAGCTACACACTCAAACTCCTCTATGTGAATAGAGGTAAATACGTCTTCTTTTACTAATCTTTCAGAAATTATGATAGAGTCCTCAAAATTATAACCTCTCCAAGGCATAAAGGCTACTAAAACATCCTTACCCAAAGCCAATTCTCCTTTACTAATAGAAGGACCATCAGCCAAGATTTCTCCTTTTTTAACCCTTTGTCCTGGTTTGACTATAGGCCTTTGTGAGAAACAAGTGTTTTGGTTAGATTTTTTCCACTTTATCAATTCGTAAATCTTTACCTCTGGAAGCTCCCCTTCTTTAGTATCATATCTTACTACGATTCTGGTGCTATCAACATCTTCAACTACTCCATCAGCCTCAGCTACTATAACCATACCAGAATTTAAGGCTACTGCTCTCTCCATCCCAGAACCAACTAAAGGAGCTTTAGTCTTAATCAAAGGCACAGCCTGCCTTTGCATGTTTGAACCCATAAGCGCACGGTTAGCATCGTCATGCTCAAGAAAAGGTATCAAAGAGCTGGAAACACTTACCACTTGAGCAGGTAAAAGGTCTATCAAATCAACCTCATCTCTATGGGCAATGATAAATTCTCCGTTCTTTCTAGCAGGTACATATTCTTCTAAAATATTACCTTCTTTATCTAATCTAATAGTAGATTGAGCTATTACTAAATCTTTTTCTTCAGCAGCGTTTAAATAGATGATTTGATCCGTCACCCTACCTTCTTTAACCAAACGATAAGGAGTTTCTAAAAACCCATAAGGATTGGTTTGAGCAAAAGTAGTTGGAGAAACGATTAAACCTATGTTAGGACCTTCAGGTGTTTCGATAGGACAAATTCTTCCGTAATGGCTGGGATGAACGTCTCTAACCTCAAATCCTGCCCTTTCTCTGGTCAAACCTCCTGGACCTAAAGCAGAAAGTCTTCTTTTGTGGGTAAGCATAGAAAGAACGTTTGTCTGATCCATAAACTGAGAAAGCTGGCCTTGAGCAAAAAACTCCTTTACCGCACCCACCACAGGCTTACTGTTGATAAGCTCTACAGGAGTTATCTCTTCAAGCTCCTGAAGCTGGAGTTTCTCCTTTATAGCCCTTTCCATCCTCATAAGACCGATAAGAAACTGGTTTTCTACCAACTCTCCTACTGCCCTAATCCTTCTGTTAGAAAGGCTGTCTATATCGTCTCCTTCATCTTCTCTTTCTCTTAACCTTATCAACTCTTTTAAAATAGCAATAATATCTTTTTGCGTAAGTATCCTCTGATTTATTGGAATGTCCAAGTTTAAACGCAAATTAATTTTATAACGTCCTATCTCAGAAAGGTCATAAGTTTCAGGATCAAAAAAGAGAGACCTAAAGTAAGCCTCTGCCACTTCATAATTTACAGGACTTGAAGGCCGCATCTTTCTATAAATTTCAATAAGAGCCTCTTCCCTGTTTTTTATTTTATCTGTTTTTAATGCATCTCTCACAGATGAAGTATAATAATGAAGGTCTACAAAAAGAACATTTACCTCTTTTATTCCCTTTTCCCTAAGCAAATCTAATATTTCTTTCGTTATTTCTTGATTAACTTCTAAAATCACCTCTCCAGTATCAGGATCTACCACTTCTTTAGCACAAATCTTTCCTATCAAAGCCTCATCAGGAAGTTTTACCGAATAAATCCCTGCTCTTTTTAATTTTTTTATCAAACCTGCAGTAATTACCTTGCCTTTCTTAACGATAACTTCCCCGGTGTTGGGATTAACAATATCAGCTACTACCTTTTGGCCGGCTAAAAGTTCGTAATCTAAGATTTTTTCTACACCCTCGTCCAAGATTAGATATCTCTCAGTAGGATAAAATAAAGACAAAATTTCTTCTTCACTCATACCCATAGCTTTAAGAAAGATGGTAGCTAAAATATTTTTTCTTTTATCTATCCTTACAAAAAACCTACCTTTATAATCATAAATAAAATCTAACCATGAACCCTTTACAGGGATAACCCTAGCAATATAGGTTAGCCTGCCTGCCTTCGCATGAGTCTTTTCTTTTTCAAAAATAACACCAGGGGACCTCTGAAGTTGATTAACGATAGCGCGTTCAGTCCCGTTTATGATAAACCTTCCATCTTCAGTCATAAGAGGAATGGTTCCAAAATAAACCTCTTGCTCTTTGACATCTTTAATGCTCTTTACCCTGGTTTCAGGGTCTAAATCATAAGTTACCAAACGCACCTTTAGTTTAATCGGAGCTTCATAGGTTAAGCCTTTATCTTTAGCTTCTTCTGGTTCGTACTCTGGTTCTAAAATT
Organism: Thermodesulfobacterium sp. TA1; assembly: GCF_008630935.1. Taxonomy (NCBI): domain Bacteria; kingdom Pseudomonadati; phylum Thermodesulfobacteriota; class Thermodesulfobacteria; order Thermodesulfobacteriales; family Thermodesulfobacteriaceae; genus Thermodesulfobacterium; species Thermodesulfobacterium sp. TA1. The sequence goes on from NZ_CP043908.1 coordinate 1,398,525, forward strand.
TTGTAATCTATGTATTCTAAAACCGCAGTCTCAGAATAATCTCTTATCGGAAAGACTGACTTTAAACATCTATGAATGCCTATATCAGCTCTATGCTCTGGAGGGGTTTTAGCCTGTAAAAACTTATTGTAAGACTCCTTAGGTATCCTTAAAAGATAAGGTACTTCTTGAATTTGTTTTACTTTAGCAAAATTTTTACGAACCGGTAAGTTTCTTTGGTTGTTTAGCATTTTTTTGATCCCCTCCCTGAAATTTTATAAATGACAAAAAGGGTTTCCCCAGGGATAGGGGAAACCCTTAGAAAAATTAGATTGTAGAAAATAAAGTTTTAAGCTATACAAGGCTTACTTGATTTCTACTTTGGCACCTACTTCTTCTAATTTTTTCTTAATCTCTTCGGCCTCGTTCTTGCTAACACCAGTTTTTACAGGCTTAGGCACACCTTCAACCAAATCTTTAGCTTCTTTTAAACCTAATCCTGTGATTTCCCTTACTACCTTAATGACGTTAATCTTATTGCCACCAACATCAGTCAACACCACATCAAACTCGGTCTTTTCTTCAGCCTGAGCAGTTTCAGCAGGAGCACCAGCCACAGCACCCACAGCTGCTACTGCAGCTACTGGAGCAGCTGCAGTTACTCCAAACTTTTCCTCTAATTCTTTGATAAACTGAGAGAGCTCCAAAACACTCATGTTGGCAATAAACTCGATAACTTCTTCTTTGGTTACTGGCATTTCCTAATCCCTCCTTTTATTTTTTCTATTTTTAAACTTTACTCACCTTTAGCCTTTTTCTCTTCAATAGCCTTAAGTGCATAAAGGAATTTCCTGATAATAGCAGCCAAAACCCCAACAAAATTAGAAACAGGTGCCTGAATAGTCCCCAGCACTTGAGCCAATAAAATCTCTCTTGGAGGAAGTTTCACTAAATCTTCAAGGTATTCTGGCTTATAACCCTTACCTTGTATTACAAAACCCTTTATCTGTAAAGATGGATGATTTTTTATAAAACCACTTAAAACCTTAGCTATCTCTACAGGATCTTGATAAGCAAAAACTAAAGCCGTAGGACCTTCTACATAGTCGTTTACTGCCTTAAAATTAGTGTTTTCAGAAGCAATCCTTATAAGAGTATTTTTTATAACCCTAACCTCTCCCCCTTTTTCTCTTACAAGCTTTCTTATCTCGTTACTTTCAGCTACAGTAAACCCTTTAAACGAGGTTACAAAAACCCCCTGTGATCTAGCAAATTTTTCACTCACATCTTTGATAATTTCTGCCTTACGAGCCCGGGTAAGCAAGTTTATACCTCCTTATAAAATTTCACCAACTGAAAGGGTACCCTTTCGCCTATAGTAGGCTGAGGAAGCTCCCCCATTTAAGCCTTTCACTTAGGCACCTACTAATCTTTGGCCCCAAGAGTCACCCTTGCTTTGAAGGACCTCAAGGGGCACAAACATTTTTAATCTCCAGAGTATCTCTGGATTAAATTCCTCACTTCGTTTGGGTCAACCTTAATACCAGGACCCATCGTAGTAGATATAGCAACACTTCTTATATACTGCCCTTTAGCCGCAGAAGGTTTAGCCTTTAAAAGTGCCTCAAAAAAGGCAGCCATGTTCTCTAAAAGTTTTTTTTCACCAAAAGAAACCTTACCTACAGGAACATGCACTACCGCTCCTCTATCAACCTTAAAATCAACCTTACCTGCTTTTATATCCTTAACGGCTTTAGCTACATCAAAGGTTACGGTTCCTGTTTTAGAACTTGGCATAAGTCCCCTTGGACCTAAAATCTTACCTACCTTACTAACAGCAGGCATCATATCCGGTGTAGCTATTACCTTATCAAAATCAAGCCAATTTTCTTTCTGTATTTTTTCTATCAAGTCTTCATCACCTACATAGTCAGCACCAGCCTCTAAAGCCTCTTTAGCCTTATCCCCCTTAGCAAAAACCAATACTCTTGCAGTTTTCCCAGTTCCATGAGGTAAAACCACAGAACCCCTAACCATCTGGTCTGCATGCCTTGGGTCAACCCCTAACTTTACCGCTACCTCTACCGTCTCATCAAATTTAGCAGAAGCTGTCTCTAAGGCAAGTTTAACAGCCTCTTCAAAATTATATTTTTTTGTCCTATCTACCTTAGCTAAAGCCTCTCTATACTTTTTTCCGTGCTTAGCCATACCACCTCTCCTTAATCTACGATTTGAACTCCCATACTTCTAGCTGTACCTTCTATAGTCCTGATAGCAGCCTCTAAGGATGCAGCTGTAAGGTCCTGCATCTTCATCTTAGCTATCTCTTCTAACTGTTTTCTAGTAATCTTACCCACTATCTCCTTTCCAGGTGCATGAGCCCCTGTCTCAATCCCTATAGCCTTTTTGATAAGTACTGCAGCAGGCGGAGTCTTCAACTCAAAAGTAAAAGAACGGTCAGCATAAACCGTAATCACTACAGGAATAATATAGCCTTCCTGACCACGAGTTTTCTCATTAAAAGCCTTTACAAACTCCATGATGTTAACACCATGTTGACCCAAAGCTGGGCCAACCGGAGGCGCAGGAGTTGCTTGCCCCGCAGGAAGTTGCAATTTTATCTGAGCTATCACCTTTTTAGCCATACTCCTCTATCCCCCTTAAATCTTCTGTAAATAAGCAAACTCTATCTCTACAGGAGTTTCTCTCCCAAAAATGCTTACCAATACTTTAACTTTACCTTTATCAGGTTTAACCTCATCTACTATCCCTATAAAGTTAGCAAAAGGTCCATCTGTAATCCTTACTCGGTCACCCTGAGCAAACTGATAACGAGGTTTAGGCTTTATCTCCTCTACCACCAACTGAGAAATAAGCTTTTCTACTTCCTCAGTCCTAAAAACATAAAGTCTATCACCACCTATAACATCTAAAACCCCTTCAACCCTCTTCAATTCTTCTTTCAACTCATCATCAATCTCACCGAACATCAAAAAATAACCAGAATAAAAAAGCTTAGAATACTGCTTTTCAGGAGAAAAATTAACCTCTATCTCCTTAGGCGGAGGAACAAAAAACCGCTCTACCTTTTCGGTTAAGCCCTTACGAACCAAAAGCTCCTCTACCAAGGCTTTAACCTTTTCCTCCCAACCAGACCAAACCTGCACCGAATACCAAACCTTACTCACTTTACCTCACCAAAATAGAAATTACAAAGTTATATATTATATCCAAAATTCCCAAATATGCACCTATAAAAAGACTAAAAACAACTACCATAAGCGTACTCATTAAAACCTGTTTTTTAGGTGCCCAAGTAATTTTTTTAGCTTCTATTTTAACCTCTTTTAAAAATCTTACCACCCTATCCCAAAAATTTTCTTTGTTTAAACTCGTGTCTTTAATCGCCATAAATCCTACCTTAGTAAAATAAAAATTGGCAGGCCAGGAGGGACTTGAACCCCCAGCCTTCGGATTTGGAGTCCGACGCTCTGCCAAGTTGAGCTACTGGCCTACCCTATTTTTTAACTTCCTTATGAACCGTATGTTTTCTATCCCAAGGACAATACTTTTTAAGTTCTAACCTGTCAGGAGTGTTTCTTCTGTTTTTAGTAGTAGTATAGTTATTTCTTTTACATTCTGTACACTGTAAATGAATAATAACCCTTACCTCTCCCTTTTTAGCCATCCCTTAAAACCCCTATTATTCTATTATTTATTCTATTATTTTAGTTACTACACCAGCACCAACAGTCCTTCCACCTTCTCTAATCGCAAACCTCAACCCCTCTTCCAACGCCACAGGCTTGATCAACTCAACCTCTAACTCCACATTGTCTCCAGGTATCACCATCTCCACACCCTCAGGTAACTTCACCACCCCAGTCACATCAGTCGTCCTAAAATAAAACTGAGGCCTATACCCGTTAAAAAACGGCGTATGCCTACCACCCTCCTCCTTCTTCAAAACATATACCTCTGCCTTAAACTTCGTATGAGGCTTTATACTCCCAGGCTTCGCCAATACCTGACCCCTCTCTACCTCATCCTTGCCTATCCCCCTCAACAATACACCTACATTGTCCCCAGGTAACGCCTCATCCAATATCTTCCTAAACATCTCAATACTAGTCGCCACCGTCTTCACCGTAGGCCTAAGCCCCACTATCTCTATCTCCTCCCCAGGCTTAAGCACCCCCCTCTCTACCTTGCCTGTAACAACCGTACCCCTACCAGATATACTAAACACATCCTCTACAGGCATCAAAAACGGCTTCTCCACATCCCTCACAGGCTCAGGTATATAATCATCCATCGCCTTTATCAACTCCCATATCCTACCACACCACTCACACTCCTCCTTACCACATCCACACTCAAGCGCCTTCAACGCACTCCCCCTCACCACAGGTACCTCATCCCCAGGAAATCCATACTTGCTAAGTAACTCCCTAACCTCTAACTCCACCAAATCCAATAACTCCGCATCATCTACCATGTCAACCTTGTTCATAAACACCACTATCGCAGGAACGTTAACCTGCCTCGCAAGCAACACATGCTCCCTCGTCTGAGGCATAGGTCCATCCGTTGCCGCAACCACCAAAATAGATCCATCCATCTGCGCTGCCCCAGTTATCATGTTCTTAATATAGTCAGCATGCCCAGGACAATCTATATGCGCATAATGCCTCTTGTCACTCTCATACTCAACATGCGCAAGCTGAATCGTAATACCTCTCGCCTTCTCCTCAGGAGCCTTGTCTATGCTATCAAACGGTATCCACTGCGCATAACCCTTCGTAGACAAAACCCTGGTTATAGCACTGGTCAACGTAGTCTTCCCATGGTCTATATGCCCAATCGTACCCACGTTTAAATGAGGCTTCTTCCTCTCAAACTTCTGCTTAGCCATCTCACCTTCCTCCTATCCTAAAATAGGTTATTTAAATAAAAACTGGAGCCCACGACCGGACTCGAACCGGTGACCTCTTCCTTACCAAGGAAGTGCTCTACCTCCTGAGCTACGTGGGCACCCCATTTAATTTTCCTCAGAGCGGGCGACGGGACTCGAACCCGCAACCCTCAGCTTGGAAGGCTGATGCTCTACCACTTGAGCTACGCCCGCTTATATTTCAAATAATAAAAGTGGAGGGGGGAGGATTTGAACCTCCGAAGGCGAAAGCCACCGGGTTTACAGCCCGGCCCCTTTGGCCGCTCGGGTACCCCTCCTTGTTTTTCTATAAAATTAACTTAAAATTAAATTTTGTCAAGAGAACCAAGCGTTTATTGAGCCATCTTTTGAGTTATATCTTTATAATATAAATCAAACATCACTGCAGTTGTCCTAAAAGCTAAATGGGCAAACTTAGAATAAGCCACCCCTAAAAATAAAATAAAGACCGCAACTAAATGAGCTAAATAAACTAAAGAAACTATAGATTCTATAGAAGGAATACTACGTACTATTTCTATACCAAACCCTGTCAAACCTATGATTAAAATAAGGTTGATCAAAAAGCTGTCAGCATAACTGGTTTTTACACTTTTTTCTGCTTCAGCTTTTCCTCTACCTATCATTATAGCTATAATAGCATAAAGAAGTAAAATTCCTCCAAAATTACCTAACCATTTAACAGGGTGGGTTATAGGGTTCCAAGGGGTATGAAAACCCAAAACATCTGCCATAAAGAAAACGATCGCTGTAGTGATGGCTAAAATAATAAAAGCGTATATCAGCAACATATGAGGGTTAGCTCTCCAGTGATTAGAATTACATTTTTTAAATCTTGCATGTGATAAAATCTCTACTAAAGCGGGGATAAAGTAACTCTTTAAAATAGTCCACATACTATATCTGTAAGCCTGTGGAACTTTATAAGTATCTAAATAGGAGTTCCACATTTTGTTTATCGCTGAAGCAAGCATAATAATAACAAATGCCGCAAGTGGTAAAAACACCACGTCTATCATCAACACCCTTGCTGGTAAATGGAAAATCCAAAGATCATAGTTGGGACCACCGTAAGGGAAAGAGCTTGCATCGAAAAAGTTGGGAACTCCCTGAAAAGTAGCTAAGGTAGCTAAAAGTATAAAAAATAAAGCAATCGCAGGTAAAACCAAAATACCCCAACTGTTGTTAAAAAAGGTATGTAAAAACTTTAAAGGCACTGCTTCTTTTATTACCAACAATCTCAAAGCCCCTAAAACATCCCCAGGTTGAGCCCCCCTTGGACAGTACTTACTACAGTCTCCACATTGATGACACAACCAAACTGCAGGGTCGTTTAAGAGTTTGTCCTTAAATCCCCATTGAGCAAGAATCATCTGTTTTCTTGGAAAAGGAGCCTCTTCCGGAGAAAGAGGACATACTGTAGCACAAGTAGCACACTGATAACATTTTTTAACGGTATCACCACCTATCTCTTGTATTTCTTTAATAGCCTTTAAATCTGGATCTACCTTTAAAACGCCGTTACTCATAGTTTATCCTCCTTACCAGCCTTTAAATGGATTTTCACCAAATCCTTTAATTTCTTCAGCAAAGTTTTGCATCTTGTTTACTGCTATATCTACTTCATCTATAGCCACTGTATGTATAGTAACTCTTTCTGACTCTAATGCAAGTTGCTGTAAAGTTTCCGCTACGTTTTCCATACGCCTATTTGCAAGCTCACTACCTTTTATAAAATGACACTGATAATTTTCACCATATTTACAACCTAAAAGAAGAATACCATCATATCCCTTACTCATCGAGTCTTTAATAAATGCTACGTTAACCGCTCCTAAACATCTAACAGGAATAATCCTAAAAGCTACTGGAAGTGATTTTTTCTGGTAGGCAGCCATGTCTAACGCTGGTAAGGCGTCGTTTTCACAAACAAAAGCCATAAGCCTATACTGTTCATAACCTTGTTCTGGCATTTCTGTAGCTTTGATCATGGTAGAAATCATGTCCACAGAATAGTCTTTAAAGTTAATAATTCTTTGAGGACAAGCACCAAAACAAGTTCCGCAACGGCGACATCTAGTAATGTTGGGCATAGGATTACCCTTTTCATCCTCGTTTAAAGCTCCAAAAGGACATTCTTCAGTACACCTTTTACATTGAGTACACATCTTTAAATCCCATTCTGGATAGGCATAATCCCAAGTCCTTGGATGTACAGCATGTCCTTCTTCTATAGCAGTCAAACACTGAATAGCCTTTAAAGCAGCACCTTTAGCATCTTCTATCGCCTGCTGGATGGTCATAGGTTGATGAACCGCACCTGCTGCATAAATTCCAGTTCTTCTGGTTTCATAAGGGAAACAGATGAAATTAGAATCGGCATATCCGTAAAAAAGCTCAAGCTCAGGTAAGCCTGGACCTTGCCTGTATTCTAAATTAAGCACCGGTTCTTCAGCAGTAACCGGAACCATACCTATAGCCAATACTACTAAATCAACTTCTACCTCTATCTTCTCTCCCAACAAAGTCTCATCTACTAAAACTTTTACCTTTCCATTTTCTCCCTCGGTTACAGAAACCACCTTACCTTTGGTTAAAAAAACTCCTGGGTCATCTTGAAGGGTCTTGTAAAAGTTTTCAAAAATACCCATGGTTCTCATATGGTCATAAACGATAAAAGCTTTGGCCTCAGGATCTGCCTCTCTTATATATTTAGCCTGTTTGAGGGAGGCTAAACAACAAAATCCAGAACAGTAAGACAGATGGTTTTCATCCCTTTGTCCAGCACACTGAATAAAAAGCACACTTTTGACAGGGGATCCATCAGAAGGTCTTACCAAAGCCCCATTTTTAGCCATCTCTTCAAACTTAACATTTGTCACCACATTAGAAATAACTCCATAGCCTAAATCTGTAAGCTTACTTGCATCATAAGGTTTAAAACCAGCTGCTAAGACTATAGAACCTATCTTTACCTCTTCTTCCTTTCCCCCCTGTTTTATCTTTACTTGAAACAAACCAGGTGCACCGGCTATGTTAGTTACCACCGCTCCTTTATAAACTTTTATCTTATCGTTTGCCTCTACTTGAGAAATTAAATCATTTACTACAGGAGGAACAAGATTTTGAAACGGAGGAGATACCTCACAATGAGCCTTCATCTTCGCCACAAAACCACCAAGCTCTTTTTCTTTTTCTACCAAAACCACTTCATAACCAGCCTTAGCTGCTTCTAAAGCAGCGGTTAAACCAGCTACACCTCCTCCGATAACCAAAATAGTTTTAGAAATCTCTTCTTCAGGCTTAAAAGGCTCTGGTTTTTTATAGGTCTGCAGTTTAGCCACACTCATTCTTACATAATCCTTGGCTAAAGCCATCAATTCATCTTTAAACGAAACACCACTAACATATTCTGCAGTATCTTCTAAAATTTCTCCGTTCTCTCCCACCAAAAACCTACTCCAAACTACTCCTTCCCTCAAACTCACCCTGTCAACAGCTACATGGTCAAAGGAAAAAACATCATAGTTTACCCTTTGAGAACAAGCACATATAGAAACAGAGTCTAATCCATCTTGAGCTATTTTTTCTTCTATAAAAGCTCTTCCTTCCTTAGAACACAAAAACTCTTTAGTATATACAGCTGCTGCACCTTGCTCTTTAGCAGCATTTTCTAACTCAGCTAACTCTAAACGATTACCTATATTACAAGAAGAGCATATAAAAACTCCTATTTTTTCCATCTTTTACCCCCTTTTTATAATTTGAATAGCTTTTAAAGCTGCGCCAGTAGCCGTTTCATTTGAAGTCATAACATCTAAAGGCATCTTAGCACAACCGCAACTGAACATCCCCTCATCTTCAAGGACAAACCCATTTGGATCAACCTTTACACCTTTAATTTCTGCAGAAGCTAAACTTGGTTGCATACCAAGAGCTAATACCACTAAATTAACCCTTTGGGTTATCCGTTTTCCTGAAATGGTATCTTCTGCAGTAACAATCAAATCTTTAGTTTCAGGATCTTCCTCTATCTTGGCTACTTTACCCTTAATAAAATTTATTTTAGCCTCAGATTCTGCCCTTTTCAAAAACTTTTCATATCTACCAGGAGTTCTAAGGTCTATGTAAAAAATATAAGATTCTGTATCAGGATATTGCTCAGACAAATAAAGACTATGTTTTAACGAGGCTAAACAGCAGATATAAGAACAGAAAGGCAGATGGTTTTCATCTCGAGAACCAGCACACTGAACAAAGGCTACCTTCTTAGGAGGTTCGTTGTCTGAAGGTCTAACAATCTTTCCTTGAGTAGGTCCCCACGGAGAAGCCATCCTTTCCATCTGCATATTGGTTATTACATTAGCATACTTTCCATAACCTAAATTATCAAGATTAGTAGCATCATATGGTTTCCACCCGGTAGCCCAGATAATAGAACCTACCTCTAACTCTAAAACCTCTTCCTTCATTTCAGGATCTATAGCGTTATATTTACAAGCTGCCATAATCCTTTCTAAATCTCCAGGGGCTAAGGCATCTTTATCTAAAACATATTTCATAGGAAAAGCAACAGGATAAGGAAGATAAATGGCTTTGGTTTTAGAAAGTCCAAAATCAAAATCATTTACCCTCTCTCCTTCACAAACCTTTTCACATTCCCCACAAGCAGTACAGTTGTCATTAACATATCGAGGAGATATTCTTACCTTAACCTTATAATCTCCGGGGACTCCACCTACCTCTAAAACCTCTGCCATAGTATATACTTTAATCTTTGGGTTACTCTTAATCCTTCTGTAGTTAATCTCTAACCCACAAGTAGGTGGACACAACTTTGGAAAATAATACCTAAGTTGAGCTACCCTTCCACCTAAAGTAGGTTGCTTTTCTACCAAAATAACGTCAGCACCAACTTCTGCTGCTTCTACCGCAGCAGTCACTCCACTTATACCACCACCTACCACTAATATAGGTTTAGCCATATTATAACCTCCTAAACACTTTTTCAGAATAAAACCCTTTTACTAAAAGGGTTTTATTCTGAAAAAAAAAATAAAAAAGAGGGGGGACTAAGCCCCCCCTCTTACTTCTATTTAACTCTTTACGGTCCAAGTGGGTCAGGAATTATCTGAACATAAGGATAAGTTTCTAAAGTCCATTCCTTGGTTTCAGGATTCCAGCTAGAAAGTGTGAAACATCTCCAATTAGCATCGTCAAGGGCGAGGAAGTCAGTTCTATAGAAGTAGCCAGGATAACGAGTTTCTTCACGGAAGAGAATGTGTAATAGGTGAGCTTCAGCAGTCCATACACGATGTCTATTTTCCCAAGCCCTCATAAGTTCATGTAAGTCTCTGGCAGCAGCATATTCCATGTCTTCCTTAAGCATCCTGAGAAGGTCAAGACCTCTTTCAAGCATGACTTTATTGGTCTTATAGAAAGTGGAAGTACCAGCCACATATTCGTCCATAATCTTCATAAGCCTTGCCTGAATATGACGAGGAATAAGATAATTGGGGTTGATTTCATAATGGGTAGAAGCATTCTTAAACTCTTCAAACCTGTACCAAGGAGCATAGATCTCTTTCTTCAATTCTTCAGGAGTTTCTTTGATGGTTGGAGTATAGTCTTTGTTATCAAGGCAGTACTGAACCATAGCCTTAGCAGCAATACGTCCTTCTACATGAGAACCAGAGGAGAACTTATGTCCGGAAGCTCCAACAGTGTCACCAGCGCAGAAAAGACCCTTTATGGTGGTCATTCTGTTATAAAGCCCGATTTCTTTCCAAGGAGCTTTATATTCTTCAGGTACCCAATCTTCGTTAGGACCACATACCCAAGCACCTGCACAACCAGCATGGCTACCAAGGAGATAAGGCTCGGTAGGCATGATCTCAGAAGGTAATTTTTCAGGTTCAATATTTAAACAAGCCCACAATCCAGCCTGGGTTACGCACATGTCTAAGAAGTCTTCCCAAGCCTCAGCGATAAGGTGTTTGAACTCTTTTTTATCCATCTTTTCGGCAGCTTCCTGAAGAGCCCATTCAGTGTGCATATAGATAGGACCACGACCCTGTTCCATTTCAATAAGCATAGCATGGTTTCTTAAACAGGTACCGATATGAGATGCCTCTCCATAAGGAGCAAATTTCTTAAGTTCGTCTTTATGTTTAGCTACATAGTCTTCACCAAAAGCGTTAGTAGCCCTAGCCTTGAAGAGCAAGAACCAGGCACCTACAGGACCATAACCATCCTTGAAACGAGCAGGGATAAATCTGTTTTCCATAAGAACAAGCTTAGCACCAGTCATAGCACACATAGCATAACCAGTTCCAGGGTTCCATACAGGATACCAAGCACGTCCTTTACCTTCATCTATAGACCTAGGACGGAAAACATTAACGGCACCACCTGTGGAAAGAAGAGTGGCCTTAGCCTTGATGATATAAATCTTGTTTTCCCTAACAGAAAATCCAACAGCACCAGCACAACGACCCTTGTCGTTAGCATCTAATAAAGGTCTTACGATAAAGCATCTTTCTATAATCTCAGCCTTATCATAGCTGGCAAGAGCATTTTTGGCAGCCTCAGCCACGATAACCTTATAAGATTCTCCGTTAATCATTATCTGCCAACGACCAGAACGAACAGGTTGAGCTCCATTCTTTAAGGTTAATCCCTTAGCCTTGGCTTCAGCTCCATCCAAGGTCTTACCGGTGTTAGGATCTTTTTTCCAAATAGGAAGACCCCACTCCTCAAAACAAATAACAGTATCATCTACATGACGACCAACATCAAAAACTAAGTCTTCACGAACAATACCCATCAAGTCGCAGCGGACCATTCTAACATAGTCATCAGGTTTGTTTTCTCCTATGTAAGTATTAATAGCAGAAAGACCCATAGCCACAGCACCAGACCTTTCCATAGCAGCCTTATCACAAAGAATAATCCTTAAACCAGCAGGCTTAGCCCACTGGACAGCCTCAACAGCGGCACCACAAGCAGCCATTCCGCCGCCAACAAATAAAATATCTGTCTCTTTTTCTACTATTTCAGGTTCTGCACAAGCCAAACCAGCATTATAAGACCAAATCTTAGGCATAGTTGCCACCTCCTTTTATTTTTAAAATTTTTTAGTATTTTGCAACCTTACCAAGAGCACCAACTTCAAACTTCTTATTAAGAACGGCTTCAGGCTTTTTAGGTTCTACACCATCGGCTACCTGAGTAAAGAGCTGGTTGGTATTGATTTTAGATAAATCAGGAGCAGGTTTGCCAACGGTTGGGTCAGCAGAACCTTCAGGTGTAGTCCTAATAGGAAACTTAAACCTGACAACCACACCGTTTCTAAACTTAATGGTCCACATGATGTCAGTAGTACCACGCATAGGCTGACAAGTTCCGTTTAAAGGAGCAAAATCAGCATAGTGCCTAATGGCTATAGCACCCTGAGGACAGCTTTTTACACAGCTGTAGCACTCCCAGCACTGGTCAGGCTCCTGGTTATAAGCTTTCATAGCCTCAGGGTCAAGAATCATAAGGTCATTAGGACAAATGTACATACAAACTGTCCTGTCACCACCCTTGCAACCGTCACACTTTTCAGGGTTCACATAACTTGGCATAGCCAACCTCCTTTTTGGTTTTATTCTTATAAACTTTTATATCTTTATAAACAACTTTAATTAAAAGTCAACCTGTAAAAAAAGTTAAAATTACTAATCTTTAAACAAAAAAATTTGTTTAAAACCTTTTATTCTATTTTTTCTTTCTATTTTTTTTTATTTCTCTTTTTTCTATTTTTACTTTTTAAAAGAACGAATAAAAAACAAAGGAGAAAGGGATAACCCTTTCTCCTTAAAAATTCAAACTACTCTGTTTCTATTTCTGGAGCAGGAAGATATTCAGCTTCCTTAGCGGCTAACTCTTTAATCTTATCGATGTTAGCCAAAACAGCCTTAACCACTTCTTCTCCCAAAGTCTTTTGATTAGCTATCTCTTCAAAAAGGGCTCTTTTAAAAGCTACAGGAGTATCGGTTATACAAGCACGAGAGTCGATACGAGCGGTTTCGAAGGCCTTCAATATATCATTCTTTACATCTTCGCCTACCTTAACCCTTACCACCTTAAGCTCCCCACCAAACACAGCCTCTATATTAGCCTCAACCGGTGTTCCCTTAAGTTTTGCCAATCTGTAGTCATCTAAAAATACTTCCAAAATGTATTCCATGTTGTCACCCCCTATGTTTTTAAAAATTTTTAATTAATCAATGTCAGGAACATCAACTTCCAAGGTCTCTTCCTTATACTGGACATACTTCTCGTTAACAAAAGGATAGTTAAACTTTTTCCACCATTTAACGATGGTCTTAAACACCTCAGGCCTCATGATGATAGCTGGAGGCTGAACACCCTCGGCTACCAAACCCCTAATTAAACTACCGCTAAGCTTCTGCTTTTCTTTATCATGTCCGCAATTTTCACTGTAAGCCATTTCCTTGCATTTTGGACAATACCAAAATTCTCTCATATTCTGAGGCCTAATCTGTAAACCACCCTCAACTTGTGTAGGAGGTTTATCAAAACCATAACTTGGAATACCCTTAAGCCAAAGTATCTGAGTAGCAAATTTATCATAGTACTCGCCTACGGCTGCGTGGTCCCTACCAAACATGTGATGAGTACAACCCATATTCTGCCTGATGATACCATGGAGTAAACTCTCTAAGGGGTTACCATACCTCATGTCCCAAAGAGTAAAGGACACAAGATGCCTATTGGGCTTAATATAACCAGCCTTATTCACCATGTCATGAGCCTCTAAAATAGCCTCATCAGGATAATCTCCCCTTCTTTTAACACCGATAATAGCATTTACCAAAATACCATGACAAGGCTCCACATCACCAGTAAAAGCTGCTGCCTTCATAAGCATTTCATGCCCAACGTGAGGCACGTTTCTGGTCTGATGAGCGATAGCAGTTCTCCAACCTCTTTCCTCAAAAATCTCTCTACATTTCCTTGGAGGAATCCAGAACCTATCAAAAGGTGGTTTAAAAATAGGCTCGTTAATAATAGTAAACTTTCCAGCTAAAATAACAGGCTGATGGCTTCTATAAATAACCCACCCAGGATGTTTATCATCAAATCTTTCTTTTACTACTTCGGGATTAGCCTCAGGAGTTCCAAAGGTTCTATCAGCAAGCTCTGCTGGGTCTATCTCATAAACCTCTTCAATGTCTAAAATAGCAAAAGGCTTTCCTTTTAACCTAAGAAGCAATCTGTCTCCTGAATCTACACCAAGCTTCTGATAGTCTTCCTTTGATATGTCAAAAAGAATAGGATAAGGGAAAACCCAACCACTTAACAACCTTCTTTTAGAAAGTACAGACTCTAACTCCGCAGAAGTCATAGAACCTTCCACAGGACTAAAAAATCCATAACAAACAGACATGATTTCACGATAAACATTTCTTACCGGTGTCCCTCTCTTGTAATGCAGGGTGGGCTTAATGTCGTAAACTGCACCCGCCTTTTCACAAGCCTGCACAATCTTTTTGGCCGCTTTTTTATCCTTGAGCACCCTTTCTACTAAGCGCCCACCATGAGGCATGGGTCTGTTAAAATAAAGTTCCATAGCAACCCTCCTTTCAGTTGAGTTATTTTACCAACATTATTGAATTATTTTCAAATTATTAAACAATTAAGTTTTAAAGTCAAAGGAAATAAAAGGCATTTAAGACTGTTTTCAGCTTACCACAAGATAAAAACATTATTAAATGTCCATTTTTTATAATTTTTTAAACTTTTTCTTTTATTTATACATTATAAAAACTCAATTGTCAAAAAGGGGTTTATGTTTTATAATTCCTCAAAAAGAAAATAAGAGGAAAAGATGATCGTTGAAAAAATTAAAAAAGAGATCGGATTGATAGAAGAAAACCTAAAAAAATTTATTAGTTCTCAAGTGCCTTTTATCAATCAAGTAAGTGAGTATGTGCTTTTTGCTGGTGGTAAAAGAATAAGACCCCTTCTCACAGTAATTTGTGCTAAACTTTTTTCTCCTAATCTTTCAGAAAACCTATACCGCACTTCTATACTTTTTGAATATTTACATGCAGCAACACTATTACATGACGATGTAGTAGACTCAGCAGAATTTAGAAGAGGAAGAAAAGCAGCAAGAAATCTTTGGGGAAATCAAGCTACCATCTTAGTAGGAGATTATCTTTATGCCAGAGCCTTAAAACTTGCAAGTGAATTAAGAAATCCTGAAGTAATGGAAGTTATTACCGAAACCACCCTCATTATGAGCGAAGGAGAGGTGCTTCAGCTATTAAATCTTTATCAAACAGAGATCTCAGAAGAGGCATACGAAGAGGTTATTTTTAGAAAAACCGCAGCCCTTATATCTGCTTGTTGTGAAGTAGGGGCTATTATAGGTGGGGCTTCCCCTGCAGAAAGGGAAAAATTAAAAAATTTTGGGAAATACTTAGGGCTATCCTTTCAAATCATAGACGACCTTTTGGATTATCTTAGCACGGAAACAGGGAAAGACTTAGGGAGGGATTTTAAAGAAGGAAAAATTACCTTACCTGTAATCTATGCTTTAAAACAAGCCTCGTCAGAGGATAAAAGGAGGCTTTTAGAACTTTTAACCCTTCCTGAGCCTAAGGATGAATTTTTTGAAGAAGCTAAAAATCTTATAGAAAAAAATCAAGGGTTTAAACTTGCCCAAGAAAAGGCTTTAGATTATATTAATCAAGCTAAACATTCTTTGGATGGAATTCCAGAAAACCTTTATAAACAGATGCTTATTTTTATCACAGACTATCTTACTAATAGGAAGAAATAAAACCTTATGGGCATACTAAAACTTTTGGTGTTAGACTGCGACGGTGTTCTGTTTGATTCCAAACAAGCTAATACCTATTTTTACAATTATATTTTAGAACGGGTAGGAAGGCCTCCTATGACCCCGGAAGAGATAGAATTTGTCCACATGCATTCAGTAAATGAGTGTTTAGCCTATCTTTTTAGGGATATCCCAGAAAAGCTTGAATTAGCTAAAAACATACAAAAAGAAATTTCTTATTCGCTTTTTTTTGACTATTTAGTCATGGAAAAGGGCCTTAAGGATTTTTTAAGCTGGGCCAAAAACTATTTATACATAGCTTTGTGCACCAACCGCACCACTTCTACCTATCCTTTATTGTCTCATTTCAACCTTACCGAATATTTTGATTATGTTATGAGTGCAGCTATCATTCCTAAAAACGACCCAAGAGCCCTTCTTCAAATCTTAGAACATTTTAAGGTAAAACCTGAAGAAACCCTTTATGTAGGTGATTCTAAGGTAGATGAGACACTTTGTAAAACCTGTAAAGTTCCTTTAGTAGCCTTTAAAAACAAGGAATTAGAAGCTGATTATTATGTAGAAAATTTTTATGAACTAAAAGAGTTGTTAATTTCTAAATTTTCTTTTTCTAAAAGATCATAAACCTTTCTAAAAATCTTTATTATAGGAGAAAAACCTCCTATTTGGTCTGGGCAAAGAATAAAAAGGTTTTTTTTAGCCCTAGTAAGACCCACATAGAGAAGATTTAGAAGTTCAAGCCTGTTTTTTGCCTTGTCTAAATACCATCCCAACTTTCCTTCTTCAGGTAATTCTTCTTTTTTTCCGTAAAAAACCTTGCCATTATAAAAAACCAACTTAAGGTCTGAGCTAAACCGATTTTCTGTCCATCCCAAAGGCAGGATTACCGTTTCAAACTCTAAACCTTTAGCCTTATGAAGGGTTAAAACCTTGATACAATTTTCTACTTGAGGAATGTCAAGCTCATCCTCTGAATATTTTTCCCAATACAATAAAAACTCTTCAAGCCCTTCTCCTCTTCTATCTAAAGTAAACACTACCGTTAAAAATTTATAAAGGTAGGCTAATTCTAAAGGAAATTGTTTTTCTATTTCTAAAGTTTTCACTAATTCTAACACCAGTTTATATAAAGATAGACCTTTTTTAAGGCTTAAAAGTGGGGACAGACGGGTTTTCCAAAAATCGGCTTTTATATCTTTGAGAAAAGAAAGAAGGGTAAAACTATTTCCGTTAATCAGCCAACTTAAGTATTCTTCTAAAATTTCCTTACCTTCAGGAAAAGCAGGGCCTGATAGACAGGTTGCAAGAGAAACCTCATCGTCTGGATAGGCTATAAACTTTAGTATAGAAACCAAAGTGTTTACTGCTAAAGATTCTTTTAGATGTAAAGAGGAACTTGATAACACATGAAATCCTTGCGAGATGAGGAAAGAGGAAAACTCTATTACCTCCTTGTTTTCTCTAAGTAATAAAGCTACATCCTTTAAGCCTTCCTGAGGCTTAAGCTCTTCTAAAATCCTAAGAATCTCCTCTTTTGCCTTTTCTACAAAACTATCCGAAGCGGTTTTATCTATACTAATCGTTCTTACTTCTACCCTACCTTTATAGGTTTGCACCGGATTTTGAGAAACATGTTCAAAAGTGGTTTGGAATTCATTTGTTATACTTTTAAGAACTTTTTTCTTGTCCTCTTCGTTATCTCTTTTTGCAAAAACAAGGTCTACCAAAGCTTCTTGAGTTATCGGTTCTTCTTTAAGTTTTTCAAAAAATCGGTTGTTAAACTCTATTACCACCCTACTACTTCGGTAGTTATTACTTAAAACCTCTTCTTTTATCTCATAATATTTAAATCTTTCTAAAACCTCTTTAAAAAGGGTTGGGTCTCCCCCTCTCCATTGAAAGATTGACTGCTTAGGGTCTCCGGCACAAACCAAAAGACCTTGTTTACTTACTAAATCCTCTATTATAGGCTGAAGGGCCTCCCATTGAAGGCGGTCTGTATCTTGAAACTCATCTATGATGACCCCTTTAAGATTACCAAGCTTAACATAAACCCAAGGAAGAATCCCCTGTTCTTCTTTCAAAAGAAAGCTGGCTATTTTTTCTTTCCACAGCCCTATAAAAATTTCTTTTTCTTCAAAAAAGGTTTGTTCTAAAAATCTTCTCAGAACCGAATAAAATTTAAAATAAATCTTTCCTCTTTCTTCTAAATGTTGAATCAACTCCTCTTTATTTAAAAAGGTTAAAAGTTCTTTATGATAGGTAATTTTTTCTAAAATCTTTTTTAAATCTAAAACAAAAGTATTTTTAAAATTAATTTTAAGGCTTTCCTTATCCATCAATAAGGTTTCGATAAACTTTTCTAAAAGGTCTTTTAGGTCTTTGTCTTGCTCGATGTATGGGTAAAAACTGGTAAGAGCCTTTTCTATAAGCTCTTCTTTGATATAAGTGCTAACCTTAAAGTCTGTTTCTAATCCAAGTTCATATGAAATAGCTTTATAAAGGGTCAGCAAAAAACTATCTATGGTTTTTACCTGAAGGTAATCATAGTTAGAAAAAAGGTAAACCAAAAGTTCTTCTGCTTTTTCAGGAGAAAGGTTTAGTTGAGCACTTAAATCTTTGCCTTTTTCAGTTTGTTTAACTATTTCTTTTAAAAAGGTTATTATCCTCTGCTTCATCTCAAAAGCGGCTTTGTTAGTAAAAGTGATCGCTAAAAGGTTCCTTAACGACTCTTTACCTTCTTTAGAAACAAACTCAAGAAATTTTAAGGCTAAGTTGTAGGTTTTACCACTACCTGCACTGGCTTTATAGAGAATGATGTTTGACCCCATCAAAACTTATTGTATTATAAGTTCTATGAACCTTCAAGGTGGAAATAGGTTTTTTTTCGAATTTTCAGGAGAAGAAGGGTTTCTTTCAGAAGAAGAAAGTTTTCATTTGGTTAAGGTTTTAAGAAAACATCAAGGAGACAAAATTCTCTTAATAAACGGAAAAGGGAAAGAGTTTGAGGCTAAATACAAAGAGATTATCAAAAACGGAAAAAGTTTTAAGGTTAAGGTAAAAATCTTAAGGCTTACAAGAGAAGAAAAACAAAGAGCCCCTAAAATAATAGGTATTTTACCTATCTTAAAAGGGGACAAAACCGAATGGTTGGTAGAAAAAAGTACAGAGCTTGGGGTAGAAGTTTTTGTGCCTTTTTATAGCACGTTTAGTGTAGCTAAGCCTTCTAAAAATCTCATACCTCGCCTTATAAATAAGGCTAAACAAGCTTTAAAACAGTCGGGAAGACTTTTTATGCCTGAAATACTTTCTCCGGTAGAACTAAACACTTTTTTAAAAGATTTTCCTTGGAGAGACAGTTTAAAATTAGTAGGAGGGTTAGGTTCTTCTCTTAATATAGAAAACTTAAAAACTGAAATCAAAAAAGCCCATACCATCGTGTTTATAACCGGACCAGAAGGTGGTTTTGAAAAAACTGAAGAGGACATGCTTAATGAGATTGGGTTTTTACGTATATGTCTTTCTCCTTATATCCTAAGAGCAGAAACCGCCTTTTTGGCCTTAGCAAGTATTATAGGTTTTTTAACCTTATCTTTGGGATTAAAAGGTTGAAAAATAGTTGAAAAAAAACAAAAATGTGGTTTGATAGAGAAAGATAATCTTTATAAGAGGAGATATTATGGGAGGACGTTCGCGCAAGTCTGTATTAAAACAAAAGTTGGCTAAATACTATAGAGAAAGGGAAAATCCGTTAGCCCTCCTTGCGCTCCAAGACGAAATCATCAAACAAAATCAAGAAAAACTTGTTGTTTTAGAAAAAAATTTAGAAGCTTTGAAGGAATTAGAGCAAAAAGAAGATGTTAAGGTAACCACTGTATCCAAACTTAACGTGAGAAAGTTTACCAACGAACCTGATAAAAAGTTTGCTAACAGAGCCTTTTATGAGGTGCTTTATCCTATTACTTTAGAATATCGTTTTATGTCTTTACAAGCTATTTTTATCTGGTATTTAAGGGCCTTAGAGTTGGTATACGGAGATAAACCCCCTAAGATTCATATTAGTAGACTACAGAAATGGATAAAATATTGGTTAACAAGCCTTACCCCTGAGCAGGAACTTCAGCTAAAAAGCGCTATCATTTCTTGGATACTTAACAGGTTTACCTAAAAAATGCCTTTTTTAGGGCTACTACTCCTTTTACTTTTGCTTTTTCCAGGAGTAGGGTTTAGTTATAAAGTTTTCCTAATATCTCTCCCTGACAACTATGGTGCAGTTAATAAGGAAAAACTTTTTTATCTTGGAGCAGCAGAACCGGCCTTTGGATTAATTTTAGACCTCAAAACCCCAAAAAACCTTTATACCATCCTACCTAACGGGACAGTCGAAAAACCTATTTTTTTAAAGAGTGAATTCTTTGATAAAGCGCTCAACACCAAAAGAATAGGCTATAACGTAAAATTTTCTCCTAAAACCCAAGGAGACCACCTCTTTTGTTTAGAAAGCGACTACACCTTACTTAGAGACCAAACAGTAGGGAAATTTTTGGTTAAAACCTTTTTTCATGTGGTAAAAGAAACCCATTGGGAAAAACTTTGTGGTTTTGAACTCGAAATCAAGCCTTATACCAGGCCTTATGGATTTAGAAAACATGGGGTTTTTTGGGGTCAAATCTGGTATAAAAATAAACCTTTATCCTCAGGGGAGGTAGAGGCTGAATATTTTTCTCCTATCTTTTTAAAAGAAGAAGACCTTCCTAAGGACTCTTACGGTCAGATAAACTATCCTTACCTTAAAAAGAAGGTAAAACTTTCTAAAAACGGTTTTTTTGTAGTTTCTTTAGAAAACCCTGGTTGGTGGGTAATAACCTTTAAGGTCCGTTCAGGAGAAAAGACTTACGGAAACCAAAGATATCCTTTTTATTTAATACATCATTTCTGGCTTTATGTATTTCCAGATAAAAAAGAAGAGAGCATTTTGGAATATTTCGAACCTCCCTTTAAGCAAAAATAAAAGACTTTTATAAATTAATATTTTTTTATTACAGAGTAAAAATTTTTAAAAAAAAGATTAAGTGCTAAAATATAACAAACTAAACTTTTTAGGGGGTGTTCTATGAAGGTTTATAAAGACGAAGATGTGAGTTTAGAGGTTTTAAAAGGGAAAACCATAGCGGTTTTAGGTTATGGAAGCCAAGGACATGCCCATGCTTTAAACTTAAGAGATTCTGGGCTTAACGTGATAGTTGGGGTTAGAAAAGGTGGAAAAAGCTATGAAAGAGCTAAAAAAGATGGCTTTGAACCTGTTTCTGTAAAAGAGGCCTGCGAAAAAGCTGACATTATTATGATACTCCTTCCAGACCAAGACCAGCCATCGGTTTATAAAAACGAAATAGAACCTGTCTTAACCTCTGGGAAGATGTTGCTTTTTGCCCATGGGTTTAACATTCATTATAACCAAATAGTGCCTCCTGCTGATGTGGACGTAGCTATGGTAGCCCCTAAAGGACCTGGGCATTTAGTTAGAAGGGAGTTTACTAAAGGTGCCGGTGTTCCCTGCTTGGTAGCTGTGCATCAGGACGCCTCAGGAGAGGCCTTTCAGAAGGCCTTAGCCTATGCTAAAGGTATAGGAGGAACTAGGGCCGGGGTTATAGAGACCACCTTTAAAGAAGAAACTGAAACAGACCTCTTTGGAGAGCAAGTAGTACTTTGTGGTGGAGTTAGCGCGCTTATCAAGGCAGGTTTTGAAACCTTAGTAGAAGCTGGATATCAGCCTGAGGTGGCTTATTTTGAGTGCCTTCATGAACTTAAGCTTATTGTAGACCTTATCTATGAAGGTGGACTTTCTTTTATGAGGTATTCTATTAGTGATACCGCTGAATATGGAGACCTTACCAGAGGCCCAAGGATTATCAACGAAGATGTAAGGTTTGAAATGAAGAGGATACTTGAGGAAATCCAAACCGGAGAATTTGCCAGAGAATGGATACTTGAAAATCAGGCAGGAAGACCGGTGCTAAACGCCCTGCGTAAAATAGAAAGAGAACATCCGATAGAAGAGGTGGGGAAAAAGCTTCGTGCCATGATGCCATGGATTAAAAAACCTGAAGAATAAAATTCTTTTAAGGTTCAAACCCTGGGGGGATCCCTGGGGTTTTTTCTCCATAATTCCTTTAAATCCTGCTTTACTTCTTTTAGATTTGTATTATATTTACCAATTGGAGGAGTGCCCGAGTGGACGAAGGGGGCGGCCTTGAAAGCCGTTGAGGGAGTTTGCCTCCCTCCGGGGGTTCGAATCCCTCCTCCTCCGTTTATCAAAGCCTAAAAGTCTAACGGATGTTTAATTTTTTTAGAAGAAAAAAAGAAGAGAAAAAAGAACCTCAACAAGAATCACAAACTATATCTCAAACCTCTCCAGAACCTTCTGAGATAGAATCTCCTCAACAAGAGCCTCAAGAAGAAAAAGGTGGTTTTTTCAGTTTCTTTAAAAAAGAAAACCTGATAGAAAAGTTCAAAAAAGGGCTTTCTAAAACTAAGGAACGCCTTTCTGAAGCCCTTTCTGAGGTCTTTGAAGTCGACCGAGTAGTAGACCTGCAAACCTTAGAAGAGGTAGAAGAAAAACTTATCCTTTCAGACCTTGGAGTAGAAACTACCTTAGCCTTGATAGAACCTTTTAAAGACAGGGTATTAAACGGTGAAACCCTTACAACTAAAGAGCTTAAAAAGTTTCTTAAATCTCAGATGTTATCCTTTTTAAAAGAGGCAGAAACTCCCTTCCCCCCTCAAGCTAAACCTGCTGTCCTTTTTTTTCTTGGGGTCAATGGAGTTGGGAAAACTACTACCATAGCTAAAATCGGAAAAAGGTTAAAAGAAAGCGGTTTTTCTGTGGTGTTGGTGGCTGCCGATACCTTTAGGGCAGCAGCCATAGACCAGTTAAAAACCTGGGGGCAAAGGATAGAGGCACCGGTTATCGCCCTTCAAGAAGGGGCTGACCCTGGAGCTGTCATCTATCAAGGTATAACCTATGCCCAAAAAAACAACATAGACATAGTTTTGGTAGATACTGCAGGAAGGCTTCATACCAAATATAACCTTATAGAAGAGCTAAAAAAAATGGTAAAAGTTATGCATAAGCTGGTAAGCCCTGAGGCTTGTGAAAACATCTTGGTGCTTGATGCTACCACAGGCCAAAATGCTTTAAGTCAGGCTAAACATTTTACCGAAGCCATTCCTGTGCACAGCGTCATCATTACTAAGATGGACGGAACGGCTAAAGGTGGCATAGCGATAGCCCTTTCTCATCAGTTTAATCTGCCTATAAGGTTTATAGGTTTAGGGGAAAAGGCTGAAGACCTTGTTCCCTTTAATAAAGAAAGTTTTGTAAATGCTATCCTTCCAGATTAATCTTTCCTTTTATTTTTTCATACCATAGATGATGTCTCTTTTTAACGTATTCTTCGTCTACATACCCGGTAATCATCGCTTTAAGTAAGGGCCAGTTAGGTTTGACGGCTAAAACAAAAAACACATGAATAAGAAACATCAAAATAAAAACTCCACCACTTATAGTATGTGTAAGGTTTAAGAGGGTTTCTGCTTTTGGAGAAAAAACCACCCATTCCAAATTTTTAAGCACCTTCAAAAACCCTGTACCCCCTACTATCAAAGTAGTCAAACCAATCCCTAAATAGGCGACCCTTTGCTCAGGAAGCCACTTATCACACGGTGGTTCTTTCCCTATACCAAAAGATGCAAAGATTACCTTAAAAGAATCTATAAAATCCCTTGGCTTTGGGAGAAGCCCAAAATCCTTTCTTAAACCATGGAAAAAGATATGAAAAAGCACTGCCATCACAAAAAAGATGGCTGCTATGTAATGTACCTTGGTTACCGTATAAAAATCAGCCGTCCAGTGAAAACCTGGGATTTCAGTAATGTAATATCTTTTAAAAAGTGGCAAACAACCAAGTCCAGTAAAAATAAGCACTATGCCTGATAAGGCAACCGTCCAATGTTCAAGCCTTATTAAAACTCCATATCTTTTTATTTTATTCCCCATGGTTACCCTCCTTTTTTTCAGATTGTTCTTTTGACTTGGTTACCAAAGCCCCTGCTATACCTGCTAAGGTTGCAATCACAGCACCCGCTACAACACCTTTGCCTATAGGGTTAATCTCTTGTTGATATATGTTTGACACTTTTACCGGCATGCGAAACCTTGCCTTGGTTTGGGCAAGATACTGGTCTACCTTTTCAAAAGGAACAGGAGATAAATATAAAGTTGAAGTTCCTCCGTTTTGCACGTCTCCGTACACAAAAAGGCCCTCTTTTTTAGCCTTTTCATAAGCCATCTGAAAAACCTTTTTCCTTTCCCCAAAGTAAAAAACCTTGTTTTTACAGGCTATCACACAGGCTGGTTCTTCTCCTTTCTTAATCCTGCTATCGCAAAGGTCACATTTATACATTACCCCTCCCCCGGCATACTTGGGAAGAAGCTTTAAATAAATTCCAACCCCTGCCTGACGCTGAGGAATATGCCAAGGGCAAACATCTCTACACTTGGCTCCTCCAAAACAAAGATTGTGGTCTATTACGCTGTTACCTTCAGGCTGTTTAGTCAAAGCCCCGAAAGGGCAACCCTTTACGCAAGGAGGAGAATCACAATGCATACAGCGTCTTGGTATATAGAGGGTTTGTCTGTCTATCTCTACTTTTTGGATAAAAAGCCAGTTATAGGGGGTAAGAGTGTCTATTACCTCCCTTTTGTTTGACCAGTCTTCGTAGGTTTTTCGGGGCCAATAAGGAAGAATAGGTTTTTTAGGCTCAGGAAACCTCTCCTTATTTTCCTCTCTACAGGCCTTAACGCAAAGGGGAATTTTTTCACCTTGACAACCATCGCATTTGGTAAGGTCTATAAGGGTGGCATACTTTCCGGTTATAGCATAGGTTTCCTTAGGTATAAGGGCTGCACCAAGTAAACTTCCACTTAAACCAAAAAACTGCCTTCGCGTAAGCTTCATTTTTGTTTACCTCCCTTTGAGAGCTATTAAAATAATAATAAAATGTTTACTTAAAAAGTCAACTTATTTAATTAAAAAATTTAATATTCTCCCTCCATACAGGTTGGTTTTATCTTTTGGTTTTTAGTTAAACAAAGTTCAGTAAAATTTGACCACTTCTCGGCTGACTCAACTTTCGTACAATATTTGATTTTTTATTCTGACGATTTCAATAAGAATTTATTGCGTAAAAATTTTTGAAAAAACATGATAGTTCTGCAAAATCAATCCGCTAAACCTCCTCCCTTGTTTTCTCCTCTAAATAGCTAAGAGATTCTATTTCTTATTATTATGACAGCTTCTCTTACATTTGGGTTTATTTAAAGGTTCTATCTACTGAAGAAAATACCATATCTTTTCCTTTTAAATTTTTACACAATTAATAAACCTCTATCATAGTGTCCCTTTTATTGTGTAAAAATTTTTCCGAGAAAGGCATGGTAGTTCCCCAATTCAATTTCATTAAACCCTCTTAACTTCCTTGAGTTTAACCTCTCATTCAGTTCTTTCAAGATTAAATATAACAACCTCTCAACAGAGCCTTCATCCGGAAATACTTCTATTACCTTTATCCTCCTTTTTATCTCTTTCGCTAACCTCTCAACCTGATTAGTTGTATAAATAAACTGCCTTATCTCTCTCGGATACCTCAAACAAAAAGGTTAATAATGCATACGATTTATCCTCCCATTTCTTCACTACCTTAGGATATATCTTACCCCATCTTCCCCTTAATCTTAATATCCCCTCCTTAGCTCTTTCTTCTGTTTCTGCTCTATATATCCTTTTTTAATCTTCTGCAAATAAACCTCTATCTTTTGCCCGCACCTTATTTAAAGAATTCCTTACAGTATGTAATACACAAAGTTGCCATTCCGAAGCTGGATAAACCATCTTTATGGCATTTTCTATCCCAGGCAAATCATCCGTAATAAAAAGTTGAACTTTCTTTACCCCACGCCGATTTAACTCTCTTAAAGGTTTTCCCAATTCTTGGCACTCTCTCCTTCAGACCCAAATATCCAAAATCCAAGTATTTCTCTTCTCCCATCAGGCTTTATCCCTAAAGCTAAATATACTGGCTCCTTTGCTACCTCATTTCGCCGAATAGATAAATAAGTTCTTTAACTTCATCTTCAGTCACCTTTATTAACCGGGAAATGCTTTTCAGCCCTCCTTCTTTCAGGAAGTAGGAAGGCACGAAAAGTAAATCTCTGGTATAAAAACCATTTGCATAGTCTTCTTGCTCTTCTAAATAAATCCTTCTTTCTTCAAGCATAAGCTTTTCTAAAAGGTTTTTAATAAGATTGTTGACTTCTTGCTGAAAAAAGTTTAGAATTTCTTCTATAGGTTGTTTTGTTAAAGTTTTAGTTTTTTCTTTCACGGTAGCTTCCCCTCCTTTCTGGTAGTTTTGGTTATTATGCATTGGGGAAGCTACCATACCCTTCCCTTTCCCTCAAGTCTTTACACAATTAATGAGACACTACCAACCTCTACTCAGCCAAAATCGTAAAAATTAAATTACGTTACTATCAAAGTCAAAATTTTTTCTTGCTAAAATTATTCTTTCCCATTTTACAGTGTCGGGTAATTTATAAATTATCACGCTATCTTTATCTTTATCTACTACTTCTAAAATTGCTTTTTCAAGCTTATAAAGCTGCCCCTCTGTTAAATCTCCTTCGAATACTGACTTTTGTACATGATAGAGATACTTTCTTGCTATTTTACGAACTTTGTTTAATCTTTTTTGGTCAGAAGGCTCAATCGTTTCAATGTCGTAGATTAAGATTACCTTCATCCTTTACCACCAGACCCTTAATCCTTTATATTTTTTTTCTCCTAAAAGATGTTTTATCAATTTATAAAGCTCAAGCTTGATTAATGTTTTATACTTTACTTTTCTTTTTAGTTTTCTATGATAGATTGTAGATTCTAACAATTTATCAAAATGATAAACAAAGGTTTTTCTTCCTTTTTCAGTAAGATAAGCAAATTCTACCTCTTTTAAGAAATCTGAAGGTTTTATTAACCCTTCATTTATTAATCGAAAAATTAATTTGTCTACTATCAAAGGTTTAAAAATCTCAGAAATATCAAGAGCTAAAGAAAACCTTCTTTCAAACGGTTCATGTAAAAAACTCACCGCTGGATTAAGTTGGGTATGGTAAATCTCTTTTAAAATGGTGGTATAAAGCATTGAATTACCAAAAGAAATTAAAGCGTTTAAAGGGTTTTCGGGAGGCCTAAAACTTCTTTCGCCAAATTCCCAATTGGTGATCCTTTCAAAAGTAGAATAATAAATTCTACGAGCCTTTGCTTCTATAAGCATTATTTCATTTATAGATTTAGCTTGCATCACTTCTTCTTCACATTTTCTTAAGCCTAAAATTTCTTTTTCATACTCTCTTTTTTCAAGAATTCTATGAATATTATGGATTGCAGAAGCAATGATTTCTTTAGCCAGATAAAGCCTTTGAGAAGGGTTTAGGTAATGCTCAACTTGTTTTACTATCACTGTGCCTGATATGTTTGTTTCTCGAGGATAAAAACTTCCGGTGTAATATCCATAATAATTGAAAAAGTGAAGTAGAATACCATTTTGAGATAGAAAATTTACAAGCTTTGTGTTAAGGGTGTTTTCTCCAAAGAGATAAATCTGCTCCACTTGAGTAACAGGAATAAATCTTTTCCCTTCTGAAGTAGATAGACAAAGGGTGTTTTCTCTTCTTTCAAGTTTGCCCGAAGAAAAAAGGTAAAAAGATCTCATCTTAAATCCTCTATAATTTTAACTATAGCAAAATTCATAGTAACTACAATTTTTGCAGTAAGGCTTTTGTATTGTAGGAGGTAGAGGAGAATTTAAAATCTGGTTTATCTCTTTTTTAAAATTTTCGATTATTCTTTCGTCTTCCTCAACAAATTTAACCTCAATTTTTTTGAAAAGTTTTGGGTAATGAATAATTCCTGAAGAACAATTTATCCCCAATTTTTTCAGTTTGTATATATAAAACTTAACCTGCCAAATATGAGCAGGCTCCAATTTTCTTGACTTTTTTATCTCATGAACCACAATCCCATCTTTTGTTTTTATAAAATCTATTTTTACATCTCCGAGTTCTATATCTTTATACTTTTCCTTCTTAAAAGCTTCTTCATCTATTAATTTACCAAGCTCCACATAATCAGAATATTTTTCAAAACTTATCTGATGAGAAAAAAGCCAGAGTTTTCTTTTACAGACTACATAATAAGCTACCTGTGTGCCTGTGAAACTTTCTTTCAACATTTTTAAAAATCTCCATTTTTGTTTAATTTATCATAAAAAAGACTGCTTTTTAAATTTTTTTCGGCTAAAAATTAAATTTATTTAAACTTGACAGAAAAATTTTAAAAACTACAATTTTTCAATAATAAGAAAATTAAAAAAAATAATAACCAACACATTTTGTTATCTATAACATTACGAAAAAAAATTTTGCAAAATAAAACGATTAATTGAAGGTGCAAAAGGAACAACTACCAAAGTAGATGACCTCTTGAGGTGATTTATAAGGCAGGCTTTTTAAAATAAGAACAGCAATGTTTTAAATGATAAAGAAAGTATGAGTAAACCAAGAATTGAGGAACATGTAAACCAAAAATCAGGCAAATCTTCTAATAATCCGAATCAACTTCAATTTACCGGCAACTGGTTTATCGATGCAGGGATTTTGGGGTTCGTGAATTTGATGGAAGAAGTTTATGGGTGGGATTTAGAAAAACTAAGAGAAAGAATTAGTGAAGAACCAGAGGTCGTGTATTATGGATACTTTCCGTTTGCTTATTTCTATAACCTTTCAAAAAAAGATAAGAAAGAATTAAAAACGGAAGCGATTAGCTTTATAGAGAAAAATAAAGGATTAGGCAAAAAAATTTTAGAAGAAATTTGGTGGAAGTTTATTACTGAACTTTTTAGGGAGACTTGGGTTGAAAAGAAATTAGAAATAATGCACGAATCAGAATGCTATAAGGGAGGCAAGGTAAAGGACGCGAGAGGTAAAGTAAAGTCTCAATATGCTGATGATGGGTACATAAATTTAGTTAGGGACAGAGAGGAGTTGATAGGTAATATATTAAAAAACAATAATTTTAAAGAAAAAATTAAGGAAGTCCTCGGAAAACGTAAAGAATTTATTAAAGAAGGATCACATAATTTAGAAATTGATGATATAAGATGCTTAGAAGAAAATTTAGGCAACTTTACGGATGATGATCTTCGTAAAGAAATTGAAAATATTGTAAGGAAACACAAAGAACTCGAAAATTACCTTAACAGAATTTGGGATGTAGTTAAGTCGAAAAATGTTTCTAAAGACAAGAGCGTATTCTATAGAATCCCGATTGACAGTAGTTTCTTCAAAAACTATCTATTTTTCAACAACTCAAAAGGAATTTTTGAACAGCTGGAAGACTTAAAAAATCTTTTAGATGGCGACACAAGTTATTCAGATTATTTATCTAAAATCGATAAAACCATCAGCAAATTTTTACCGTCAGATAAAGAGTTCCCTAATATTTCATATACTAAATTTAGAGCAGAAACAATACTGAAAGATGTGCCATACTTATTTGTTTATCTTATTAATTTCTTGAATGCTTTTGTTAACGTAAGAGGAATCGGTAATGTGTTTTTCTATAGCAATGATTTGGATTTCACATATCGGATTAATAAAAAGATTAAAGTTTATATTAAGGATAGCGATAAAAATCTGAAGATACTTAGATTGACTTGGCAGGCGATAATAGACACATTGGTTGAAACCGAAACAACTTGGGTTCTCGAAAATATGTATTTAATCCGATACAAATCCCTTTCTCAACAGGATTTAATAGGAGTAGAATACATAGGAATTTTAAAACTACAGGCAAGCATAATCCTCGATGATACGATAAGAGACACTATAAATAGAAATATAGCTGTAAAAGCGTCAAACGGGAAAATAGAACAGCAGGTTTGGCTCCTTGAAGAATTTATAAAACAAAAACCCCTTTTACCGCATCTTATAAACAACATTCATCTTTACTTAGCAGAAAGGTTAAACTTGAGTGAGGAAAGTGTCGGAAGAATAAAAAGAAGAATGGTTTACGCGAGCATAGTAGATGCAAAAGTAAGAGAATTTGGGCATGATAACAGATTGTTCGGAGATTATTTCTTTAATAGCTACAGACAGCTTTTATCAGAAATAAAGGATGATGCGATAAAAGCTTTTGGTGCGGTTAGAACAATTAGTGAAATACTTGAAGATAGTGATGAGAGAAAAAGTTATGCTAATCTTTTACTAAGTGCAATAAGGAGAGACAATAAACACCGGTTTGTAAACACGGTTTTAAAAGCTCTTGTTGAGAAAAAGGGGGAAGAAAAAGTTGTTAAAACTCTAATGAGTTTTATATTCGATAAAATACTCTCTAACGATCTAAGCTGGAAAAATTACGCTCTAATTTTGGTTGCAGGTCTGCTTGGAGGAGGTGAAGCTGATGGAGAAGAAGAATGAATATGAATTTTATTCGGTAAAACCGTGGGAGTTGAAAAATTTGAGAAATCTAACAAGAGAAGTATTCAGCAACATAGGCACTGAAAAATCAAGGCAGAGGCTCGTTTACGACCTTCTAAACGCATTGAAAACGAACGACAGAAAACGATTTTTATGGCTAATTCTGAAAAACGTCAACAACATAAGTGTTGAGAAGAGTGAAAAAGTGAAGGAATTTGCGGAGCTCCTAAGCACTCTTCAGTTTGAACACGAAACAGTGGAGAATTTTGATAAAATAGCTTATGCAATTGTTATGGGTATAATGTCTGGTGAATCTAAAACAGAAATAGGAGGTGATTCCAATGAGTAATGAATCCAACGTTAAGTATATTTCGATGGATATAGTTTTTTATGGCAACTCCTTAAACTACGATTGGGGTGGAGGGACAAACTACCAAGAACTTAAGAAGATAACAAAATGGGATGGTAGACAATATGTTTTGGTAAGCAGATACGCACTTAGATACAGTATATTGCACTGGGCGAATAAGCTATTTCCCGAAAAATGGAAGTTGGCAGGACAAAACGAATTACATGTGGAAAAAGGAGAAGTTGTAAGACTTAAAAAGAAAGACAAGGAGTTCCTAGAAAAAATTTTCAAGGAATTTCCCGAATTTGATCTGTTTGGATTCATGATTGCAGAAAAAGGCAGCGAGCAGGCAGCTTTAACAAGAACCTCACCTGTAAAAATAAGTCATGCCATATCACTGACACCTACAAATCTCGATGCGCATACTATGGCAAATTTGGATATGGTCAGAAGAGCAGGTGGTAAGGGTAGCAATCCAGTGACGATTGAAGAAAAACCTGACTTTTACGTATACAACATTACAATAGATGTCGAAAGAATCGGAAAATATCTTAAAGAGGAACACGGAGATGAAAAGATAGGAGATATTGTGATCGATCAGAATACGGCAAAAGAAAGAGTTGTTCAGTTAATTGAGACGGTATTAAACCTAAAAAGAGACATCAAGGGGAGAAGAGAAGACCTTTCACCATGGCTTGTTGTGCTTGGTATCTATAGGGACGGAAGATACGAGACATTCATTGACAAAATAATGTTAGAGAGAAAAACGCACTATAAAGTTAAGAGGACTTATAGGAAAGAGGGAGATACAGAAATAGTTGAAAATGAAATTGAAGAAGGGTTGATGCCATTGTTCAAGATAGGGCTAACGGATAACGTTGACAACAACGCCGGATTGTATATTTACTATCGAAAAGACTTTTGCGATTACACACCGAAGAAAGAAGAACTAGAAGTGAAGGCAAAGGAAGATATTATTAAAAAAATTGAAGAAGCATTAAGATTGTCAACAGAAAATTAGATTAAAAAGATAAATATGAATGAGAAAATAATATACGTTGAACTGTTCCAACCTTTTTCACAATACAGGAACCTATTCACTTTTTACTATGCGCAATCATATCCTCTACCGCCCAAAAGCACGGTAATAGGAATGCTGCAAAATGCAACTGACAGGTATTATGAGCTTGAGTTCTGGAAACTAAGAGTCAGCATTCACGGAGGATTTGAGAGTGTGTTCTGGAACTACCAGCAGTTAATCAAGGGGTATGTAGAGGTTGATAGTAAATTAAAAGTAATAAATCAGGGGAAACTACTATACAATGAGGGTATTAAAGCCCAGAGAACTCCGGTTCACCAGCAAGAACTTTTTAATGGTCATCTCTACTTCTTTATTAAAGGACCTAAGGAAATCGTCGATGAAATACATTATGCTTTGGAAAAACCTAATAAAATACTGTCCCTCGGAAGAAGCGAGGATGTTGTGTACATAAGAAAAGTATTGGACATAAATCCCAAAAACATAGAAACAAAAACTGTAAAGAAAAACATCTGGTTAACGTATCCAACGTATATTAAGCTGAAAGCCAATGGAAAACGTTTTCCAATAAAAAACGAGAAGTTTCCTGTTTACTCGATTCCAGTTAGGGTGGAATTTTGGAATGATGGCAAGCCTGTCAAAAACAAAGCAGAAATCAACAAAAAAACTGAAAGAAAGGTTTGTTTTGAAACTGTTATCTACACAGGGCTTGATTATGTGGTTTATCTAAGCAAAGAAGTTAAAGTTGAGACATTTAAGATAAACCTGAACGGAAAAAATCTTATATTTAAGATCCCTTCAGAATTCGGGTGGTTGTGATGAAGCTAATAGATTTGTTAAGGGCAAAATCCGAAGGCCAAGAGAGCCTTTTGTTTAAAGAGCACATAATTGAGGCCCTACAAAGAGCAAAACAATTAAAGAATTTTATAGATGCAAACAAAGAATCCATAAAATGCCAGCAGTTAAAAGACATCGAATTTTTTGAGGCTTTAGCAACGGCTATAATTTTACATGATTTAGGAAAAGTAAATTACGAATTTCAAAAAATGGTGTATGACAAAGCTTCTGAAGAGTGGGAAAAAGTTAAGGAATTTCTTAAAGTATTGCGAAATGTTAATCTGAAGGATCACGAAGTACTGTCTTCTATCTGGGCTTCTATACTTTTAGATAACAGTGAATGGAACGCGAAAATTAGAACTGCTGTATTACTCCATCACTATAACGGGTACTTTGTAAATGAGAAAGACCTCATGGGAATTGTAGAAGACTATCGTGAGAACATAATGCTATATTTAAAGTTCTTGATTGAGAAAAAGGATGAAATTGATGATTTCTTAAATGATCTTTTAAACGAAATCAACGAAAAATTTGAAGAAGATTTTATAAAATCAGCTGTTAGTAAGATTCAAAAAATCAACGTTTTTGAAAGAGCAAAAGACCTTCTTGAAAAAATAGAAAATCGCGAAGACGATATATCTGAATTCGCAGATTTTTATAACATTAACAATGAAAATCCAGATTACGATTTTATGCTATTTCTTGGTTGTTTGAGGAGATGCGATTATTCTGCAAGCGGTGGCGTTGATTTAGAGTTAGAGAAAATAAACAATATGGAAGATGTTTATACTACTCTGAAAGAGAGGATAAAAACCAAAGTTAAATCAGATTCATTATGGCAAGAAAACATCTTAGAAAAAATAGATCCTCTAAAGCCTATAGTCCTGGTGGCACCTACAGGTTCTGGAAAAACAGAATTTGCACTGTTATGGGCAGAGAAAAATAATAGAAAGCTGATCTACACCTTACCCCTTAGAGTGGCGTTAAATGATCTTTTTTTTAGATTCAGAGAGGCGGATCATGCATATTTCGAAAAAGAATTCGTTGATGTTTTGCATTCTACTGCGTTCATAGAATATCTGGGGAGAGAAAAAGTTTATGAATCGGGAGATATAGAAAAGAAGTTAACCGCAGCAAAACTCTTATCGTCTCCAATTTTACTAACTACGCCAGATCAGGTTTTTCTAACATCTTTAAACTACTACGGTTCGGATAAAGTTTTGGCCGTCTATCCATTATCTTCTATAGTGATTGATGAAGTTCAGACTTATGATGAAGAAATGGCATCCATAATAGTGAAAACGCTTCAAATTGTCCAAAAACTTGGTGGTGTTGTGATTGTGATGACAGCAACGCTGCCACCTTACTTTGAACCGTTCCTTAAAGGTGAAGTTGATTTTACAGATTTGCAGTTTGATTTTATAGATTTGCAGGATATTAAAGAAAATGTCAAGAACTACAACATCAAGAGGCATAAGATTAAGGTTGTAGATAAGGCTCTTGTTAAATACGTAGATAATGATAAAAAAGATAAAGAATTAAAAAAAGGTAAAAAAGATATAGATATATCGGATGAACTTGAGTTATGGCTCGATGAGTTCAAAGACAAAAACATGTTCATAGTCGTAAACAATGTTAGCAAGGCAATAGCTATCTACGAATGGTTAAAAAACAAAGATTATCCAAACATCTTTCTTTTGCACTCCCGATTAATCGAGAAAGAAAAAAGTAGGCGCATTAAGTTGATTAAGGAACTCATCAAACCTAACAAAAACGAAGAAGAGATTAGTAAACTAAAACAAGAAGGTGAAAAAATAAACCCAGATAAGCCAGCTATTGTTGTTGCAACTCAAATTATCGAAGCCTCGGTTGATCTAGATTTTGACGCAATGATTACGGAGATTTCAACTATAGATAGTCAAATCCAGAGATGGGGTAGAGTCTATAGAAATAAGGATCAAGATTATAATAAAGAAGAGCCAAACATCGTTATTTTTGCCGGAGAGCAAGAAGAAGGTAAAACAAAAATAGACAAAGGAACTAAAGCGATTTATGATAAAAAAGTTATAGAAAAAACAATCGAGGTTTTAAAAGAATTCGAAGGTAAAGTTCTGAACTACGACGATGAGAGAGCAATGGTAAATGAAGTTTTCAACAGAGAAGTCGAAGTTGAAGGTTATCAAGGAACACTTAAGGATTTTTACATTAAAAAAATCAGAGAAAACTTAGATTTCCTGAAATACTTTACAGTTGAAAAAAAGAGTCAAGCACAGCGGGTTTTTAGAAGAATAGCTGGAATTCAAGTGGTAATTCCTGAAATTATGAAGCATTATGGAGATGAATTAACAGAAAAGTTTGCCGAAATCGTTGAAAATCTAGATTTAAACAAAATAACATGGGAAGAAATTGTGGACGAACTTAATAAGAAGTTATCAAATGGTTTAAATAAAATAGAAACTAAATGGATGCTTAAGAAAATCCTTTACGAGTATTCGATTAACATCCCAGTATTTTACTGGGAAGGTGGGAAACTCTCAAACTTAAGAACTCATGAATTCAAAGGATTTCAGGTTTTAAAACTTTCAAGAGAGCAAGCAGAAGAAGTATACTGGTATGGAATTGATAAAATACTCAAAAAAGAGGAAGAAGAAGTATATTTTGATAATATTATCTAAATTTTAAAGGTGGGACCAATTTCATAATTTATTTTAATTATTTTAACCCCTCTGAAAAGTATTTAAATTCTTAGAGATTGATTTAAAATTTTGAAGTAAAAAAGTGAAAAAAGAGATATTGAGACGAAAGTATAGAAAGTTGATAAACTACAGTGCTTTCTCTAAAAAATTTTTGTACAATAAAAAGAACACTGTGTTTTAATGCTTAGACGGGATGAGACAAACAGATTTTTTAAAATACTTAGTAAAAAATTTCTGTTCTTTGACAATTGAATAAAAGTTGATTAATTTAATAAATTTTTATTCTTTGCTTATAAGTTGACGCAAAAATGAGATTTTATTTTTTTTGAAATTAAAGTATATTTTAAATTTAAACTACGGTTTTAAGCCTACCTATGAGGAATTGAAATTTTCTTTTTGCAGTTTATAAAACTTATACATTCCCTGTTTTAAGCCTACCTATGAGGAATTGAAATAAGGACGAAATTGTTATTTACGACGAAACTTTAAACGTTTTAAGCCTACCTATGAGGAATTGAAATACTCAGACGTCTTGTGCAGATATATCTTAATTTTCTGTTTTAAGCCTACCTATGAGGAATTGAAATCGCCTCCCGCAAAATCGCCGCTAAAAATTCCTTTAAGTTTTAAGCCTACCTATGAGGAATTGAAATTTTACTTTTAAACACTTAAAAGCAAACATATTTCGGTTTTAAGCCTACCTATGAGGAATTGAAATTTTTTTGTGCTACTTTTTCTAAAGCTGGTCCCTTTCGTTTTAAGCCTACCTATGAGGAATTGAAATGCAAGCATTGCTCTTGCAAGAACACTTCCCATTTTGCGTTTTAAGCCTACCTATGAGGAATTGAAATTCAGGACATAGCGGATGTAGAAGTTTATAGTCCAGAGTTTTAAGCCTACCTATGAGGAATTGAAATTGACTTCAAGCTCTACAAGCTCGTCTCCTAAGAACTGTTTTAAGCCTACCTATGAGGAATTGAAATAGTAGAAAAGGCTGTAGAGGATTTCATTGCTTGGAGTTTTAAGCCTACCTATGAGGAATTGAAATAAAGAAAATATTTTTCGTAAGTGTCCTCTTTGTGGAGTTTTAAGCCTACCTATGAGGAATTGAAATGAAAGGTTATTAATCAATCTTCAGACCTACGCAAGGTTTTAAGCCTACCTATGAGGAATTGAAATCATCCTCCCCCGCATTGACGAAATAGAAGACGAGAAGTTTTAAGCCTACCTATGAGGAATTGAAATTTATGTATTGAATAGCCTTGTCAATTCTTTTCAGCATGTTTTAAGCCTACCTATGAGGAATTGAAATTACGAGTTTTCTGTCTTCTGTGCAAACTTTGCTTGTGTTTTAAGCCTACCTATGAGGAATTGAAATCGGGATCTTTCATAGGGCTTGGTATTCACGCAAACTGTTTTAAGCCTACCTATGAGGAATTGAAATGATAAGGTTTCAGCGGTATATGTCGCTGGATTTGAAGTTTTAAGCCTACCTATGAGGAATTGAAATTTAGAAATAGCTGGTGCGTCAATTCCTGAAAGAAGAGTTTTAAGCCTACCTATGAGGAATTGAAATCCGGGATGGGATGGGATTTACGGACTTTGGAGAAGAGTTTTAAGCCTACCTATGAGGAATTGAAATCTGTAATAGAAATAGAAATTAGAAGAAATGAATAAAGTTTTAAGCCTACCTATGAGGAATTGAAATAAGTAGGTGAGGAATGGGAAGTATCCATTATTGATAAGTTTTAAGCCTACCTATGAGGAATTGAAATTTCGTATTTGTCAATGACTTTATAAACTTTTTCCTCAGTTTTAAGCCTACCTATGAGGAATTGAAATCATAGACAGGCTCAGGGACATACTCAGATTTTTTCGGTTTTAAGCCTACCTATGAGGAATTGAAATATAAATGTCTCACCAATAACCGCATCTGTTAAATCTGTTTTAAGCCTACCTATGAGGAATTGAAATAATTTTTGGTGAGCCGTTTGGGGTGGATGGCAGTTATGTTTTAAGCCTACCTATGAGGAATTGAAATAACCTGATAGTGATATAGAATTTTTTGATTTCTTAGCGTTTTAAGCCTACCTATGAGGAATTGAAATCCCTTATATTAGTTATATTTCTACCCATTGAAGCTTCGTTTTAAGCCTACCTATGAGGAATTGAAATCACTAAGACATAATCTTCGTTGATTTCTCTTTCAAGTTTTAAGCCTACCTATGAGGAATTGAAATTCTGGTAATCTTTGCTTTAAAGCAAAGTGAATACCTGTTTTAAGCCTACCTATGAGGAATTGAAATCTTTTTTTCTGCTCTTTTTATCTCTTCTTCGTTAACGTTTTAAGCCTACCTATGAGGAATTGAAATATTAGTTCTAATTGATTATTTTCAATAAATAGAGCTGTTTTAAGCCTACCTATGAGGAATTGAAATAAATCGATGCGGGGTATTTTTGAAGAGAAGAAGCTTGTTTTAAGCCTACCTATGAGGAATTGAAATGAGGGCGGCGAGGTTTTAGATCGTCAACTATATGAAGTTTTAAGCCTACCTATGAGGAATTGAAATTTGGAGTAATTCCCGAGCTTCATCAACAGTAATTCTGTTTTAAGCCTACCTATGAGGAATTGAAATTATACTTTCAAATAAACACCTCATATCATCATTATAGTTTTAAGCCTACCTATGAGGAATTGAAATCTATTTGTCGAAGTCTTTGGCAAGCATGATGACCCCAGTTTTAAGCCTACCTATGAGGAATTGAAATTGTTTGGTTGTTTTGATATTAAATGTGTAAAATGTTGTTTTAAGCCTACCTATGAGGAATTGAAATTTTGGTGTCCCAGGTGGCAGCTTTTGCTGCCACCCAGTTTTAAGCCTACCTATGAGGAATTGAAATGAAGAAAAAAGGAACTTATTTTCTGACAGGATAAGGTTTTAAGCCTACCTATGAGGAATTGAAATTCTCCTAACATACCGAAATTCAAGTGTCCGTTATGGTTTTAAGCCTACCTATGAGGAATTGAAATCTGGGGCTTTTTGCATATTGGCTTGTTTATTTATTAGTTTTAAGCCTACCTATGAGGAATTGAAATGCCGTGTAAAGCCCCTTTATGAATTGTTTAGTAATTGTTTTAAGCCTACCTATGAGGAATTGAAATATTTTATAACCAAATACATTGATAGACTGCTAAATCGTTTTAAGCCTACCTATGAGGAATTGAAATCAGGTTGGCAGAGGGGCTATGAGCTTTGGAGAAAATGTTTTAAGCCTACCTATGAGGAATTGAAATTTTGTCGTTTTTGCAACAGATAATGAGACACATAGGTTTTAAGCCTACCTATGAGGAATTGAAATTACGTCGATAATGGTATTTTTGATGATAACAAAAATGTTTTAAGCCTACCTATGAGGAATTGAAATCAAAAATGAGGGGACACTTTCAGGAGAGAATGTCTCGTTTTAAGCCTACCTATGAGGAATTGAAATGAGCCGGCGAAGGGATCTAAAATTATGTCATTAAGCGTTTTAAGCCTACCTATGAGGAATTGAAATAGGTAGGTTTTCTTGCTCTTCTTTTTCTCTGAAGGGTTTTAAGCCTACCTATGAGGAATTGAAATTACCCCGCAATGGAACGAGAAAATATTTATTATTCCGGTTTTAAGCCTACCTATGAGGAATTGAAATAAGATCTTTATAAATGTCTTTATAGTGCTTTTTAAGGTTTTAAGCCTACCTATGAGGAATTGAAATCTCTCTTTCATCTCATCATATATCTTTTTCGCAATTAGTTTTAAGCCTACCTATGAGGAATTGAAATTCTTCTACATACAACTTCCTCAACATCTCTTTCTCTGTTTTAAGCCTACCTATGAGGAATTGAAATTGAAGCTTCATTTCTTGAATTAATGCACTAATCGTAGTTTTAAGCCTACCTATGAGGAATTGAAATTCTTGGATTTCTTTTCCACGGTAATGATTTAACGAGTTTTAAGCCTACCTATGAGGAATTGAAATGCTGTCTTTCGGTTTTACAGTTACATCAAACAAATCCGTTTTAAGCCTACCTATGAGGAATTGAAATTATTGATAAAGGAAGGTTTTTTATCGCAAAGCCTAGTTTTAAGCCTACCTATGAGGAATTGAAATAAAAAAAACAAAACACTAAGAACCTAAAGCAAACTCGTTTTAAGCCTACCTATGAGGAATTGAAATTTTACAATAAAAACAAATGGATTTGAGTTCGACGTTGTTTTAAGCCTACCTATGAGGAATTGAAATAAAAAGAAAAATTACATACCAAGCCCTGTCTACGAGTTTTAAGCCTACCTATGAGGAATTGAAATAAATAAGATCCATCGTTAAATTGCTCAAGGTCTTTGTTTTAAGCCTACCTATGAGGAATTGAAATAAAGTTGTTTGTACTCATAACACACCTCCTTTGCTAGTTTTAAGCCTACCTATGAGGAATTGAAATGTGCATGCCCTCATTTGGGGAGCATGGGGGACAGGGGTTTTAAGCCTACCTATGAGGAATTGAAATGCCTCTCTGTTTAGCTAACTTTGCTATCTCTTCATGTTTTAAGCCTACCTATGAGGAATTGAAATTTGGTTGAAAGATAGTAATTTTCTAATATTATACTAGTTTTAAGCCTACCTATGAGGAATTGAAATAGTTGAAGTTTAATCGTAAAAAAGCCATAGACTTTTCGTTTTAAGCCTACCTATGAGGAATTGAAATCTCGCTATATCCTCTTCATTCAGAAGTTTTCTCTTCGTTTTAAGCCTACCTATGAGGAATTGAAATAATAATGATTTGGAGTTTTTTGATTTCTTAGCTCAATGTTTTAAGCCTACCTATGAGGAATTGAAATGAATGAAACAAAAGTAGATATATTATCAGTTGCACGGGTTTTAAGCCTACCTATGAGGAATTGAAATGTGGTGTGGATGTGGATGTTTTATTAGTCTTAACAAGGGTTTTAAGCCTACCTATGAGGAATTGAAATCAGCATACACCACCAACAGAGATATGGCATCCATGTGGTTTTAAGCCTACCTATGAGGAATTGAAATACGACTACTATTTTATCCTTGTTTTCTACTACCTCAGTTTTAAGCCTACCTATGAGGAATTGAAATGACCAAATCTCTCTTGCAAGAAGGATGAAGTAGTTTGTTTTAAGCCTACCTATGAGGAATTGAAATTGCTCTTCTTCTTTATGTTGGTATTGTATTTGCCTTGTTTTAAGCCTACCTATGAGGAATTGAAATATTCTAATTTCAGCCATTTGCGCGTAATCAAACTCAGTTTTAAGCCTACCTATGAGGAATTGAAATCACAATTTGGGTCGTCACAGAAGTGATATATATTTTGTTTTAAGCCTACCTATGAGGAATTGAAATACTACATCAAGTTTGTTTTGACCATCCGCTCTGAACGGTTTTAAGCCTACCTATGAGGAATTGAAATTTATAAAGATGAACCTCCGTTCTTTTTACCAAGAGTTTTAAGCCTACCTATGAGGAATTGAAATACATGTACCTAATGAGGACTACTTTGAATACTTCCCGGTTTTAAGCCTACCTATGAGGAATTGAAATCTCTGTGAAAAATTCGTCATTACGAATCAATTCTTCGTTTTAAGCCTACCTATGAGGAATTGAAATACATGTCCTACATCCTTTTTTCACTTTTCAGTGAAAGTTTTAAGCCTACCTAT
Organism: Thermodesulfobacterium sp. TA1; assembly: GCF_008630935.1. Taxonomy (NCBI): domain Bacteria; kingdom Pseudomonadati; phylum Thermodesulfobacteriota; class Thermodesulfobacteria; order Thermodesulfobacteriales; family Thermodesulfobacteriaceae; genus Thermodesulfobacterium; species Thermodesulfobacterium sp. TA1. Next base: position 1,439,574 of record NZ_CP043908.1, read on the forward strand.
GAGGAATTGAAATAAAAAGGGTTTAGAAAAAGAAGAAAAACGGCTTTTGGTTTTAAGCCTACCTATGAGGAATTGAAATCGCATTTTCCCTATTTGGCTTTTTAACAAAAACACTGTTTTAAGCCTACCTATGAGGAATTGAAATTTTTATAACAACTAATACACCATTTAAAAATTTACAAGTTTTAAGCCTACCTATGAGGAATTGAAATAAACGTTCGCAATCTTCATTCGGAATATAAACAGGCGTTTTAAGCCTACCTATGAGGAATTGAAATGCTGTTTGTCCTAAATATGAACCTCTTCCGTTTGAAGTTTTAAGCCTACCTATGAGGAATTGAAATATGCCTGCTCCTTTTCGTTTTGCACGAAAACGCTGCGTTTTAAGCCTACCTATGAGGAATTGAAATCGATTCATGATTATGAATTGTTTGAATTTTTCTTCAAGTTTTAAGCCTACCTATGAGGAATTGAAATGACCCGCGGGGGGCTACGTCGATTGTAGTAAACGAGTTTTAAGCCTACCTATGAGGAATTGAAATGCGAGGATCTCTCGCGGTTTCTTAAGCGATTGCTCAAGTTTTAAGCCTACCTATGAGGAATTGAAATAAGGAAAAGCCCCCGTTGGACGACGAGGGGCAGTTAGGTTTTAAGCCTACCTATGAGGAATTGAAATCGAGAACTTCAGCCGGTTTTTTAGTTGACTGCTGTGTTTTAAGCCTACCTATGAGGAATTGAAATTGGAGAAGGCAAGTTAAGGCAAAAAGCTTTTTCGTAGTTTTAAGCCTACCTATGAGGAATTGAAATAAAGAAAGCTTAGCTGGAGCTTCTTTTTTACGTGAGGTTTTAAGCCTACCTATGAGGAATTGAAATCTTAACGGTAAGGTTCCAGTAAAGGGTTTTCGGCTTGGTTTTAAGCCTACCTATGAGGAATTGAAATAAAAAAAAATCAAAAAAAATGTTTACCGTCAGCCTGGTTTTAAGCCTACCTATGAGGAATTGAAATTTGTAACGCTGATAACTAATCCACAGCTTTGGGGATGGTTTTAAGCCTACCTATGAGGAATTGAAATTTTTCAGAAACTGAGCAAGATTTGTCGCTTTTACACGTTTTAAGCCTACCTATGAGGAATTGAAATCTGCTAACGTCTTTTTTTCTGCAATAATTAAATAATGTTTTAAGCCTACCTATGAGGAATTGAAATTCTATGAAGCAGATAAATTATGTAAAAGATTTGATGGGTTTTAAGCCTACCTATGAGGAATTGAAATGTTTTTACTGTCTCTCTGTATATAGTTTCTTTTTATAGTTTTAAGCCTACCTATGAGGAATTGAAATGTTCAGGTAGGAAGTGTAAAGGTGAGGTTTCCGAGGGGTTTTAAGCCTACCTATGAGGAATTGAAATTACAAGTTTAAAGTAGAACTGACTTCTACAGATAGAGTTTTAAGCCTACCTATGAGGAATTGAAATGAAGAAATAATAAGTAGAGTTTATGATTATTTGATGTTTTAAGCCTACCTATGAGGAATTGAAATTGAGGAGGGTAAGAAAGTGCCGGGTGTTGTGCGGTGTTTTAAGCCTACCTATGAGGAATTGAAATGGATGCGAAAAATCAAGTGTTAAACTAGTTTTATATAGTTTTAAGCCTACCTATGAGGAATTGAAAGCTTTATGGAGCGTTTATTTATAATGATACTTTAGCTGGTTTTAAGCCTACCTATGAGGAATTGAAAGAAGCTTTTAGCTTGTTAAACATTTTACCTTTGATAGGTTTTAAGCCTACCTATGAGGAATTGAAACTTTGCTAATTCTTCATCGTATAAATCTATTAACTCCGTTGCGAGCCTACCTATGAGGAATTGAAACACTTTCTAAAAACTTTCTCAATTTTTCAACTAAGTGTTGCGAGCCTACCTATGAGGAATTGAAACTTCGATATATTTTTAGAAAATAAAGAAATAGTGGATGTTTTAAGCCTACCTATGAGGAATTGAAAGAAAATTTTAATTAAAATAAAATTTTTATTTTATAACTTCAAACATTCCAAAACCTTGGGAATTTTTTGCACCAAGGCCTGCATCGTAAGCAAGTCTTAAAAGTTCTGGATCTCCCCTTAGCACAAAATTTCCCATCCATCCCTTTATCACAAAACCCTTGTAAATAATTATCTTCTCGTTTCCCTTTTCCAGCTTAATAGGCTCTATAAAAAACTCCTCTGAAGGTGGCATCTTCTTGTAAAATGCCTTATACTTCTTTATGATATTTTCCTTCACAAGCATTGAAAAATTTTTCTCGTTTGGATGATAGTAATAAGTCTTCTTTTTACCATCAGCACCATAAAGTGTGCTATAAACTGTCAAAGGTGATAGCATCCGTATAAGGATTTCTTTTCTTATCTCAGGGGATGGAAGAACCTTTATAGACTCAAGCCAAACTCTGTTTACGTCAAGCTGTATCTCTTTATTATACAAAAAATTTGAGGTAAGACTCAAAAGCATTTCTGTATAAGGCGATGAGATAAAGAACTTGAAAGGCGAAGAAATTTTAAACTTATCTCTTTCTTTTTCTAATTTTCCAAAAATTCGAGAAAAGGTAAAAAATTTAAACCTCCTCTTTTGGTAAACAAACCCTTCGTTGTGAAGTTTTTCAGCAAGGGCTCTGTCTAAAAGATGATAAATCAGCCCTTGCAAAACTTCGTTATAATGAATAGGTAAAACAGCTTCCTTTTCAGAAACAAAAGTAATGGCTAATCTCATTAAATTAATTCTATAAATAATTTAAAAAGGGTCAAGTTTCAGAAAAATATAACAGAATCTTTTGCACTATCTTTTGAGGCCTTGATAAAAATCTAAACTCAAAACTTCGAAATCTATCTTCTCTTTTAAAAATTTAAAAAGGTATTAAAATTTAAAAAATATAGGAAAAAACGCCGGCGTAGCTCAGCGGTAGAGCAGTGGATTCGTAATCCACAGGTCGAGGGTTCGAAACCCTCCGCCGGCTCTTTATAACCTTTTAGGTTCAACTAAAAATCAGAAAAGGAGTTTACCGATGGAAGCTTTACAAAATTTAAGAGGTTTAGATAAAATTCTTGTGCCTATCAGGCTTACAGGAAAGTCAAAATTTGTTTTTCAATGTCATCCTGGGGTTCCTTGTTTTAAACTTTGTTGTTCAGACCTGTTTTTACCCCTTACCCCTTATGACATCATAAGGATTAGGGATAAGCTTGGGCTTACTACAGATGAATTTCTGCTTCAATACACCGAGCCTTTTATTCTTCCTAAATCGGGACTTCCGATAGCAAGGCTAAAGATGAGTGAAAACGAAGAAAAAACCTGTCCTTTTTTAGGAGATGGTGGATGTAACATCTATGAAGTAAGGCCTCTTGCTTGTAGATATTATCCCTTAGGTTTTGGGCTTTTTCGAAATAAAGATAAAAGAAAAAACGAAGAAATTTACTACTTAGTAAAAGAGGGTTTTTGTCAAGGACTTGATTCTGGAGAGGAAATGACGGTTGATGAATATCGTAAATCTCAAGGCATACCTGGTCTTGAAGACCCTATTTTGGAATGGGCAGAAATCATCATGAAAAAAGAATCTCTTGGACCGATTTCTGTGCCAGAAAAAAGCCTTCAGCTGTTTTTCATGGTTAGCACCAATCCAGAAAGGTTTAGAAGCTTTGTTTTTGAGAGCAAGTTTTTAGATATGTTTGAGGTTGACGAAAAAACCTTAGAAGAAATCAAGAAAGATGATTTAAAGCTTTTGCAGTTCGGATTCAAATGGCTTAAAACCGTTCTTTTTGGAGAAAATCTGGTAAAAAGAAGGAAAGAAAGCCCGGCGGTTAAAAAGGTAAAACCTTTCTAAAAATGTATCCTAAAATCAAGAGAAGGGTTACTCGTAAGGTCTGGGTTGGTAAAATTTCTGTAGGTGGAGATAGTCCCATCAGGGTTCAAAGCATGACCAATACCCCTACAGCAGACCTTAATGCTACTCTGTCCCAAATTCAAAAACTTTTTGAAGCTGGATGCGAAATCGTTAGGGTTGCTGTTCCAGATGAAAAGTCCGCTAAAGCCTTAAAAGACTTAGTAAAAGAAAGCCCTATCCCTGTTATTGCTGACCTTCATTTTGCTACCCTGTTAGGAGAAAAAGCCGTCAAAGCAGGGTGTGCAGGCATAAGAATAAACCCTGGGACTTTTAAAAACAAGGCTAATTTAGAAAGGTTGCTTAAAATCTGTAAAGACTACAACTGTTGTGTAAGAATAGGGATAAACGCAGGATCCCTTGAACCTGAAATTTTGAAAAAATATAAAGTTCCTTCTTATAAAGCGATGGTAGAAAGTGCCTTAAGATGGGTTGAATACGTGGTAGAAACAGTGGATTACCATAACTTAAAAGTCTCGCTTAAATCTTCTAACTGGTGGGAAACCATTAAGGCTTATCAAGCCTTTTCTAAAAAATCTGATTTTCCTTTGCATGTAGGGGTTACGGAGGCAGGAGGGCTTATACCAGGGACCATAAAAAACACCATGGCTATATCCTATCTCCTGTTAAAAGGGATAGGAGACACCTTAAGGGTTTCTTTAACCGCAGACCCGGTAGAGGAGGTTTACGTAGCTTATGAAATCCTTAAAAACTTAGGGCTTAGAACCCTTTATCCAGAGGTTATAGCCTGTCCTACCTGCGGAAGATGTGAAATAGACCTTTTTTCGCTTTATCAAAAGGTTGAGGCATGGACTAAAAGAATTAAAGCTAATCTTAAACTTGCGGTTATGGGGTGTGTTGTCAACGGGCCTGGTGAGGCTAAGATGGCTGACATAGGTATTGCCGGAGGTAAAGGGGTTGGGGTAATTTTTAGAGAAGGAAAAATAATCAAAAAAGTGCCTGAAACCCAGCTTCTTGAAGAATTCTTTAAAGAAGTAGAGACCTTTCTTAAAGAACATCCTGAAAGACTAATCAACCCTCAGTGATAAGCTGATAAACCTCCTTTGCAGGTATATTATACTCCTCTGCTAAAATTTTAGCTATTTCCTTGGGTTTTAAACCCTCTTTTTTTAACTCCCTTATTCTTTTTTTTAGCCCTGAAAGCCCTTTTTTTAACAAAACCGATTCTTCTTTATCTGTTCGGGGAAGGATGATAAGGGTAATTTCCCCTAAAAAATTTTCTCTTTGAGCTAAAGTCTCAAGGTCTGTCCAAAGAAGCTCTTCATGAAGTTTGGTTAGCTCACGAGCTAAAAAACATTCACGGTTTCCGAGAATTTCAAGAAGGTTTTTAACGGTTTTTCCCATCCTATGAGGACTTTCAAAAATAACGATAGGCAAGTTTTCAGGCAAGTTTTCTAAAACTTTTTTTTGCTCGGTTTTTTTACGAGGCAAAAAACCAAGAAAAATAAAACCTTTGGTTAATTCAACCCCAGAAACACTAAGAGCACAAGTAAGGGATGAGACCCCAGGGACAGGAACTACTTTAACGCCTCTTTTATGAGCCTCTTTTACCAAATAAGCCCCTGGGTCTGAAATAAGAGGACAACCTGCTTCACTGGTAAAAACCACATCTTTAGCTTCTTCTAAAAGCTTAAGCACTTTATATGTCTTCTCAACCTCTACCTCTTTATAAAGGCTTATCAGCTTTTTGGGACCACATCCATAATGAGTAAGAAGTTTTTTTACAGACCTTGTGTCTTCAGAAACGATGATTTCAACACTTTTTAACACCTCTAACGCCCTTAGGGTAATGTCCCCAAGATTACCTATAGGCACTCCAACTACATATAAAGTTCCTTTTGTTTTTTCCATTTTAAACCTATGTTTTAGGATTAATAAATTTAACTATTATCATAAATAGTAAAAAAGGGCAACCGATTATCAAGGCTTTTTCAAAAAAGCGATTTTTTTAATTAAAAAACTTCAATCATCAAACAAAAGGTCCTGATAGTTTAGGTTTAGTAAATATTAGTAGTCAAACTTTATACCACCATATATAGACCTGTCAGGGGTCCCGTAGTCTTTTACCTCCTCGTAATTAGCGTTAAAGAGGTTTTCTATCCTAAAATAAAACTTAAGCTTAGGGTTAAAAGAATAATTGGCAGAAAGGTTTACCAGAGAGTAAGGTTTTAAGCTCTTCGTATTATCTTTATCGTGAAACCTTTCTCCTGTATAAACATAATCAGCTAAAAGTGTCAAATTTTTCCAAGAGTATTCTAAAGTAGCCCCTGCTTTATGAGAAGGTTTGTAAACAAGGTATTTTCCTTTATCTCTGTCCTCGGCGTCTAAGTAGGTATAGTTAGCTTTAAAGCTTAAGTTTTGAGTAAGTCTTAGGTTAAGATAGGCTTCAGCCCCTTTAATAACAGCTTTTCCGATGTTTTCAGGTTTCCAGGTTGTTTGGTCAAACTGGATAAGGTCCTTATATTTTTGATAAAAAGCACTTATTCCTAAAAGAAGTCGTTCTTTAAAAAAGACTCTTTCTAAGGAAAGGTCCCAACCTTTAGACTCTTCTGGGTTAAGGTTTGGATTACTGTAATTAGGATAAAAAAGATCATCAAACGTTGGGGCCCTGAAACTTGTTCCGTAATTAGCCTTTAAAACTACTTCAATCTGAGGAATTATATACCTAAATCCTAACCTATAAGTAGTTTTTTCTCCAAAGTTTTTATAATCATCATGCCTTAAACCTACGTTAAAAATAAGTCTTTCTTCTAAAAAGGAAAATTTGTTATTAACAAAAATCCCTACATGTTCTCTTTTTTCATCATAACTTGTTAATCCTAAACTACTTTCTGATAACATCTCTACCTTTTCTCTCTTAAAGTCTACCCCAAACACCAAGGAATAAGCCTTCCCTAAGCTTAAAAAATTCTCCCAAGAAAAACCTTCAGCTGAGGGTGTATAACGATTATAAGGAAACCAACCATCAGGTTCGTAAAATTTCCTCTGAAAACGGTTTTTATAAACAGAAAAAGTCTGTTTATAATTATGAAGAAGAGATAAATCAAGTTTAGCACCTATTAAATAGTGATGTTCTCTTCTAACATAATCTTTGTCTATTAAGTTATATCGAAAATCATAACCATCATATTCTGTCCTGCCATAACTATACCTTCCCAAAACTTCAAACCGTGCTTTAGGATGAAAATTAACCCCCATCTTAGTAGAAACAAAGGAGTTTTTAAACCCATCTTTTTCACTTCCATAACGAGAAGCTGAAAAACCATCGGTATAGTAATGAAAGGCATTTAACCTAAAATCAAAGCCTTTAAACTCTCCTGCTACCTCAAAGGAAGGTTTGTAAGTTCCATAAGACCCCGCATCTAAAGAAATTCCTACCTTAGGTTTACCTTTGCCTTTTTTAGTTATGATGTTTATCACACCGGCTACAGCCTCAGACCCATAAAGGGTGCTTTGAGGACCCTCTACGATTTCAATCCTTTCTATATCATCAACCGTTAAGCTTCCAAAATCAAACATCCCTAAGGATGGGTCATTAACTTTAAACCCATCTATCAAAACTAAGGTATGATAAGATTTAGCCCCTCTTGACAAAATTGCTCCTGCTGTCTGTCCAGGACCTCCGTTTGCCCTCACATATACTTGAGGAAGGGTTCGTAAAACATCAGTAACCAACACAAAATTTTTCTTTTTAAGTTCTTCTTTAGTAATAACCGTTACTTTAGCGGTAGTTTCTTTTATCGGCTCTTCAACCCTATCCGCGGAAACCACTACTTCAGGAAGCTCTTTAAACTCTTCTGGTTTGGGTTTTTCTGTGCAAAAGCCAGGAGAAGCTAAAATTCCTGCCATCAAAAAGAAGCTAAGCTGATTTAATAGATTTTTTCCCATGACCTCACCCCCTCGGGTTTTTTTCTGGGTCGAAGCGGTCTTCCGGCTTCCGGATCAACCTACTCGCCGCACCTTCCCGGTGCCTTTCGGCACCAGTGGTCTGTCGGCTAAGAGCTTTTAAACAAAAAGGCTCTTAGCCCAAGGAAGGAAGCCTCCTTTTGGGTTTTTACCCCTACTTGGGACCTCCTTCCCCGTCCGCAAACGATGCGGACAAGCGGCTTTCGTCCCCGGTCACGGCTGCGGGGCAGCGGGGGATTTTCACCCCTCTTCCGCAACTTCAACCCGCTATAATTAAACAACATATGTAAATAACATGGGTTTAAAATTTGTCAACAAACCAAAAACTACGCTTCACTCTTTATCTCTTCAGGGGTGGTGAAAAAGGCAACGGCAATCAATATCCAAGCTACCAAGTTTATCAAAACACCTATCACTATAATCATTAATATATTACCGATAAAATACAAAAACCCTCCGGTTTTATATAAATTAACCCCTGTATAAGAAGAGAGTAAATACAATGAAGTTTTTAAGTAATATGCACTAATAACCAGTAATATATAGAGAATTATCCAAACAAAAATAGTACCTATTCCAACGTGCGGAAACATGTGAAAAGAATGAAAATGAGATCCCATCATGGTAAATAACGAAAAAAACGTTAGCCCAACGGTAAATATAACGAAAAATCCCCCTATTATGGTAAAAATAAAAGAAAGGAGAGCGTTCTTAAAAATCTGAGGGTCATTAAATATTTTAGAAAACATATTAAAAGAAATAAGTAAAAGTACAATACCTACAAGCCCAGCAGCAATCCCAAAATAAGGGGTCATGGTTAAGATTAACAATATCGATCCAATTCCTCCGATTAACTTAGGAGTTGACATTGACAGGTTATCTTTCATGGCTTAACCTCCCTCTCTTTGGAGTTTAGAATCTATTCTAAGCAGTTTTAAAAACTTATACCACCAATCTTACTGATTACATAGCGGTAGTTCTATCAAAACTTCAAGCCCTCCTTGTGGAGGTAGACTAAACTTAAGTTTGCCTTGATGGGCTTCTATCACCTTTTTGGTGATAAAGAGTCCAAAACCCAAGCCTTTTTCAGCACTGGATTTAAAAAAGGGCATCCCTAAGAAAGGCAGGTCCTGAGGATTGACCCCAGGTCCTTGGTCTCTTATAAGAATGTTTATTTTTTGGTCTTCCCTAACATAAGATTTGATGGTTATTTTACCGTTTTTAGGGGTAAACTTAACCGCATTTTCTATAGGGTTAATAAGGGCTTGCATCATCCAGTCCTTATCCCCTTCTATCCATAGGTTTTCCGGCAGTTCTACTTCTAAACTTATGTTTTTATCCTCACATAAAGGTTTTATCCAAAAAATTACCTCCTCTAAGGCGATCCTTAAATCAAAACGCTCTTTTTTTAACGGTAGGTCTTTGACCAAGTATTCTAAAGAAGTAAAAAGTTTAGAAGTCAAACGCTCAATCTTGTCTAAGGCATTTTTAAAGGTAATAAAATAAGTATGAAGCTGAGGGTATTGGCTTGAGCTAAGGATTTCAGCCTCCAGTTTTTCAGCATATCCTCTTAGGATGGTAAAAGGCGTTTTGATTTCATGAGAAAGATAAGAAAGGGCTATAGTATAACTTTTTTTAAAAATCTCTTCTTCAGACTTGTCTATCAAAAGATAAACCTTTTGCCCTTTTTGTAAGGATAAGGTTTTAACCTCCCATTTTTTGGGATAAAATTTCTGTAAATCTATCTGAAATGTTTTGCCTCTTAAGTCTCCGAAAAAGCTTAAAGAAGCTTTGTTTTGCCATTGAGTTTCCTCTTTATTATCTACCAAAAAAACCGGTATTTCTAATTGATAGAGGGTCTCTTCCCAAAAACTTTTTGTTTGCTTTAACTCTTCTATTTGATTTTTAGCCCTTTTTATGTTTTTGATAAAAAAAACGATAGCTAAACCAAAAGCAGAATTTAATACAATAGAAAAAATAAGAAATAGTTCCATTTTTCACGAATTTTTTTTAAGTTTATACCCAAATCCCCTTACCGTTTCTATCAGGTATCCATAATCTCCAAGTTTATCTCTTAATCGGCAAATATAGGCGTCAACCACCCGCGAGTAATAATCTTTTTCTAATGCCCAAAGATGACTTGAAAGCTCTTCTCTTGAAAAGACTTTTTCAGGATTTTCTATTAAAAGCTCTAAAATTTTGTATTCTGTAGGGGTTAGGATTAAAGGTTTTTCTTCTAAAGAGATGGTCTTTTTTTCTTTATCAAGAAGAAGAGGTCCTACCTTAACCTGAGAAGAGGAGAAACCTTCGTTTTTTAAAAGTTTTTTAATCCTAAGGGTTAGTTCTCTTAAACTAAAGGGTTTTACCACATAGTCATCAGCCCCTAACTCAAGCCCTAAAACTCGGTCTAACTCAGCTCCTCTGGCTGAGACTATAACTACCGGAGTCTTAGAAAACTTAGAAGTAAACTTAAGATATTTTAAAAGCTCTATTCCGTCTCCGTCTGGAAGGATTAAATCAAGCACTACCAAGTCTACTGAAGATTGTAGCAAGAAAGAATAAGCCTGAGCAAGAGAATTGACCACATAAGGTTTAAACCCTTGAGCTAAAAGCGTCTCTGAAATAAGGTTTGCTATGTCTTGGTCGTCTTCTACTATAAGGATTTTCTTCATAACTTTTTACCATAAAGATAAAAAGTTTTTGGTATATGTCAACCATCTATCTCAGGCTTTTTAAAAATCCTCTACTTTGCCGTATAAAGTTTTAACCAAGCCTACCTCTTTTAAAAGTTCTCTTATCTTTATTCCGTTTTAAACAAACTTTCATAAAGTTTTAACCAAATTTTAACAAAACATGTTTATCGTTAATTACAAACCAAAATAAAAAGGAGGTTTAAAAGATGCAAAAAGGTGCAAACAAAAAAGGATGGTTTAAAAAGTTGGTTTCTTTAGCCCTTGGGATTGGATTTTTTACCACGGCAAGCGCTCAAGCAGCTGAGATTACAGGTGCAGGAGCAACTTTCCCGCAACCGGTTTTTCAAGCCTGGGCTTATGAATATCATAAGGCTACCGGTATAAAAGTAAACTACCAAGGGATAGGATCTGGAGGAGGTATTAAACAAGCTCAATCAAAAACCGTTGATTTTGGGGCAAGCGATAAACCTTTAACCTCTGAGGAACTAAAACAGTATAATTTAGCCCAATTTCCTGCTATCATAGGGGCCGTAGTTTTAACTTATAATTTACCTGGATTAAAAGAAGTATCCTTAAACCTTGATGAAAAAGCGGTTTGTGACATCTATCTTGGGAAAATCACTAAATGGAATGATCCCTATCTTCAAAAACTTAATCCTAATATCAAGCTTCCTGATGCTCCTATTACTGTGGTTAGAAGGTCAGACGGGTCAGGAACTACCTGGCTTTTTACTACCTATCTTTCTAAAGCCTGTCCCGAGTGGAAAAATAAAGTGGGCGCAGGTACCTCAGTTGATTGGCCGGTGGGGATAGGTGCCAAAGGTAACCCCGGGGTCACTAACTACATAAAACAAAACAATTGGTCTATAGGTTATGTAGAATATACCTACGCCAAGGAAAATAAGCTTCCAGTAGCAAGATTACTTAACAGAGATAAAACCTATTATTTAGCTCCCAGTGTAGAAACCATTCAAGCCGCAGCCTCTCATGCTAAATGGTCTATGGATAAAGACTTTTACGAAGATTTAACCTATCAGCCAGGTAAGAACTCCTATCCTATAGTAGGTGCTTCTTTCGTGCTTTTGGTTAAAGACAGCCCTCGGGTTAAGGAAGCTACTAAATTTTTTAGATGGTCCTTTGAAAAAGGAGATGGTATTGCCCAACAACTATACTACATTCCCCTTCCTAAAAATGTAAAAAGCATGATTTATAAATACTGGGAAAAACATAAAGTCAACTAAGGATTCCTTTGAATTTCTTTTTAAGGGTCTCCTCTTTTGGAGGAGACCCTTTTATTTTTAATATCTTTCTATTTAAACTTTTTATGTTAAAATAAACTCAAAATAGATAGGACAAATTATGGAGAAACGTTTAGCTTATATAACGGAGATTCTCACCCGATATTTTTTAGGTTTTTGGGCTATTTTTACCGGATTTCTTTTTCCTTTTGTTATATTTTTAATCCTTTTATATGAATCTAAACTTGCTATCAAAAACTTCGGATTTTTACACTTTCTAACTTCTACAGAGTGGGACCCTGTGAGAGAAAGCTTTGGGGCCCTTCCGATGGTTGTTGGCACCTTAATAAGCACCTTTATAGCTATCCTTTTTGCTGCCCCTATCTCAATGGGAATTGCTATCTTTATTACTGAGCTTGCCCCTTCATGGCTCAAAGGTATTTTTGCTACAGCCATAGAACTTTTAGCCGCCATACCAAGCATCATTTATGGTATGTGGGGTTTTTTGGTATTTGCTAAATACATGAGAGAAGACATAGAACCTTTTTTACAAAAAATCTTTTCTCCCTTTCCTGTTCTTTCCCAACTTTTTTCAGGAAATCCTACCGGGATTGATGTGCTTACTACCTCTGTCGTGCTTTCTATCATGATTATTCCGTTTATGTCCTCGGTGGTAAAAGATGCCTTTAATCTCGTCCCCTCGGTAATGAAAGAGTCGGCTTATGGACTTGGGGCTACCAAATGGGAGGTGGTAAAGGATGTAGTTATTCCTTATACCGCCTCAGGTATTGCAGGGGGTCTTATCCTTTCTACAGGAAGAGCCTTGGGAGAAACGATGGCTGTTACCTTTTTGGCAGGAAACGTGCCTCAAATCCCTAAATCCCTGCTTGAACCCTTTACTACGATTACTGTAGCCTTAGCCAACCAGTTTACCGAAGCAGATACTCCTCTATATCTCTCATCGCTTTTTTACCTCTCTCTGTTTTTATTTGTGATTTCTTTTGGAGTGTTAATACTGGCTAAACTTATGATTTTAAGAATAGAGAAAAGATGGAAAAAATAGTCCTTTATCGCAGAAAAATCTTAAGTAAGATGATGCTTTTTTTATGTTTAGTTGCGGCTATTTATGGACTCTTTTGGTTGTTTTGGATTTTAGGCACCCTTTTTATTAATGGATTTAAGCACCTAAACCTTTCACTTTTCTTAGAAGATCCTGGACCTCCAGGAGTAGAAGAAGGCGGTTTAAGACACGCCTTCATCGGACATGCTATCATCACTTTTATAGCCAGCTTGATAGGGATTCCTATCGGGATTTTTTCTGGGATTTATTATTCTGAATACGGAAGAGATTCGAGACTTTTTAAAGTATTAAGGAATATCACTGACATCATGGTAAGCACCCCTTCTATCATCATGGGGGCGGTGATGTATGCCTTGTTTGTGATCCCGTTTAAGCATTTTAACGCCTTAGCAGGGGCTTTAGCTTTAGCCATGCTTATGGTCCCGGTTATAAGTAAAACTACCGAAGAGATGCTTAAATTAGTTCCCTTTACCTTAAGAGAAGCTGCCTATGCGTTAGGAGCCTTTAAATGGCAGCTGATAAAAGATGTGGTTTTAAGGTCAGCTAAGGTTGGTATTTTAACCGGAGTCCTCCTTGGGATGGCAAGGATTTCTGGAGAAACAGCCCCTTTACTTTTTACCGCCTTTAACAATCACTATCTTTCCTTTGATGTTTTTAAACCTATGGCTTCGCTTACGGTTACCATTTTTGATTATGCTATGAGCCCTTATGAGTTTTGGCATAACCAAGCTTGGGCTGCCTCTTTTTGTTTAGCCCTTTTTGTGCTAATCCTTTCTGTATTAGCTAAAGGGTTAGTCCACTCAAACTTCGGATTTTTTAACATCTTTAAAAGAAAAAAAACTTAGAGGAACCTTGATATGGACGACAAGCAGTTAGAGATAGAGGTTAGAACTTTAAATTTTTATTATGGAAAAGACCTTGCTCTTAAGAACATAAACATGAAAGTTTATCGAAATAAGGTAACTGCCTTAATCGGCCCTTCTGGTTGTGGGAAAACTACTTTTCTTCGCTGTTTAAACAGGATGCATGACCTTTATGTAGGCAACCGATATGAAGGGGAGATAATCTTTGAAGGGAAAAATATCCTTGATAAAAAAATAGACCTTATAGAGCTTAGGTCAAAAATAGGGATGGTTTTCCAGAAACCCACCCCTTTTCCTATGAGTATATTTGACAACGTGGCCTATGGTTTAAGGTTAAAGGGAGTAAAAGGTTCAGAGCTTAAAGATAGGGTAGAGGCTGCACTTAAAGATGCCGCCTTATGGGACGAGGTTAAAGATAGGCTTAAAGAAAGTGCCTTTTCTCTTTCAGGAGGGCAACAACAAAGGCTTTGTATCGCAAGGGCTATAGCGGTTGAACCTAAGGTCCTTCTTTTTGATGAACCTACTTCAGCCTTAGACCCTATTTCTACCGCCAAGATAGAAGACTTGATCGTCCAGCTTAAAAGTAAAATTACTATAGTTATCGTTACCCACAACATGCAGCAGGCGGCAAGAACTTCAGATTATACCGCTTTTATGTATTTAGGCGAGCTTATAGAAGTAGGTCCTACCGAAAAAATCTTTACCAACCCAGATAAAAAACTTACAGAGGACTATATTACAGGAAGGTTTGGATAAACCATGAAGGCACCAGAAGGATTTCTTTTTTCTGCGGTAAAATGTAGTATAAAAAAATTAGATAAGTTTGACCTTGGGCTGATTTATTCTCCGCATAAACTCACAGCCTGGGGTGTTTTTACTAAAAATACCGTTCAGGCAGCCCCTGTAGTATTAGGCAAAAGATTGATAAAAGGAGAAAACTTACACGGGGTAGTGGTTAACAGTGGGGTAGCTAACGCTTGCACCGGAGAAGAAGGGATAGAAAGGGCTAAAAAACTGTTAGAAGAGGTAGCCAAAGGGTTTAAATTAGAACCTCAAAGCTTTCTTCCTGCCTCAACCGGGGTAATAGGAGAACAATTACCTTTAGAAAAGATGCTTTCTCAAGTCCCTGAGCTTCTAAACAAGCTTTCTCCAGACCGTTATTTAGACTTTACTCAAGCTATCATGACCACTGATACCTTTCCTAAAATATCTTACCGTGTGTTAGAAGACGGGGTTTCTATCCTTGGGATAGCTAAAGGCGCCGGAATGATTGCCCCTAACATGGCAACTATGCTTGGGTTTATCCTTACAGATGCCAAAGTCTCAAAGGAAACTTTAAAGAAACTTCTTCCGAAAATAGTAGACCAAAGTTTTAACCGGATAACCGTTGATGGTGATACCAGCACCAACGACACGGTTTACATGCTTTGTAGCAATTTAAAAGACCTTAAAAATTGGAATCACTTTGAGAAAGCCTGTTTAGAGGTTGCCCAAGAACTCGCCTATCTTATCGTTAAAGACGGAGAAGGTGCCAGCAAGGTAATTAAAATCATAATAAAAGGTGCAAAGACCAAAGAAGACGCTAAGGCTTTTGCCTTTTCGGTTGCCAACTCTCCTTTAGTAAAAACCGCGGTTTACGGAGAAGATGCCAACTGGGGAAGGATTTTTGCCGCCTTAGGTAAAACAGGCATTCCCTTTGACTTTGAAAAGGTTGAAATCTATTTAAACGGCCTTACTTGGATAAAAAACCTTCAGGTAATAACTGAAGAAGAAAAATTAAGAAAGGAATTGCAAAAAGAAACAGTAGAACTCCTTATCAAACTAAAAGAAGGTAAAAAGGGATTTGAGGTCTGGACAAGCGACTTTACTGAAGAATACATAAAAATAAACGCTCATTATCGCACTTAGTTTTAGGAATGAAGCTCCTGCTTACCAACGACGACGGTATCTACGCAGAAGGGCTTTGTGCACTTTATAACGCCCTTTCCTTAGAACACGAGGTTTATATCGTAGCCCCTGAGGCAGAAAGAAGTGCTGTAGGACATGCCATCACTATCCATTATCCCCTTAGGGTAACCAAGGTAAAAAGAGGAAAAACCTTTTGGGGATATGCCGTAAGTGGTACCCCTGCTGATTGTGTAAAATTAGCCATCTATGAACTTATCGGACCGGTAGACCTTGTGATTTCAGGGATTAACCGAGGGGCTAACGTTGGGGTTAATTTAGTTTATTCTGGAACGGTCTCAGCAGCCACTGAAGCCAAAATTTTAGGATACTCCTCTTTAGCAGTTTCTATAGACAGCTATGAAGATATAGACTATTGTTTTGCTGCCAATTTTATAGCTAAATTTTTAGACGTCTTAAAACAATTACCTCTAAGCAAGCCCTTTTGTCTTAACCTTAATTTCCCAAACTGCAATCCCTCAGAGATAAAAGGTATAAAATTTGTAAGACAATCCAAAGCAAGACTTAAAGAAGTTTTTGAGAAGAGGTTTGACCTTCATGGAAAGGCTTACTATTGGCAAGGAGCAGAAGAGCACACAGAAACCGACCCAGACACAGACGTTATCGCCCTAAAACAAGGCTACATAACCATTACCCCGATACACTTTGACCTAACCAACCATAACTACCTCAAAATTTTAAAAAAACATCACTTAAATTTTAGCTTAGATTTTTAATAAATTAGATTTTAATAAAAAGCCTACCTTTCCGTTTTAAGTAAAAACCTCTTCTACCTCGAACCAAAGGTATATAGCGGTGTTTTTTTTAGAAACCAAAACTTGACTTATACTAAAATAGAAGAATAATAAAAATTAAAGAAAAAATTTTAAAAGGTTTTGATTGTGGATACCTGCAACCATAAAAATAGACTTTCTAATTCAGGCTATTCTTTAGTAGAACTTTTAGCCGTAATTTCTCTTATAGGAATTTTGGTTAGCCTATCTATCCCTTATATGTCCAAGTTTATAAGGTATACTAAATATCAAAATTACTGTAATTCTTTAGAAATTCTTGTAAGACAAGCAAAAATTCTTGCTATGGAAAGAAGCACTAACATAGGAATTTGTGTAGATGATGAGAGAACGGTGAAAATTTTTGATACGGGCACAGCTAGAACTTATATCTGTACAGGTACACCTATAAGAACACTTCAGATTGAAGATAAAGATACTTCTTTTGTTAGATTTTCTGGAAGCGGAGCTTCCTTTGACCCAAGAGGTTTTGCTATTTTTAACGGTAATGTTTGTGTTTATAACAGTGAAAAAAACGTATATTTTCTGTTGTGTATAAGTAGGTTTGGGGGAATAAGGGTAGAAACCGGAAACGGAGGATGTAGAAGTTGCCCAAACTAAGGACTAAAGGTATATCTTTGATAGAAGTTTTAATATCGATTTTTATAGTAATTATCGTTGCTATATCCATAGCTCATCTTATAACCTCAAGTGTCTTAACCACAAGAGATGATACCTTAGGGATGTGTGCCTGGCAGGCTGCATTATCAGGGATAGAAGCAGTCCGTGGCAATAGAACGTTGATAGGTACTAACCAAAATTATACATGTACCTTGTCAACCGGCAATACAAACAGCACGATAACCGTTATTGTCACTACTTCTATCATAACCGGTAATATACCCTCTACCCCTCCTTCTGAAGGAAGTGGAACCAAGTCTTGTGCTTTGGTAGAATCAAGAGCGACGGTATTAAATAAAAACTACACGGTTAGGGATATGGTATGCAATTTTCAGTAAGATGTTTAAAAACCAGAGGGTATTCTCTTATAGAACTTTTGATTGCTTCATTTATAGGTCTTTTGGTTATAGCTGCCATGTTTGGATTTTATTGGGTTGCACAAAATACTTTTACTCAAATAAGATATCTTACCTCGGTGAAAGAACAAACCAAAGGTGGACTTGCACAACTTGAATGGTTTTTTCAAAGATGGGGGTTTGGGGTCCCCTGTTCAAACCTAAACAATCCTGAAACTTGTACTCAAGTTTTGGTTGATAACAACTCCACCTCCCGTTTTCCTTATCCTCCTCAAACCTCTCTTTACTTAAGATTAGCGCAAAACAACCCTTGCGATGAAGTTTGGTTTTACGGAACCCTCGGAGGAGAAGGATTTATTACCAGAGTTGTCGGAACAGATAATGTAGCTGTCATGAGTTGTAGGTTAAGCATAGAAAGTAGACATAACTGTTATCATATATGGAGAAGAAGGTCTCATTTTGTTAACAAAGATACAACCTCTAATGGTTCAGCTTGTTATAATACTAACGTCTTTAATATTACAACTAATGAATATCCGATAGTATTTAGCCTTTCAGGGCTATCCCAAAACAATCTTGATTGTTCCCGTGAAACCAATCCAGACAATGCTCAACTAAACATTCAAGCTACTGTCTATGATGGTAGGATAGAAGATTACAACGGAACCCAAAGAATTTTAACCGATAGAATAAATTTAGAAGGAGGAGACCTTCTCATAAGAACTCCTCATCTAATACACTTTTTTTGTAATCAAAACCCAAACGACCAAAACAACCTTTGGCTTTATGTAGAGGCAACAGACGTAGCCTCAAGCTGTAATAGTAACGAACCTGCTATGCCTATAGCAAGGGTAAACAGTTTTAAGGTTTTATCTCAGAATAACGGGGTTTTAGTGAGAATAGAGGTAGTTACCACAGAGAGAAAATTTGGGACTGAAACTCCCAAAATTATAAGGGTTGAAAGATTTTTTGGGAGGTAAAAATGAAAAAAAAGGGCTTTGCTTTGGTTACAGCCCTAATCTTATGTTTTGTTTTAAGTGTTATAGGGACTGCTGCCATTACTCTTTCTTATATTTCTTATCAAACAAGTATGGCGGAAAAGAACTTTTATCTTGCAGAAAAAGCGGCTAATGTCTGTCTTTTGGCTGCGGTAGATGAAATAAACCGAACAGGCTTTTGTGGTAACCAAGAGTATACCGCTTCAGGTTTAGGATATCAACTTCCCTATGGAACCACCTGTAAAGTAACCTCTACCCAAAGTACTAACATCTGCTTTTTAAGGGCTGAAGGTCAGGCAAGAAGTTCAAGGGTTTTTAAAACTACTATCATACAAGGATTTTATGGAGCTGGTTTGTATACGGTAAGAGGCGGGGTTAGTGCTTCTTATTCTGGTGGGTTGCTTACAGGCTGCGATGCAGCCAATAACTGCACCGTTCCTGCTTTCATAGCCTCAAGTGGAACTATAAACTTAGGAAGCGCAACTCCTCGATATTGTCCACAAACAAGTAGTACAGGAATTTGGGGGAATCCACCCACTTATACTAATGCCGCATTTAGAGACCTTGTTCCACTTTTTTTTAATGTAAACTGTTTTGCTTCTGACTTCTACAACCCAAACTACAGATGTAATTACGGATTAACAGACGCTCTAAGAGACACTTATGGATGGGTTTATAGAAATAATAATCAAACCTATTTTACTCCGTATCCTAACGATCAGCCTTCAAACAATGCAACCGATTTTTATTTTTCTCCCTATGGAGAACCTGTGATAAATCCTACTCTAAAATCAGATTTAAGCTCCCCTTCTTCTATAACATCTATCCCCTGCAGTTTTATCAATAATAGTACTTCTTATAACCTTAATAACTTCTGTAGTGATTATTATTATCCCAATCCAACATGTGGAAACTATACTATCGTGTTTACAACAAGTAGTACAATTACGCTTACTGGAACTTTACCTTCAAATTGTGGAGGTACAGACATATCTTCTCGGTGGGTTACGATTTTCTTACCAAAAGGGGGAACTATAAACAATCTCAACGGTAACTTACCAGTTTCTCAGACCTCTTTGGGAGAGTGGAGGTATCGTTTAAACATCTATTCTGGAGGACCCTTAACCATTTCAAATGGATTAAACTTTACAAGGATCTTAACCAACGCAACCGTTAATATATCCTCAGGTATAACCATTAATAATTCCACCGTTATCCAAGTTCTTAACCACGAAACAGAAAATAATAACGCTAACGCACCTCAAAACCTCATAAACAGTAGAACAACCTATTTTTATGATTCTAAAATCATAAGTAGACATATACGGTTTGTAAACAATCATTTTTATGCATTTAGAACTCTTTTGTATCTTTATGCTAATGCTTGTCCTAATTGTGTAAGAAATACAAGCGACCCTAATCAAAATCCTTGTTATACAGGGTCTAATTACTATAGATGTGGTTGGTATGGTGGTAGCTACAATGCTTATATAGGCATGTATGGCAACGGAACCTATCTTTTACCCGATAGAACCCCTTTAACCTCTATCGTAATAAATAATAATTCTATCGTAAGGTCTTCCAATTTTTATATAGCTGGAATTTATTTTGGTCAGGATGTAAACTATTTATTAGGTAGTGTAAGTGTTATAAGAGGCTTTTTAGTAAGAAATTTTCCCCCTAATCTTTCCCTTCGAATAGGTTTTAATTCAAATACCAACTTCCAGTTTAAACTTGATGCTATCAATTCTTTGAGATATGACCCTCTCAGTAGGAGAGGCTTTTGGTTTGTAAGAAAGGTTGAGTGTATAAGGGAGAAACCAACCCCAGCTTATTTTTCTATTATAACCAGGATGACCACTTGGTAAACCCTTTAAGTAATGCGGGAGGAGGGACTTGAACCCTCACGGGGAAATCCCCACCGGATCCTAAGTCCGGAGCGTCTACCATTCCGCCACTCCCGCAAAAGCCTCTATTAATCTCCCAAATATTTTAATAGATAAACCTTTCTTTTCAAGAGGACTTAAGAAACAACCTGCATCTTCTTTTTTAAATTCATTCCCTATAAACTAATTTTGCATTATAATAAAAATATGGATGTTAAACCTGCAGGCTCAGAACCGGTTAATCCTTGGTTTAGTAAAAGGGCCGAAACCTTAGAGGACCTCAAAGTCCGGATGTTGATACAAAAACTTAAGATCAGAGAAAAACAAGTGATCTCCCATGAAATGGCGCATAAAACCGTCGGTGGTAAGTATGCAGGAAGCGTTCATTACGAGTATACCAGAGGTCCTGACGGAAGGTTTTACATCACAGGAGGAGAAGTAAGTATAGACCTTTCAGAGGAAGACTCACCAGAAAAAACCATAAGAAAAATGCAAATCGTAAGGGCTGCAGCTTTAGCCCCTGCAGACCCATCACCTCAAGACCTTCAAGTAGCCCAGGCGGCAACGATTAAAGAAATAAAAGCCAGACAGGAATTAGCCCTTTTAAAAGAAAAGGAACAATCCCAACCCAAAGGAAAACTTCTAAATACCAAAGCCTAAAACTGAAAAATTTTCCGATAAACCTCTAAAAAAGGCTCTCCCTGATAATGATAGGTAAGTATACCTAAGGCCTTAGCAGGTTTTACGTCATTTTCTATAGAATCTCCTATCATAAGGGTTTCTTCTGGTTTCACCCCCAAGACTTCCAAGGCCGTTTGATAAAGTCTTAAATCAGGCTTTAGATAGCCTACTTCACAACCTATAAAAACCTCATCCAAAAGATCTTCTAACCCCAGCTCTCTCAAGATGTTTCTTAACCTTGCATCCCAGTTAGAAATTACCGCAGTTTTTATTTTTTCTTTTTTTAGGAGTCTTAAAATTTCTGGAAAATCCTCGGCTAAAACTACGCAATCTTTGGTAGCAAAAAAATCCCAGCTTTTTTGAAAAACCTCATCAAAACAAGGGGCATTTTTAAAAGACTCAAAGGTCTTTTCAAACACTTGATACCAGCCTTTTTTACAAAGCTCCTGGGTCCAGCGGTCAACCCTATCGTGTTTAAATTTATCTCTAAAAGCTTTAACAAACCTTTCCATCACCTCAGAAGGAGAAACTTCATACCCCTTTTCTCTCCAAAACCGGGCATAAACCTCTCCTACCGAAGGAGAAATCTGTAAAAATGTTCCTTCCACATCAAAAAACACTGCTTTTATCGAGTTTATCCGCATATATTTATTTTCTCATACCTTTTCGGTTTTTCAAATCCCTTCTTCTTTTTTTACCTCTACCAAGGTAAATTTTTCTCTTTGGACCCTAAAAAATTTTTTTTAAAAATCTTTAAAGATGTTAGCTTAAAAACCAAGTTAAGCTTAAAATTTAACATAATATTTTCTGACCTTTAAAAGCAAAGGTATAGCTAAAAGTTGAAGTACTACTGAAGTCAGTATAAGGGCAAAAATAGAAAAATCATACAACAGACCTAAAACCGTGCTACCTAAAAACCAGAACAATCCATATCCTGTGTTGAAAACCCCGTATCCTATTCCTCTTTTTTCCTTAGGTACAAGCCAAGCAACCGCTGACCTCATGATAGACTCCTGTGCGCCCATACCTATACCCCATAAAATCATCCCAAGGACTGCTCCGTAAAACCCTCCCAAAAAACAAAGAGGAGCAAAACCTGCTGATAAAACAATCGAAAAAATAAGAACAGAAAGGCCTTTTCTATCAAACAAGTATCCAAATAAAAGCGCAGTCAAGGCATCAACCCCCATGGCTATCGCGTAAAACACAGGTATCCATTGTTCAGCAACTATACCTACCTTCTTGAAATGATAGGCGATTAAAGGAAAATCAGCGTATCCTGCCCCGTTTAAAGCAACCGCTATGAGATAAATCCAGTAAACCCTACTTAAATCTTTGGTTTCTACCTGCAGGGTTTTTACCTCCAATTCCTTAGGAGAGGGATATAAAAACTTAGCCCAAAGCAAAATAGATATGGCCAAAACCGCAGGGATAATTAAAACCCCAAAGGCCTCTCTATAACCACCGTTTAAATAAAAAACCAGAGCTACTATCAACGGACCAAGCATAGCCCCGATTTGGTCCATCGCCTCATGAAGGCCAAATCCCCATCCCCTGCCGATTTCTATGGTTGCATGGCTAAGCATCGCATCCCTTGCTGGGGTCCTTATCGCCTTGCCAATCCTTTCTAACATAATTAGCATAACCGCTAATTGCCATTGTCCAACCAAGGCTAATGCCGGGATGGTTAATAGATTGGTTAAATATCCTACTATGGTAATTCCCCAATATTTACCTGTCTTATCGGTAAACCAGCCTGAAACAATTCTCAAAGCATACCCTAAAAACTCCCCTACCCCTGAAACAAACCCTACTACCGCACCAGAAGCCCCAAGGGTTAAAAGAAAAGGACCGGTGATACTTCTTGCTCCTTCATAGGTCATGTCTGAAAACAAGCTTACCAAACCGAGCAAAACGATAAATAAGGTAGCCGGCTTCATTTTTACATTTTTTATTTTATTTGAGTAATAATTACACTAAACCAATAAAACCTCAAGCCCAATTTTTGAGTTTTTAAAAACTCTGCCTTACTTCTATAAAAAAACCTAAAAACTTATGTTATATTTATCTATAAGCAAATAACTAAAAAAGGGGGGACCAAGATGATACCCAGATATACCCGCCCGGTGATGGCTAAACTCTGGAGTCCCGAAGAAAAACTGAGGGCCTGGTGTCTGGTAGAGTTTTACGCCTGTGAGGCTTGGTACAAACTTGGTAAAGTACCAGAAGAGGATTATCAGAAAATTAAAGAAAAGCTTGCTCCTTATTTAGAAGAAGGAGGTTTTACTGAAGCAAACGTTAAAAGGGTAGAAGAAATAGAAAAAGAGACTAAGCATGACGTGATAGCCTTTCTAACCCATCTGGCTGAAATTATAGGACCTTCCGCAAGATATCTTCATCTTGGGATGACCTCTTCTGACATGCTTGATACCGCTATGGCCTGGTTGATGAAAAGGGCTATGGAGATCATCTTAGACGATTTAATAAGAATAAAAGAGGTGCTTAAAATTAGGGCCTATGAATTTAAAGATACTCTAATGATAGGAAGAACTCACGGTATCCATGCAGAACCTATTACTTTTGGATTAAAGCTTGCGCTATGGTACGAAGAGATGAAAAGAAACGAAAAAAGGCTGAGAAACGCCCTTGAGTGTATCTCTTATGGAAAAATCTCTGGTGCGGTGGGAACTTTTGCTCACGTGCCTCCAGAAGTGGAAGCTTATGTTTGCGAAAAACTGGGACTAAAAACGGCTCCGGTTTCTAATCAGATAATCCAAAGAGATAGATATGCCGAATACATGGCCTCTCTTGCTATTTTAGGGACTACAGTAGAAAAAATAGCTACAGAAATAAGGCATCTTCAAAGAACCGAGGTGCTTGAAGCAGAAGAGTTTTTTTCGCCTGGACAAAAAGGGTCATCTGCAATGCCTCATAAGAGAAACCCTATCCTTTCTGAAAATCTCTGCGGGCTTGCCAGGCTTTTAAGAGGTTATTTAATCCCAGCACTTGAAAATGTTGCCTTATGGCATGAAAGAGACATCAGCCATTCTTCGGCTGAAAGGGTTATCGTGCCTGACGCTACTACCATCGCAGATTTTATGTTAGCTCGTTTAGAGGGCTTGCTAAAAAACTTGGTGGTATATCCTGAAAACATGGAGAAAAATTTTAACCTTTTAAGGGGCCTCACCTTTTCTCAACAAGTGATGCTGGCTTTAGTAGAAAAAGGCATGGTAAGGGAAGAGGCTTATAAAATCGTGCAGGAATTGGCTATGAAAGTATGGAAAGATAAAAGCCTTAACTTTAAAGACTTGGTGGTTGAAGACCCAAGGATAGGGAAATTTTTAACCAAAGAAGAAATAGAGGGTATTTTTGATGTGAAATACTATTTAAGGTATGTAGACCAAATTTTTGCAAGGGTTTTTGGTTAGATGGCGGTTAAAGTTGTTGCAGGTTTTATAGAAAAGGACGGCAAGGTTTTGGTAGTAAAAAGGCCTGCCAAGAAAAAAAGAGGAGGACTGTGGGAGTTTCCAGGAGGAAAGGTAGAAAACGGAGAGAGTTTACAAGAAGCGCTAAAGAGGGAATTAAAAGAAGAATTAGGAGTAGAAACTTGGGTAGGAGAGGTTTTAGCCAAAACAACCTATGTATACCCTGAGGAAGAGATAGAACTTTACCTTTTATTAGCAAAGATAAAAGATGAAGTTTGTCTTTTGGAACCTTCTGAGGTCAGATGGGTTGAGTTAAAAGAATTAGAAAACTTAACCCTCTGTCCTGCGGATAAGGTTTTGCTGGAAAAATTAACTCTTGTCAAAAATAAAAAATAGGTTAATTTTATAGGTTGAGGCTTTTGGGCGGTTAGCTCAGGGGTAGAGCGCCATCCTCACACGGTGGATGTCGCAGGTTCAAATCCTGCACCGCCCATTTTGTCTCCTTGCTCCTTGATGAGACAAGGGGCCCAAAAAACCGGACCAAAAGGAGGGTAAAAATGGCTTTATGGAGACCTATTAAACGGTTTCGTAAATGGGAAACGCTTTTTATCATTCATCCTGACAGAGTACCAGAAAAGGATCAAGTTTTAGAAAAGGTCAAAGAAATTATCAACTCTAAAGAAGGTGATGTTTTAAAGGTAGAAGAATGGGGGTTAAAGAAGCTTGCTTATCCTATTGCTAAAAGAAAAAATGGGTATTATGTCTTGATGGAGTTTTACGGTTTAGCAGATACCCCTAAAGCTTTAGAAGAATATTTTAGGATAGACGAACGAGTTGTAAGGTTTATCGTAGTTAAGTTGGAAGACAGATATACCCCAGAAACTGCTGCTAAAGAAGAACAACAGGAGGGATAAAATGGAGAACACCATCATAAAAAAGAAAGCCTTTGCCAAAAAAAAGTTTTGTAGGTTTTGTGCTGATCCAAACATTAAGATAGACTATAAAAACGCTGAACTTCTCAAGCATTTTTTAAACGAAAAAGGCATGATAGTTCATAGAAGACAAACGGGAACTTGTGCTTATCATCAGAGACAACTTACTAACGCTATAAAAAGGGCAAGGATAATGGCTCTTTTACCTTTTGTAGCTGAAGTAGAGATAGAATAATTAGATAGGGGGATAACCGATGGAAGTAATATTAAGAACAGATGTTCCCAAACTGGGAAAAGCAGGTGATATTGTAAAAGTAAAAGACGGATATGCTAGGAACTATTTAATACCTAAAGGTTTTGCCATCCCTGCCAACCAAAAAAACATAAAAGCCTTGGAAAAAGAAAGACAGCTCATTTTAGCTAAAGCAGAAAGAGAACGTAAAAAACTTTTATCTTTAGCTGAAAAGCTTGAAGGAATTGAGTTGACGATTTACAGACGCAAAATAGAAGAAGATAGGATTTTTGGTTCGGTTACGGCAGCTGACATAGTAAGTGCTTTAAAAGAAAAGGGAATTGAAATAGACAAAAAGTTTATCGAGTTAGAAGAGCCTATTAAAAAATTAGGCACCTACGAAATACCTATTAAGTTTTCTTCTGATAAAGTAGTAAACATAAAGTTAGAAGTATTAGAAGAAAAGTAAACATTGTAAATGCCAACTAAAAAAAGAATAAAGTCTAAGCAAGAGCTTGGGGAGGGGCTACCTCCTGAGCTCTTACCCCCTCAAGACCTTCAAGCGGAAAAACATCTTTTAGCTAGTATTTTTATAGACCCTCCTTCTATAGTAAAAGTTCTTGATTTAATCAAACCAGAGGATTTTTACGCCTTACCTCATAGACTGATTTACAGTGTCTTCCTTTCCCTTTTTGAAAGGGACGAACCTATAGACATCGTAACCGTTCATAACGAACTTGAGAAAAGAGGAGATTTAGAAAAAATAGGGGGGGCCGTATACTTAGCTGAGTTAGTTAGTCTTCTTCCTACCTCTGCCCATATCCTTTACTATGCCAAAATAGTAAAAGAAAAAAGTCTTCTAAGAGAAATCATTAACATCTCCCAAGACCTCATTTATAGGGCTTATTATTCGGCGGAAGATTCTCAAGAGCTTCTAAGCTATGCAGAAAAAGCCTTTTTTGAGCTTTCTCACTACGGAAAAAAAGAGGGCTTTTCCTCTTTAAAAGAGGTAGTAAAAGATACCATCAAATATTTAGAAAGCATCTACCAAAAAGGCGACCTTATAACCGGTATTCCCACAGGTTTTTATGAATTAGATCGGATGACCGCAGGGCTTCAAAAAGGAGACCTTATCATCATAGCCGCCCGCCCTGGTATGGGAAAGACCGCCTTAGCCTTAGATATAGTAAGGAAAGCAACTAAATTAGCTAACATTGGGGCGGCTATTTTCTCTTTAGAAATGAGTAAACAACAGCTTTGTGCAAGAATGCTTTGTGCCGAAGCTAAGGTAAATTTTCAGAAGTTCAGAACCGGACAACTTGAACCTCAAGAATGGCAAAAAATAGCCCAAGCTGCCTCAACCTTAAGCCAGCTTCCTATTTACATAGACGAAACCCCTGGGATTAACATTTTAGAAGTTAAGGCTAAAGCTAAAAAGCTGTTAAAAGAAACTTCTTTAGGTTTAATCGTAATAGACTATCTTCAGTTGATGAAAGGGCTTGAAAGAAAGGAAAGAAGAGAACAAGAGATATCAGAAATTTCTGCCGGGCTTAAAGCTCTGGCTAAAGAACTCAACGTGCCTGTGGTAGCCCTCTCTCAGTTAAACCGTAAGGTAGAAGAACGTCCAGATAAAAGACCTCAGCTGGCTGATTTAAGAGAATCAGGAGCTATAGAACAAGACGCAGACGTTATTCTCTTCATTTATAGAGATGAGTTTTATAACAAAGAAAGCCCGGAAAAAGGAATAGCTGAAATCATCATCGGTAAACAGCGTAATGGTCCTATGGGGGTAGTAAAACTTGCCTACTTTTCTCAATATACCTCTTTTGAAAATTTAGACCCTACTATCCGTTTTTCTTAATTATTAAAATAGGTACCGGCGAGTTAGCAATAATTTTTTGAGCAGCACTTCCAATAAGCTTTTTTCCTGTTTCTTCATCAGCACCTATTACAAGTAAGGAAGCATCTATGTTTTTGATAACGTTTACCATAACGGCATGAGGCTCTCCTTTTTCTATAAAAATTTGGGGATCTACGCCTAACTCTTTAAGTTCTGTTACAATTGGATTTAACTGTTTTTCAAGTTCTTGTTTCAAAATGTCAAAAAGTTCTTCCTCTCCAATAATAGCTTCAGGCGGAAACTGAATAACCGAAGCGATATTTAAGGTAGCACCATAGGCTTTGGCAATTTTTCCTGCCCTTTTAACCGCATTATTGCCTGGAACCGATCCGTCTGTGGCTGCTAATATTTTTTTGATTTTCATAACAGTCTTTCTAGGAATGATAAGGACATCTATCGGGCTGTCATTGATTATCTTAGCTGCAGTACTACCAATCAAGATTTTTTCAAAACTGGTAGTTCCTCTACGGCCAGTAACTATTAAATCACAATCATTTTTTACCGCTATCTCTATAACTTTTTCACAGGGTTTTCCTTCCTCCAAAAAAGTTTTAAGATCAACCTGTACTTCTTCAGCCCAACTCTTAGCCTCCTCTAAAGCCTTAACATAAGTGTTTTTAATGTTCTCTTTAATATGTCCAAAGATAGAAAGAGAACTAACCAATCCTTTATAAGGAGGGATAACACTTACAGCCATAATTTCTGCACCATACTCTTTAGCAAATTTCAAAGCCTCTTCAAAGGCGTGTTTACTCGCATCAGACCCATCAAGGGCAACCAAAATTTTTTTAAACTTACACATCTTTTACCCTCCCTTAATTTAGTCAAATTAATCTATATTTTTTACTTTTAATAAATTTTTAAAATTAGTCAAGAGAAAATATCACCTCAAACTCTTTATTATTCTTCTTGACTTTTATTTCAATTTTTCATAAAATTTTTTATATGGGACCTTTCATTTTTTATCCAGAAAAACTTCCTTTTTATCCCCAAATCCTTATCTTGTTAGAGCAAACTTTTTTCCTTATCCACATTGTGCTTATAAACCTTATATTAGGATGGACCTTGCTTTTTGCTTATCAACAATTTAGAAAGGAGTTTTTACCTGAAACTGCGGTTTTCTTTCTTAAGAAAAGTCCTATCTTTTTTGCTTTAGCCATCAACATGGCCATTCCTGCTTTACTTTTTCTGCAAGTAGTTTACGGTCCTCTTTTTTACAGTAGTTCGATTTTAATTGCTGTGCATTGGATGCTTATCATTCCTTTGGTGATTTTGGTTTATTATCTTTCCTATCTTATTTCTAAAAAAATTTCCTCTCAAAGACCTTTTAAGCGCTTTATTCTTATCCAATTTCTTGTCCTTCTTTATGTTGCTTTTGTTCTGGCAAATAACCTTACTTTGATGGAAAATCCACAGACATGGAATATATATTTTACCAACAAAAAAGGTACTTATCTTCCCTTAGACATTCCTTATTTATATTTTAAGTACCTTCATTTCTTGATAGCTTCTTTAGCCATAAGTGGGCTTAGTCTTGGGATTTTAGGTTTTTTAAAAAACGATAAAGCCTCCTTTTCAAAAGGTTTAAATCTATTTTTCTATACAACCCTATTTCAATTAGGAATAGGTTTAGCCTTTTTATTAACCCTTCCGGCTGACATAAGAAATTCTTTTTTAGGTAAAGTCCCTAAGGTTGCTGGATTTTTCTACTTTAGCTTAGTCTTAGCTGTTTTTTCTTTATACTTTAGCAAAAAAGCAAACTTAAAACTTACCCTAACTTTTTTAGGATTAACCCTTATTTTTATGGTAATAAACAGGTATCATCTTAGAACCTTACAACTGGGTACACAATACCAAACTGAAAGTTTACCTGTTTCCTCTCAAACCGATATTTTTTTGGTATTTTTAATGGTTTTAGGGTTAGGAGTTCTTATGGTTTATTATCTTATAAAACTCGCTTTTTCTAAGCCTGAGGTAAAGGAAAGATGAACTACCCTGTTTGGGAGAGCTACTTTATTAACCCTGGGCTTTGGGTAGGTATCATCGCAGTAATTCATGTATTTATTTCTCACTTTGCAGTAGGGGGTGGGATTTATCTCTGGTATACTGACAGACTTTCTGTGCTAACAAAGGACCAAAGTTTACGTGAGTTTGTTCGTAAACACACCTGGTTCTTTGTTTTGTTAACGATGGTCTTAGGAGGCGTCTCAGGTGTAGGTATTTGGTTTATCATAGGGATTGCAAGTCCTGAAGCAACTTCTATCCTTATCAACCAGTTTGTATTTTTCTGGGCGATGGAGTGGGTGTTTTTCTTTGTAGAAATAATAGCCCTTTTGGTTTATCACTACAAGTTTGAAAAGTTGTCTGATAAAGACCGTCTTAGGGTAGCTTTAGTTTATGCTTTTTCTGCCTGGATGAGCCTTTTTATCATAAACGGTATTATTTGTTTTATGTTAACCCCAGGACAATGGGTTGAAACTAAAAATCCATGGCATGGATTTTTTAACCCTTCAAGCTTCCCAAGCCTGTTTTTCCGCACTGGGATAACCCTTATGATGGCAGGGCTTTTTGGAATCTTAAGCACCTTGTTTTTTGCTCCTAAAGATAAAAGACAAGTTCTTTTGAAATATAACATAAAATGGCTCTATGTAGCTTTACCGATTTTAGTTCTTTCAAGTATTTGGTATTTTTCAACGGTCCCAGAGGTTTCTAAGGTAGTTAATTTTGAGTTTAACAGACAGGTTTTGCTGGCAAAAAAAGTCCTTTATCTTTCTTCTGTCTTACTCTATCTACTGTCCTTGCTTCTTTTAGCAAGAGTAGGTCTTATTTTACAGCGTATGTTAGGCTTTTTACTCCTTTTTATAGGTTTACTTTGGATAGGAGGCTTTGAACACCTAAGAGAATATGCCAGAAGACCTTATGTTATTTACGATTATCTATATTCCTTTGGGTTAAAGGTTGAAGACGAAACAAAGGTTAATGAAAAGGGTTTTTTAAAGTATACCAGATGGGCTTCGGTTAAAGAAATTACAGAAGAAAACAAACTTTTAGCAGGAAAAGAAATTTTTAATTTTCAATGTTTATCTTGTCACACCGTAAAAGGATTAAGAAATGATATCGTAAAAAAAGCTGAAGGCCTAACCTATTTTGGGATTATTTCTCAACTATACGGGCAAGGAAAAGTCTTGGGTTATATGCCTAAATTTGTAGGGACAGAAAAAGAAAGGGAGGCTCTGGCAGCGTTTATTGCCGAGGGTCTATTAGGCAAAGCAGCACAAACTCCAGAACCTAAACCTGCTATCAAAGAGCTCAAGGAACAACCTTTAGCCTTTAACCCTGAAAAAGACGAATATGCCCTTTTTGTTTTTAGTCCTCTTGGGATGAAATGTGTAACTGATGCAGACCGGTGGTTTAGCTTTCTACCTCCGGGAAGCACTTTAGAAGCAGTGGTTATTAAAAGAGGACTTAAACCCGAGGTAGTAAACCAAGGGATTAAATTGGTTTATAGGGTTGAACCTGGTTTTGAAACCCCCTCTAAGCACGTTCTTTTATGGGATTACGCTCAACCGTTATTTAACCAAACCATTGCTAAAAATTTAGGCTTAACCGGTAAGGGGCTTAATGGTACCTTTGATTGGGACGATAAAAGAAAGGTTTTTATAGCCAAAGGATTACCTGTTTTACCTTATAAAAACGATGGCACCTACAATCCTTATCCTATTTTTGTAATAGAACTTATAGACCAATCTTCAGGAAAGGTTTTACAACGGACTAAAGTAGTTTCTCCTGTAGCCACTGAATTTCGTTGTTATGTATGTCATGACGGTGGGCTAAGATGGAATGACATAGCAGGAATCTCTGACCAAACGGCTATCAACATCCTTAAAGCCCATGATAAAAACCATCAAACCAATTTTTATCAATCTGCCCTTCAGGGCAAACCTGTTTTCTGCCAGAAATGTCATCCTGATTTTATCGTAGGAAGTAAAGGGATTAAAGGGCACAAGAATTTTTCTACATCTATGCATGGGTGGCATGCCAATTATATGCCCTATAAAGATGAAAAAGCCTGTTATCTATGTCATCCAGACCATCCCCAAGCTAATACTAAATGCTACCGTGACATTCATAAAAAATTAGGTCTTGAATGCATAGATTGTCACGGAAACATAGACTTTCATGCTACAGCCCTTCTTCTTGGAGAAAAGAGCAGCAGAACCGCTAAGTTTTTGCTTGCTAATCTAAATCCTAATATTCCTAAGGAAAAGATAAAACCAAGAAAACCTTGGATACAACAGCCAGATTGTTTAACCTGTCATAAAGGTTTTAAAAAACCAATTAAAGAAGCTAAGGCTTATAATTATTGGACTGAGGGAGTTTCAGACCTTTTCCGGGTAAGAAAAGAAAATACTCAAAAACTTCCTTGCCTTACTTGTCATGGATCTCCTCATACTATTTATCCTGCTTTTAACCCCTATGGTATTAGTAGAGATAACCTCCAACCTTTACAATATCAAAAAAACATTCTTCCAATAGGTGCTAACTTTAGATGTGAAGTTTGTCATAAGAAAAAAATGAGGACCCCCTTACATCATCCAAACATCTTAAGAACTTTTAGAAATATCCAAGTGTTACCTTAAAGCTCGATCCTGGTCAACACTCCGTGAAGCTTAGCTGGAGGCAGGTTTAGAAACTTAACAAAATGAGGGCTTATCTGCTTGATAAAGGAGTAAATTTTCCAAATAGGATGTTGGGTTTCAATATCCTCAAGTCCATAAAAAATTACTCTTTCATCTATGCCTTGTTCCCTTAAGATGTCTTCAACCTTAAGGATTTCCATGTAACCGTAGGCGATTTCAAAAAGTTTGGCTCCAGGACAGATCTCCTCTAAAAAACTGGTAGTAATCCCATAAGGTTCGTTTTTCCTTATAAGAGAAACAAAAATGTTTTCTTCATAAACTATGCCGTGGACAAAGATGTTTTCAATCACATAAGGTGGAAAAGAATAAGGATCACGGATAAAATAAAGGGCTTTACCTGAAATTTTAGGGTTTTCCTTATAAAATTTACTAAACTGTTTAACGAATTCTTCGCGACTTAAGAAGGTAAGACTGTGGTAAAGTTTTTTCTGTCCTTGTGTATAAAGGATAATTATGGTAAAAGGTATACCAGCAAGCACTAAAGCCCAATAACCTCCATAAGGAAGCTTAAAAAGAGTAGAAATAAAGTATAAAAAAGTAGTAAAAGTAGTCAATATTGCAAAAGATAGATATGCATATCGTTTTTTAAGATAAAAAATAGTAATAAGGAAAAGGCCGGTGATAGTCATATCTCCAGTAACAGCAAGACCATAAGCTGCAGCTAAACTGGAAGAACTTTTAAACTCAAACATAATAAAAATTACAGCTAAAAAAAGTAACCAGTTGATCGATCCTATATAAATTTGAGAATGAAGCTCCGGAGAGGTATACTTTACTTTCATAATAGGCAAATATCTTGCAAACATCGCTTGATACACTACGCTAAACATACCGCTTATCATAGCTTGTGAAGCTATCACGGTTGCCATCAAAGCTAAAATCAGAAAAGGCACATAACTTGGAGCAAAGGTATTTAAACACATCTCAAAAAGGATGCTTTTTGCCTCAGGATGGTTTAACAAAAAAGCTCCTTGCCCAAAGTAATTGACCACCAAAGCGGTTAAAACTAAATACCAAGCTCTTTTGATAGGCCTTGCCCCAAGATGGCCCATATCAGCATACATGGCTTCACTACCGGTAGCACAAAGAATAACCTCTCCCAAAATCAAATAAGACTTCCAACCATTTTGCTGAAAAAACTCTATAGCATAAAGGGGATTTAGTGCTAAGATGACTTCGGGTCTGGATAAAATCTGTAGGAAACCTAAGGTAAAAAGGCTTAAAAACCAAAGGCTCATGATAGGCCCAAAAGAACCTGAAACCTTCTCTGTACCTCTCTTTTGAAAATAAAATAATCCGAAAGCAATCAAAACACTAAGAAGGACTACCTCCATCTGTTCTAAAGGCCTTAACCCTGGAATATAAGATATTCCCTCTACTGCGCTCATTATACTTATCGCAGGAGTAATCACTCCATCGCCCATAAGTAGGGAAATCCCTATAAAAGACAAAAAAGTAACCACCCCTAACAACCTTTTACGACTTTTTAAAAGGGAACGCAAAATTTCTGAAAGGATTAAGGTGCCTCCTTCTCCGCGTAAACTAAGGCTCATGGCTAAAACAGTATATTGAACCGTAGGAATAATGATTAAAGTCCAAAAAATTAAAGATAAAACCCCAAAGACATTCTCTTTAGTAGGAGGCAAAAAAAGGAAAATAACCGGTAAGGTATAGATAGGGCTTGTTCCTATGTCTCCAAAAACAAGCCCCATAGCCTTTATTACTTTTTGCATTACTTAAGCTCCTTTTTTCAGTAAATCCTGAACATAACTTTCTATCCCCTCCGGCTTAAGGTATACCCTTTCTCCTGTTTTTCTTTGTTTAACTTCTACCTCTCCCCTTTCTTCAAAGGTTTTCCCTAAAATAAGTTGAAGAGGCACCCCTATTAAGTCTAAGTCATTAAATTTTACCCCTGGGCGTTCATCTCGGTCGTCAAGCAAAACATCCCATTTTTGGCTTAACACCTGATATAATTTCTCAGCGTTTTCTTTAAAACTTTCCTTTAGAGATATAATACCTATCTGAAAAGGGGCTATCTGCCAAGGGAAGATAATGCCTTTTTCGTCATGGTTCTGTTCTATGGTGGCAGCAAGCACTCTACTAACCCCTATTCCATAACATCCCATGATAAATGGTTTCATCTGACCGTCTCTGTCAAGAAACATCGCCTTCATGGGAAGGCTATACTTGGTGCCAAGCTTAAATATATGACCCACCTCTATACCCTTTAAAAAATTTAAAGTTTTTTTACACCGTGGACAAAGATCCCCCTCGGTTGCCTTTCTTATGTCTGCTATGATATCTGGTTGAAAAGTATCACCCAAGTTTGCGTTTATGTAATGATACTCGTCTTCGTTTGCTCCTATCACAAAGTTAGGATATCCTACCAGGCTTTTATCTGCGATCACCTTTATCCTTAATCCCTTAGGTCCTATAAAGCCAGGGTTTGCCCCTGCTATCTTTCTTATCTCTTCGTCTCTTGCCATCCTGAAAGGTTTTCCACCTAAAAGCTTTTCAAGTTTTACTTCGTTTACCTCATGGTCTCCTCTTATACAAACAGCCACAGCCTCTTTTTCTTCTACGATGTAAATCAAAGTTTTGGTAATCTTTGCCACAGGCAAGCCTAAGAAATCTGCTACTTCCTTAGCCGACCTTACTCCAGGTGTATATACCTTTTCTAAAGGTTTAGAAGACTCATAAGGATAGGTCTCTGAGGTTTCGGCAGGGGTTAATTCTATGTTGGAAGCATAACCGCAGGCCTCACAAAAGGCTATGGTGTCTTCCCCTGTTTCTGCAAGCACCATAAACTCATGAGAGACATCCCCTCCTATAGCTCCAGTATGGGCCTCAACCGCCTTAAACCTAAGCCCACAACTTTCAAAAATCCTATGATAGGTATCATACATCTTTTGATAGCTTTTTTCTAAACCTTCCTCGTTAGCATCAAAACTATAGGCATCTTTCATGATAAACTCTCTTGCCCTCATAATACCAAACCTGGGACGTATCTCGTCTCTAAACTTAACGGCAATCTGATAAAGGATTAAAGGTAAGTCTTTATAAGATTTAACGTCCCTTCTTACGATGTCGGTTACCACCTCTTCATGGGTAGGTCCAAGACAAAAATCATGGTCTTTTCTGTCTTTTATTCTTAAAAGTTCTTTACCATATAGATCCCACCGACCTGTTTCTTGCCAGAGCTCAGCAGGCTGAACCAAAGGCATAAGGATTTCTAAAGCCCCTGCTCTATCCATCTCTGTCCGAACTATATTTTCTATCTTTTTTAAAGCTTTAAACCCTAATGGCAAAAAGTTATAAATCCCTGAAGCCACCTTTCTTATCATCCCTGCCCTTAAAAGAAGTTTATGACTTACAGTTTCAGCCTCAGAAGGGTCCTCCCTTAGGGTTGGTAAAAAATATCGGCTTAATCTCATGGTTACCCTCCTAACCAAGTTCTATTTTTTCCCAAGATCTGGTAATTAAACCAAGAATTACCATCGTAGGTGGACCCTCTTTGCCTAAAATCTCACCTGGATTAATAAGCAAGGTTTTTCCTATTTCTTGAACTTCAAACTTATGGGTATGACCACAAAAAACGTAATCAAAATCTTGACTTTTAGCCAAAGAATAAGCCATCTTAGGATAGTGAACCATAGCTATTTTAAAACCACCTACCTCTAAAAAGGCATGTTCTCCATGAAAACGCACCCAAGGATATTTTTTAAGATGCTCACACATAAGGGCTATATCTCCCCGGTTATTTCCGACGATAAAATGAACATCTTTTTGAAAAGAGGCAAGAAGAGGTATCATAAAAGGTGAAATCAAATCTCCACAATGAAACAATATTTCACAACCTTTTTCGCAAGCTATCTTGATGGCTTTTTCGGTATGTGGAAGGTTATCGTGGGTGTCACTTATGATGGCAACCACCATCCTATTTTAACCTCCTTATCTGTTCCTCGATTTTTTTCCACACCTTTTCTACCTTAGACTTAACCTCTGGAACCATCGCCGCTTCTTCAGGCCATTCCCTTAAATAACCTTCTTCTTTCCATTTTCTGGTGGCATCTATACACATCTTTGACCCATAGGCTGGATAGGGACTTGCATGGTCTAAGGCATCAACCGGTCCCTTTACTATCATTATATCCCTTTCTGGGTCTACATTTCCTGACATATAAAACAAAACCTCGCTTACATCTTGAACGTTTACCTCTTTATCAACCACTACGATAATTTTAGTAAACATCATCTGCCCAAGCCCCCACAGAGCTGAAGCCACCTTAAAGGCATGTCCTGGATATCTTTTATCTATGGAAACAAAGGCTAAATTATGAAAAACTCCCTCCCAAGGAAGGTTAATATCTACTATCTCTGGGAGTATTTTTTTTAGCAAAGGTAAAAACAATCTTTCTGTTGCCTTTCCAAGAAAACAATCTTCTTGAGGAGGTTTTCCTACGATAGTAGCAGGATAAATAGCATCCTTTCTAAAGGTAATACAAGTAACCTTAAAAACTGGATAATAATCTTGAGGGGTATAATAACCTGTATGGTCCCCAAAAGGTCCTTCAAGCCTTCGTTCATAAGGCTCTACATAACCTTCAAGGACTATTTGACTTTCTGCAGGTACTTCAAGAGGCACAGTAAGGCATCTAACCAACTCTACAGGAGACCTTCTTAAAAAACCTGCCAACAAGAATTCGTCTATATCTTCAGGTAAAGGAGCCGTAGCGGCATAGATTACTGCAGGGTCAGGACCTATGGCTACTGCTACCGGTAATCTTTCTCCTCTTTTTTCTGCCTTCTGATGATGTTTGGCACCTGTTTTATGTATCTGCCAATGCATCCCTGTTTCATTTTTACTAAAAACCTGCATTCTATACATACCTACATTGTAGGTGCCGGTTTCAGGATCTTTTGTAATCACACAAGGAAGGGTAATAAAAGGACCGCCGTCTTTAGGCCAACATTTAAGCACCGGAAGTTTATAAAGGTCTACTTTGTCGCCTTCCCATACGATTTCCTGACAAGGTGCTTTTTCTACCTTTTTAGGAAAAAGATTAGAAGCCCTGAAAAGCTTCGGCACAAGTTTTAACTTATCTAAAAGAGAACCTGGTTTAGCCACTTCTATAAACTCAGCCACTTCCCTTCCAAGTTCATCAAGGTCCTTTACCCTTAAAGCTAAGCATACTCTTTTATAACTCCCCATCAGATTAGTAACTACTGGGATTTTATGACCTTTTACCTTTTCAAAAAAAAGAGCTGGGCCAAAAGCCTTGCACACTCTATCGGTGATCTCTGTAATCTCCAGTTCAGTAGATATTTCTTCTTTAACCTTGATCAGTTCTTTTTCCCTTTCAAGTATCTCTAAAAAACCTTGTAAATCTTTAAAATTTTTCATCTTTAGCCCTCAGCGATGTCCTTTTTAAAATTAAAATCAACCTCTACCGGATATTCACCGGTAAAACAGGCTAAGCAAAGTTTGTTTCTTAAATCACCTAAGGCGTCAACCAATCCTTCTATACTTAAATAGTAAAGTGTATCGATGTCTAAAAACTTTCTTATCTCTTCTACACTATGTTTAGCAGCGATAAGCTCTGACCTCGAGGGAAAGTCTATTCCAAAAAAGCAAGGAAACCTTATCGGAGGACAAGAAAGCAAAAAATGCACTTTTTTAGGTCCAAGTTCTTTTATTCCTCTAAACCGGTTTTTACTGGTAGTTCCTCTCACTAAAGAGTCGTCTATTACGACGACCTCTTTATTTTTAATAAGCTCTCTTACTGGATTTAACTTCATCCTTACCGAAAGGTCTCTAAGTCTTTGAGAAGGTTGGATAAAAGTCCTTCCTATGTAATGATTTCTTATCATCCCAAACTCAAGCGGGACTCCACTTGCCTGAGAATATCCGATCGCTGCATAAGTTCCTGAATCAGGAAAGGGCATCACAAAATCCGCTTCTAAAGGACATTCTTTATAAAGGTTTTTACCTAATTGCTTTCTCACAGGATAAACCATTTTACCAAAGATATAACTATCAGGCCTGGCAAAATAGATGAATTCAAATACACAATGACTTTTAGGAAATTTTTCCTTTTTAAAAGGAAAATAAGACTGAGGTCCTTCTTGGGTTATCACCAAAATCTCCCCTGGAGCTACCTCTCTTAGGTATTGAGCCCCTATGAGGTCAAAAGCACAGGTTTCAGAGGCTACGACATACCCTCCGTTGAGCATTCCCAACGCAAGAGGTCTAAACCCCCATGGATCCCTAAAGGCAACTAAGGTATCTTCATAAAGCAATAAAACAGAATAAGCCCCTTTTATCTTTTTCATCGTCTCTGAGATAGCTTCAATCAAACCTTTTTTAAGGTTTCTTACTATAAGATGGACAATCACTTCACTGTCCATCGTAGTCTGAAAGATGTGTCCTTCTTCTTCTAAACCACATCTAATCTGATAGGCATTTACTAAGTTTCCGTTATGGGCTATAGCTATCTTTTTTTTGGCAAAGTTTACACAAAAAGGCTGGGCGTTTTGCACCACACTTGACCCGGTGGTGGAATACCTAACATGTCCGATGGCTATCCTACCCTTAAGTTTTTGTAAAATCTGCTCGTTAAAAACTTCACTAACCAACCCCAAAGCTTTCCACTCTCTAATGGTTTCTCCGTCATAAACAGCCATACCCGCGCTTTCTTGGCCTCGATGCTGAAGTGAGTAAAGCCCAAAATA
Organism: Thermodesulfobacterium sp. TA1; assembly: GCF_008630935.1. Taxonomy (NCBI): domain Bacteria; kingdom Pseudomonadati; phylum Thermodesulfobacteriota; class Thermodesulfobacteria; order Thermodesulfobacteriales; family Thermodesulfobacteriaceae; genus Thermodesulfobacterium; species Thermodesulfobacterium sp. TA1. The sequence continues at coordinate 1,478,554 of NZ_CP043908.1, forward strand.
GGTATAATTAGCCGCTTCTTCTACCCCAAAAATTCCAAAAAGTCCACACATAAGATCTCACCTCTCTGGTTACTACTTTTACTCCTCTATGATACCTCCTACGGTTAACTCAGGGACCCTTAAAGTTGGTTGACCGTCTGAAACAGGAACCCCTTGGCCGTCTTTTCCACAAACACCAGGTTCAAAATGCAGGTCATCTCCTACCATGTCTATAATTTCTAAAACTTTAGGGCCATTACCCACCAAAGTAGCCCCTTTTACCGGATAGGCTATTTCTCCTTTATCTATATAATAACCTTCTCTTACCTCAAAAACAAAATCTCCGGTTAATGGGTTTACCTCCCCTCCTCCCATTTTCTTAACCAAAAGTCCTTTCTCTATACTTTTAAGAATTTCGTCTGGGTTATTAAACCCTTTAGCTATATAAGTGTTTGCCATCCTGGGTATAGGAACAGAACGATAATCTTGTCTTCTTCCGTGCCCATTAGGGGCTTTTTGGTGTTTCAAGGCAGTTAATCTATCATAAAGATAGCTTTTTAAAATTCCTTTTTCTATCAACACTACCTGCTGCGCTAAAACCCCTTCGTCATCAACATTATAAGATCCATAAAGACCATGTATCGTAGGGTCATCTATCACGGTAATCAAAGGGCTTGCTACCTTTTCCCCTAACTTACCCGCATAGACAGAAAGACCTTCCTCTGCATGGTCTGCCTCAAGACCATGGCCTACCGCTTCGTGGATCATCGTGCCCCCTGCCTCCCCTGCTAAAACTACAGGCATAATCCCAGCAGGGACCTTTCTTGCTGAAAGCATGGTGATAGCTAACCTTGAAGCCCGCTCAGGAAGGAGTAAAAATTCTTCTAAGTCTTTAGCCTTTTCAAAAATAAGGCTTTTTCCTGCTACTTCATATCCCCTTTCAAGCCTTCCGTCCTTTTCTGCTACTACGATGACCCCTAATTTGGTATATTCCCTTCTATCAGAAAAAAAACTTCCCTCTGAAGTCATCACCCAGACATCTTTTTTCACCTCACTAAAAATTAAACGGTAATGTTTTATTTCTTTAGTAAACCAAACCCTCTTTTTTAATGCTTCTAAGTACTCAAGTCTGGTCTTTAAAATCTTTGATATATCTTCCTCTTTATGGCTTGCCTGTTTTTTAAAAACTTCGTCTTTTAAGGTTTCTTCTAAAATCCCATTGGAAAAGTAAACCTGATTGGTAAAGTCTGAAGTGATTTTTCTAAGAGCTGACCCTTCCTCTATCCCCCAGTTGATTTCATCTATTCTGTCTGGTTCAACGACTATTTTTAACGTCTCTACTCTTTCTACGTAAAAATCTCCGTAAAGAGCATCTTTAAACCATTTCTTAGTTGAATCTTTTAAAAACTTATGGTCAGAAACTAACATACTTAGCACCTGTTATAAATTAAAGTTTTCCTGTTAATTTTAACAAACTTACATAATTTTGAAACTCCCTTTTATCTAAACAACCTCTCCTACCGTAATCCCTCAAACTCATACCCGCTGCGTAAATCCCAAGTTCTAAAGCCTTATCTTCATTAAATCCTAAGGATATACCAGCAAGCACCCCAGCGTTGAAATAATCTCCTGCCCCTGTGTTGTCAACCACCTTGTCAACGTTTAAACTAGGCTTTTTAAAAACTTTATCTTTAGTGAACACCATAGCACCATTTTTACCCTGTTTTAAAAACACCTTTTCTATCCCTAAGTTTAAAAGGGAATCAGGAGCCTTTTTTAACAGACCTAACTCTTCTTCAGTAATAAAAAGATATTTAGTAGCTTTTAACCAAGATAAAAGGTCGTCCCAACCAAGGGAAACATATATCCTACCTGGGTCAAAAGAAATCCGGTTTATCTGAGTAAGAAGTTGGACCTGAAAATGTCGTCCCGGGGCACTAGCAAAAGAAGAAAAATGATAATCTCCTTTAGGCAAATTTTTTTCAATTAAAACAGGTAGATAATTTTCTGCATCTCCTGGACTTACGAGAATAAATCTGTCTTTAGCAGGGCTTAGAACTATCAAAGCCAAACTGGTAGTTCCTCTTTCTATAATATATTCTAAAGAAAGGCCAACTGATGAGAACTCCTCTAAAACTTTTTTACCAAAAGGGTCTTTTCCTACAGCCCCTAAAAAACTTCCTTTAAAACCCCAAAGGCTAAGAGCATAAAGGGTGTTAGCTGCCGAACCTCCCCCTCCTTCAAACAAAAAATTTCCTCTTTTCTCTAAAAAATTTAGTACCTCTATAAAATCTTTCCTTTCTAAAGCTATTTCTCCTCCTGGGGAAGCATGTATGTTTTTTTCTTTTAAAATTTGCAAGTCTTCTAACTCAAAAAAAATATCCCAATTAAGGGCCCCACAGCCTATAAAATCAAACCTCAAAAAATCGTTCAAATTTTCGTCCATTTTTACCTCTTTGTCTGAGTTGTTTATTTATTAATTTTAATTTGAAAGTTAGTTTTTTTAACAGCTATGTAAAAGGAAAAATCGGTTTTGGTTGAAAAATTTTAAAAAAAACTTATTTTTTGTAAAAGGGCAGGGTTTAAGAGGTGGTTGCCCCAGAGGGATAAAACCTTCTGGGGAGGAAAGTCCGGGCTCCATAGGGGAGGACGCCGGGTAACACCCGGAGGGAGTAATCCCTGGAAAGGGCCACAGAAAACAGACCGCCAGCGGCCAGAAGGTTAAATGCCTTCTGGTGCGGGCAAGGGTGAAAAGGTGGGGTAAGAGCCCACCGCACTGGGTGGTAACACCTGGTGGCACGGCAACCCCCGTCCGGAGCAAGGCCAAACAGAGCCGATGGGTGCCCCGCCCGTTAAGGCTCAGGTAGGCCGCTTGAGAAGAGGGGTAACCCTCTTCCTTAGAGAAATAATCACCGCCTGAGGATTTTTTCCTCAGGTAACAGAACCCGGCTTACTTAAACCCTGCCCCTTCTAAAAATTTCGAACCTAAACATGTTTAAAAACATAGAATTTATTAAAAGTGTTTTTAAATTAGAAGACCTCCCTCCTCCAGAATTTCCTGAGATTGCCTTTTTAGGTAGGTCTAACGTAGGAAAATCTTCTTTGATTAATGCCTTCTTAAACCGTAAAAAAATAGCCAGAGTATCCTCTACCCCTGGGTTTACCAAAGCCTTAAATTTCTTTAGGGTTGATTTTAGGTTTTACTTAGTAGACCTACCAGGATATGGGTTTGCTAAGGTTCCTCCTGAAGTTCAAAAACATTGGCAACGTTTGATCGAAGGTTATCTTAAAGCTATAAGAGATTTTAGGTGCCTTATCCTTATTTTTGACATAAAACGTAAACCTGATGAAGCAGACATTGCTTTGATAAAATTTGTCAACTACCTTAAAAAACCATATTGCGTCGTTTTAAATAAAATAGATACCCTATCTCCTAAAGAAATAGAACTTCAAACCTCTCTTTATCAAAAAACCTTCAAACTCTCTCAAGAAACCCCGTTCTTTCTTACTTCTTGTAAGGAAAAACAAGGTATAGATCACTTGCGAAAATATCTTTTTGCTTGTTTAGGTTTAAAAATATAATTGAGGAATTTCTCCCCAATATGTTTTATAAAGTTTTAAACTTTTTTCTTTCTATGTTTTATAAATACTATGTTTTATAGATAGGCACAATACTTGCATCTTAAAATATAAATCATAAAGAGGGGGGAGGTAAAATGAAGGATTTGCTAAATTCACCAAAATTTCAGCACCTGGTTTCCAAAAAGAACCAGGTAGCTTTTTGGCTAACCCTTATTCAATTAGCGGTTTACTACGGTTTTATTTATTTCTTAGCATTTAAAAAAGAGGTTTTAGCCATAAAAGTAACCGATGTAATCCCTTTAGGTATCCCTATAGGAATTTTAGTTATCATTATTTCTTGGTTATTAACAGGGGTTTACACTTTTTGGGCTAACAATGTATATGATAAGCTGGTGGAAGACGTTAAAAAAGAGATTAAAGAAAGTTAAAAAGGAGGGATAAGATGGAAATGCAAACAACCTTGGGACAACCAAACGCGGTTTCTATTCTGTTTTTCTTTTTATTTACCTTAATTACCCTTTATATTACCTATTGGGCAGCCAAAAGAACTAAAACCACTTCTGAATACTATGCAGCAGGAAGAAGTATTACAGGGTTTCAAAACGGTCTTGCCTTAGCAGGAGACTACATGAGTGCTGCTTCTTTCTTGGGAATTGCTGGATTGGTAGCCTTAAAAGGATATGATGGGTTGATCTATTCTATTGGATTTTTGGTAGGTTGGCCTATAGTGATGTTTCTTATAGCAGAACAGTTGCGTAACCTTGGTAAGTATACCTTTGCCGATGTGGTAGCCTATAGGCTTAAACAAAAACCCATAAGGATTGCTGCTTCTTTTGGAGCTTTAGCTACGGTTCTTCTTTATCTTATAGCCCAGATGGTAGGAGCAGGTTCTCTTGTTAAACTTTTGTTTGGATTGCCTTATGAGATTGCGGTCATATTGGTAGGATGTATCATGCTAATCTATGTGCTTTTTGGGGGAATGATTGCTACTACTTGGGTTCAGATTATCAAGGCTTGTCTTTTGCTTAGCGGGGCTACTTTGCTTGCCATCTTAGCCATGGCTAAGTTTGGGTTTAACTTTAATGAATTTTTTGGTTATATTGCTCAAAAATACGGAGAAAAAAGACTTCTCCCTGGTGGGCTTGTAGCCAACCCTTGGGATGCTCTTTCTCTTGGAATAGCACTCATGTTTGGAACTGCAGGACTTCCTCACATACTCATGAGGTTTTACACCGTTCCTGACGCCAAAGAAGCCAGAAAATCTGTATTTTATGCCACAGGTTTTATCGGATACTTTTATATCCTTACGTTTATCATAGGGTTTGGTGCAGCAGCCATAGTAGGAGAAGACCTGATTAAAACCATAGAAAAAGGCGGAAATATGGCAGCTCCTCTTTTGGCTGAAGCTTTAGGAGGAACGGTGTTTTTAGGATTTATTGCTGCAGTGGCTTTTGCTACTATACTTGCGGTGGTTGCAGGTCTTACCCTTGCAGGCGCTGGAGCGCTTTCCCATGACCTTTACACCAACGTGATCAAAAAAGGCAGGGCTACTGAAGAAGAACAGGTAAGGGTAGCTAAATTTGCTACTCTTATCTTGGGATTTCTTGCTATCTTTCTTGGAATAGTGTTTAAAGGCCAAAACGTCGCCTTTATGGTTGGTCTTGCCTTTGCTATAGCTGCAAGCGCCAATTTTCCTTCTCTTTTGCTTTCTATCTTTTGGAAAAGGATTTCTACTGCCGGTGTGGTGGCTGGAATTTTAACCGGGGTTACTCTTTCGGTGGTGCTTATCATACTTAGCCCTACCGTTTGGGTAAATATTTTTAAAAACCCTGCCCCTATCTTTCCTTGGAAAAACCCTGCCCTTATCTCTATGCCGGCAAGTTTTATCATAGCTATCTTGGTTTCTCTTTTAACTCCAGAGAAAGAAGCTCAAGAGAAATTTGAAGAAGAAAAGGTTAGAACCTACCTTGGTGTTGGGATAGAATAAGATGCTTGATGCAGAAAGATTTTTAAGAGAAGTGCCCCCTTTTAGGGGGCTTCCCCCTTCTATCTTAACTGAATTGGTAGAAAAACTAAAAGTAAAGGTCTACCCCAAAAACGAGATCATCTATAGAGGAAACGAACCAGCTGAACATCTCTTTTTAGTAAGAAAGGGATATGTAGTTTTAGAAAAAGAGGGGAATATCATAGACCAACTGCAAGAAGGAGAAACCTTTGGGTATCTTCCTCTGATAACTGGCCAACGTCTTGACCATTCAGCCCGTGCAGTAGAAGACACCGTGGTTTTTCTTTTTAAAAAAGAAGATTTTTTAGATCTCTTTCAGAAATACCCAGTAGTACAGACCTTTTATACCCAAAAGCTTGCTCAAAAACTTGCTGAAGCTTTAGAGCAAAAAAAAGACCAATGGGGAGCCTTTAGTTCTGTTCCCCTTGCTAAACTAACCATAAAACCTCCTATAATCATAGACGGGCAAGATTCAGTAGAAAAAGTAATTAAAGAATTGGTTGAGAAAAACGTTACTGCTTGTTTGGTAAAATTAGAAAAAGGATATGGAATTATTACTGAGAGAGACCTTCTAAAAAAAATTCTTTACCAAGGATTAGATAAAAAAGAAACCAAAGCTAAGGATATAGCCTCACATCCATTGGTTTGTTTAGAAAAAGAAGCTCCTTTGTCAAAAGCCATGCTTATTATGGCACAACATCGAATAAGAAAAATAGTAGTCGTTGACGAAGGCCTTCCTATAGGTATTTTAGAAGATACAGACATCATCTCTCTTGGTAGTAAAAACCTAATTACTATTACCAAAGAAATAGAAAGAACCAACTCTTTAGAAGACCTGAAAAAGCTTTATTATCACAGCTTTTATTCTGCCATAGACTTTGCGATAAAAGAAAAAGACCCTGAATTGATAGGAAGGTACCTTGCCGAGATAAGAGATGGAATTATTAAAAGGGGGATTGACCTTACCCTTGAACAAATAAAATATCCTGAAAAACCCAAGATTATGGTCATAGGAGCTCACGGAAGACGAGAGGCAAGTTTTAGAACCACGCTAAAGATTTTTCTAATAAAAAATCATCCTAAGGATGACCTTTTTGAAATAGGCCTTTTATTAGCTAAAAATCTGAAATTTTTAGGGATCGAGATAGAAGAGCAATATTTAACCCAACCCTATTGGTTAAAAACCTTAGAAGAATGGAAAGAAACATATTTCAGATGGATAGTATACCCAGACCTAAAAGATATAGGTAAAAAAGCCAACTTTTTTGACCTTCGTCTTCTAAACCTATCGACTGAGGAAGAAAACCTTTTTCACCAACAGATTTTACAAAAAATACAAAAAAGCGACAGGATCTTACCCTACTTAGCCTTAGACGCGGTAAAACTAAGACCTCCTTTGGGCTTTTTTAAAGAATTTTTAGTAGAAAAAACCGGACCTTTTAAAGGTAAAATAAATCTATTTAAATCAGGAGTTTTACCCTTGGTGTGTGTAGTAAGGGTTCTCAGCTTAGAACAAGGGATTAAAAATGTAAACACTTTTAAAAGAATCTCTCAGTTAGAAGCTACGGGAAGTATTAAGTCTGAAACAGCTAAAGACTTAAAAGAAGCATACCGATTCCTTACTACCTTGAGGTTTAAAACTCAAGTAGAAAACTTTAAAAAGCATCAAGAAATTCATGACTATTTAGACCCAGCAGCCCTGGAAAAAGGGGACCTAAATCTTTTAAAAGAGGTTTTTAAGTTTATAGAAAACTTACAAAAGATGCTTTTTGAGAAATACCGGTTAAGTTATCTCAGTTAACAAAGGAACCAAAGGTGTGGCAGGTGTTACAAACAACTTTAAAAGCTACCTATCAACGACTTTTCAGCCAAAAAAAAACTTTGAGTTGGGAGGTAGACCTTAACCAAAAGGTTAAAGATACCACCTTTGTGGTAATAGACACGGAAACTACAGGGCTTGATCTAAAAAAGGATGAAGTCCTCTCGGTTGGTGCTTATAAAATCCGTGATCTTACCCTTTCCTTTTCTGAGAGGCTACATCTCTATTTAAAAACCGACTTAATTAAGGCTGAAGAATCTATTAAGATACATGGGATTACCCCTGATAAACTCAAACAAGGACTTGAAAAAAAAGAAGCTCTCCTTAAACTTTTAGAATTTATAAAAGGTTCTGTTTTGGTAGGCTATTTTTTAGAGTTTGATATAGAAATGTTAAAGAAACATTTTCAAAAAGAACTAAACCTTAAAGTTTCTTTTTACGGGTTGGATGTTTTAGACCTTTATCCTCAAAAAAGCTTAGACAGGATTCCCAAGCTTATCGAACTATTAGAAGCATACAACCTTCCCAAGACTTATTTTCACTCAGCCCTTGAAGACTCCTACATGACCGCTTTGCTTTTTTTAAAATTAGTTTATTCTTACCAAAATAAAAAACTTAAAAAACTACCTTTAAAGATTATTTGAAATGTTTAAGAATTCTCTTTTTGACCAACCTTTAAAGAACCTTCCCTTAAAAACTCCTCTTATCGTTCACGAAGAAGACCGTTTAGACAAAGTAGTAAAACTTATGGTAGAAAAAGATTATAGTTTTGTAGTGGTTCAAGGCAAAGAAGGGTTAGGGATTATCACTGAAAAAGACTTTCTACAAAAGGTAGTTTATCCCCAGAAAAACCCTTCAGAGATAAAAGCTAAGGAAATAGCTACCTTTCCCCTTATAAGCCTTACTACAGAAAACCTACTTTTTGAAGCCCTTCTTCTTATGGCAGAAAACCGAGTTAGAAAGGTTGCTGTTTTTGAAAAAGGGATCCTCCAAGGAATACTTGAAGATACAGATATTATAAGTTTTCAAAGTAAAAACTTGGTTTCCCTCCTTTATCAAGTTGAGTTATCCCACGACCTTGAGGAATTAGCAAGGCTTTATACCTTAGTTAAAGAAGGTGTGTTAAACCAAATTGCAGAAGGTTTTAATCCAGAATACTTAGGAAAATATCTTGCAGAAATAAACGATTTGTTTATCAAGAAAACTATAGAGATTACCTTAAAAGATTTAGAAGGAAAACCCCCTTCTAATTTTGGGGTTTTTGTCCTTGGAAGTGAAGGAAGAAAAGAACAAAGTCTTAAAACCGACCAAGATAACACCTTAATATATAAGGATTTATCTGAAGAGAAAAAAGAAGAAGTTGACCGGTTTTTTGAACGTTTCTCTTCAACCTTTATAGACAATCTTTTAAAGGTAGGCTTTCCTCCTTGCCCTGGTGGGGTTATGGTCTCTAATCCACTTTGGCGAGGGGACTTGAAAACCTGGAAAAACAGGCTTTCTAACTGGCTTGATTGCTCCCAAAAAGAAGCTCTGCTTAATCTTTGTATTTTTTTAGATTTTCGTATGGTTTATGGAGATGAAGAGATAGAAAAAGAGCTTAAAGAATGGATAACCGAGAAAATAAACCAAAACAAAAGGCTTATTATTTGTCTTGCAGCAGAGGCTATAAGGTTTGAACCACCCCTTAACTTTTTAGGAAGATTTATTACTGAGAAAGAGGGACCTAATAAAGGTAAATTAGACCTTAAAAAAGCAGGCATTTTCCCTATAGTTCAAGGAGTAAGAACTTTAGCCTTAGAATATAACATTTGGCAAACAAACACCTTTGACCGAATAGAGGCTTTAAAAAAAGAGGGAGTGCTTTCCTTAGACTTTGCTTCTGAATTAAAAGAAGGATACAGGTTTATCCTGTCTCTTCAATTCTTGAATCAAGCCCAAAAGATTAAAAAAGGCCAACCTCCTGACAACTACTTAAACCCTCAAGAACTTTCTAAAAATGAACGAAATCAATTAAAACAAGTTTTCAAAACGATAAAAACCTTTCAGGAATTTCTTTTCAGAAAGTATAACCTTAGGTTCTTTACTTAAACCCCTTCTTAAGCTTTGTCCTTAAAGGGCCAACCTTTGGACTTAAAGGTACAAAGTCTAAAAATCTATATAGTTTTAACCTTTTAAACTTCCTAATTTTTAAAGCAAAAAAGTTATCTTATTTTGGCATAATCTTTGCTAACGCCTTCCCTAAAAAAACAAAAAGGAGGAGGTTAGATTATGCGGTACAAGCTTAAGCTAAGTTTTTACTGGATACTCTCGCTTTTATTTTTTATGTTTTTCTCTAAAACCCTTCTTGCTCAGCCGCAGGAAAGTATTATCAAACCTGTGACTGAGGTACCACTTTTAAAAATTGAATTACAGGTTGATAAAACCACTTTTAAAGGTGATGAAAAAATCAAACTTACAGGAAAGGTGCCTGAAGGCTACAGGGTAAACTTTATCGAGATTACCTCTAAGGAAAAGGTTCAAGTAAGTAGACTTGATAGAAAGGATTTTAAATTTTACTTAAGTAAAGAAATACCAGCTTTTTATCAAGTTTGGATTGCCGATGACTATGTGGCTAAAATAGACAAAAATGGAACAGTAGAAGAAAAACCGATAAAAGAAATTTATCAGAAATATGCACAGAACAAAAAATGGAAAATCGGAGAATTTTTAAAGGAAAGTAATGCTAACGTAGCCTTTATTACTCCTGTGAAAGAAATTACACAAATCGACGTTTGGAAAACCACGGTATTAAGGGCGATTATAGGCTCAAGAGGTATTAAGTTAGAACCCCTCACAGATAAAAAAGAAATAAGTAAAGAAGCTGCAAGATTAATTCAAACCAGGTTTAGAAATTTTAACAAAATCTTTAGACTTGCTCAAATCAAACATAACCCTGACGGAACCTTTGAGGCAGAAATAACCATTCCTGGGAGTGCTCCCAAAGGTGAATTTACCGTTTTAGCGGTAGCCAGCAAAGAAGTTAAAAGTGAGCCTATAAAATTAATCCATGATATCTCCTTTCCTACGGTTTATTTCCCTGTAGCTGGTACTTCTACTAATGTTTTTGGGCCTCTCGCCTTAGCTTTTATCATCTGTACTTTTGGAGTAATCATGGGAGCAGGTGGTGGGTTCATTTTAAACCCATTATTAATCCTTATTTATGGCTTACCTCACGGTGTAGTAGCTGGTTCAGTCATGCCTACTGTGCTTTTTAGCCAAGCTTCTGGTATTTACAACTATTCAAAAATTGGATTTATCAATTGGAAACTTGGAATCGGAGTAGGTATCTTTATGTTGCTTGGTGGATTTATAGGTCCTCTATTAAACCAGTTTGTTACGTTAGATGAATATAAATTTATCTTTGGTATTATATTGTTAATCTTAGCAGTCCTTCTTGTTTGGCAGACAACCCCAGGTTACTTAGAGAAGAACAAGAAAGAAAGAGCTATTCTTCAAGAATACATGAAACGTGCTAAAGAAGCTAAGGAAAAAAAATCTAATTAGGAGGTAAAGGACTATGAAGTTAAGGATAGAGTTTTGGGGACAAGAGTTTTATGCTAACATGATAGTTGGTGCCATAGGAGGTTTCTTAATCGCTGTTGCTTCAAGTTTAGGTGGTTTCGGAGGAGGACCTTTTGTGGTTCCACTTATGACGGTTATCATGGGACTTCCGATTTACGTAGTAGTTGGAAGTTCTCTTTTAGCCATCTTTTTTAACACCCTTATGGCAAGCTCACGTTATTTCCTCTTTGGACAAACCGACCTTTTGTTGTTTGCCGTAATGGCTGTAGGAGCAATAGCCGGTGGATTTATAGGACCAAGAATTGCTAAAAGATTAAGTCCCATTTGGGTTAAAAGAGTAGCTGCAATCGGTATAACCTATCTCGGATTAAAACTTTTAAATATTCTTCCTTAGTGTTTTTTATTTAACTTTTATATTTTAGGGACCGGCCTAATTTAATCTTAGGTCGGTCCTTAAGTTTATTTTTTCAAAGAACTCAAAATAGTCTTCTAATTTAGTCTGGTATGTTCCTTTTCCTGGATAGATTTCATAATGTAGCTTGTATTTTGTCGGGGTTAAGTCTGGCATAAGAACATTAGCACCAACCAAAAAAGCTTTAAACCTTAAGTCTGGTGCTAAAACGTTTAAAGCGGTAGTTGCTGGAATATTGGCTTTAGGAAGAATTATCCTGGTTAAGGTAATAAGTTTAAGGGTCAAGTAAGGAAATCCAGAAGGAAAAGAAGCTAAAGGAGTTTGAGGATGAGGAATAAAAGGACCATGCCCTACCATATTTGGTTTAAGTTCTTGTAAAAAAAGTAGGTCATCAACCAAGGTTTCTATTCTCTGTCCTGGAAGACCAACAATACATCCAACACCTACTTCATATCCAAGTTCCTTTAACCAATACAAACGCTGAATTCTTTCTTTTAAGGTAGTATCTGGTTTTAACCAGCTAAAAAGTTTTTCATCTATTGTTTCGTGTTTAAGTAAAAACCTATCAGCCCCGGCAACTCTTAAAAGTTTATAGTCTTCGTAACTTAATTCTCCTATAGAAAGAGTAACTGCTACATCTAACTTTTTAAGTTTCCTTACTACATTACTCAGTTTTTTAGCACTCCAAAAAGGGTCTTCTCCAGATTGTAAAACAATAGTTCTAAAGCCATTATTTACCAGTTTCTCTGCTACCTCAAGGATTTCATCTTCATTCATGCGATAACGTTTAAGTTTTTTATTATCCCTTCTTATCCCACAATAAAGACAATTATTTTTACAATAGTTAGAAAATTCTATGATTGCTCTAAGATAAACTATATTTCCTTTTAATTGTTTTCTTATTTTATTAGCAATATCATAAACCCATTCAGGGTCAGCCTCTAAAAGAAGGAAAGTAAGCTCCTCTCTGGTAAAACCTACCCCTGATAAGGATTTTTCTATTATTGTTTCTTCGTTCAGTGGTTTACTCTTTCGGTAAGAAAGGATTTTATACATCTTAGGTCTTCTGCTATTTTTTTATATCCCTTTTCCTCTAAAGAAACCAATTCTTGTAAACGAGGAAATGGAGAAAGGGCTTTTTTTAAAATTCCGTGCATATGAGCCAATATCACCCCATAGTTTACGATAGGAACCCCTGCCCTTTTTGCCTGCATAATTCTTGAAAGCATCTCTTTTCTGTTAAGCATACAAGCTCCACAATGAACTATCAGCTTATACTCTTCAAGGTTTTCAGGAAGAGGGCCACCTCCAGCTTTTACTTCTATTTCAAGGTCTTGGCCTACTTGTGCCCTAAGCCATCTTGGAATCTTTACCCTTCCTATATCATCCTCTAAAGGATGATGGGTACAAGCTTCAGCTATCAAAACCTTATCTCCGGGTTTAAGGTTCTTTATAGCAAGTATCCCTTCTACCAAAGTTTGCAAATCGCCTTTATATCGTGCAAAAAGTATAGAAAAGGAGGTAAGTCTTACGTCAGGTGGAGTGTCTGCTGAAACTTTGGTATAAACAGAAGCGTCTGTTATTACTAAACTTGGCTTTTTCTTAAGCTGTTCTAAAGCATAAGCAAGTTCTCTTTCTTTTACTACAAAAGCTATTGCCTCATTGTCTATAATATCCCTTATAACCATCTGTTGAGGCAAAATAAGTCTTCCTTTAGGTGCTGCTTTATCTACCGGTACTACGCAAAACACAACATCACCAGGATTGATTAAATCTCCTACGATAGTAGGAAGAGCCCAATCCTTAGGAGCATGTTTTATGATTACTTGTTTAAGTTCGTCTATCCCCTCTCCGGTTAAAGCACTCACAAAAACTTTTGGTTCTAAAAAAGCTCCATTTTTAGCTTCAGGATAAAGGTCTATTTTATTAATTACATAAACTATTGGTGTATTATATTCTTGAGCCCGTTTTATTACTTCTTCTTCAAATTCACCCAAACCTATCTTGGGGTCTATTACTAATAAAATCAAGTCAGTTTTGTTTAAAACTTCATAAGACTTCTTTTTTCTCAATTCCCCAAGTTTTCCCACATCGTCTATCCCAGCAGTATCTATAACTACGACAGGGCCTAAAGGAAGAATTTCCATAGCCTTAATTACCGGGTCAGTAGTGGTGCCTGGAACATCTGATACGATAGCAAGTTCTTGACCGGTTAAAGCATTTATTAAAGAGGACTTACCAACATTCCTTCTTCCAAAAAAGGCTATATGAAGCCTCTGTCCTCGGGGGATGTTCATTTTAAAAGTTCCTCTTTTAAAATCTTTATTAAAGTTTCTTTTTCATGTTCTGGTATCTTCTCCCATTCATTAGAAACCACAGCAAACCTTTCGTTAAGATAGAGAGGTTCTGGAGGCAAAAAACCGTCTTCTTTATGTCCAGCTAAATAAGAATGCCTTTTTCCAAGCACCTCAACCAACCAAAGATTTACTCCATATTTTTTCTTTATTTCCTCAGCAAGAACTATAAACTTAGAAATAAAGGTCTCTTTCTCCATTTTCAATCCTCTGATAATACTCTAAAAGTTTTTTATAAACACCTGATGAAACCATTTGTTTTAATTCTTCTATTTCTTTTTGAATCACCTTTTCCCCTACTTTCTTTGTTTCTTCTGAAGCAAAATCATCAAGCCATTCTTTAAACGTAAGAACAGCATTAAGTTTACAAAAGATACGTTCTTTACCTGTTTTCAAAAGATCCATGATCCTTTCTCCTGTTCTTCCGCAACGATATCCTGCAGTACAAAAACTGGTAATGTATCCCATTTCAGCAAGTTCTCTTATTACTTCATCAAGACCTCTGGTGTCCCCCAATTGAAATTGTTGTCTTTCTAATTCTTGTTCTGTATATCTATCGGAATAAGCACCTATTCCTATTCTGGTTGAAGCATCCGTCTGGGTAACAATTCCTAAAGCTAAAATTTCTTTTCTTAGGGGAGCAGGCTCCCTCGCAGTAAGTATCATCCCTGTATAGGGAACAGCAAGTCTTATTAAACAAATTATTTTTTTAAAATCCTCGTCAGAAACTTTATATCTTGCTTCTTGAACAAAAGGGGTATTGGCAGCAGGCTCAAGTCTTGGAAAAGAAATGGTATGTGGACCTATTCCAAACTTTTTTTCAAGGTCTCTTGCATGATATAAAAGCCCCATCAACTCAAACCGCCAATCATAAAGTCTAAAAAGAACCCCAAAGGCTACATCATCAACCCCTGCCTCTAAAGCCCTATGATGACAGTAAAGCCTCCATCGATAATGATGTTTAACCGTGCCTTCGGGATGAACATAAGCATATGTTTCATGATGATAAGTTTCTTGAAAAACTTGATAGGTTCCTATACCAACTTCTTTTAACATTTTGAGTTCGTCGATCGACATAGGAGCAGCGTTAACATTAACCCTGCGTATCTGTCCGTATCCATTTTTAGTCTTTACTTTTACCGAATAGATGGCTTCTATCGTATCTCTTATATATTTTGCGCCGGTAGCAGGATGTTCTCCATACACAACTATTAATCTTTTATGCCCTATCTCACCTGCTAAAACCTCTGCTTCACGCTTAACCTCTTCTATAGTAAGAACCCTTCTTTTGATGACTTTATTTTCTCTTCTAAAACCACAATATAGACAATTGTTTATGCAAAGATTTCCACAGTAAAGCGGTGCAAAGGTAACAATTCGGTTGTCATAAACTTTCTTTTTTATTTCCCTTGCAGTAGCAAACATCTCTTCCCAAAGTTCTGGATCTTTAACATTAATTAAGGTAGCAAGTTCGTCTGGTTCAAGAGTTTCAATAGAAAGAGATTTAGCTAAAATTTCTCTCACCCTTACTGGGTCTGGATTAGCATTTTTTAGCTTTTCCCAAATTTCTTCATCGTTGATAAAGTCCTTTCCATTATCTAAATATCTTTCTATCTCGTCCTCTTTTATGATTTGATTACCCACATTCAACCCTTCTGCCATTTCAAAACTTAAAAACATTGCTTATCCCTCCGCTGATTTTTTAAAACGTATTCTTTTATTTTTTCTAATCCTGCAACCCCAGGGGTAGTAAGCTCCTGAGGCTGAACTATTATCTTAAGTTCTTCCTCAACAAAATAGCCCTTCTCTACAAGTAAATCCTCTACCCTTTTACCTGTCCTAATAGCTTCTTGATAAATTTCAGCACAAACTTCATATCCCAAATAAGGTGAAAAAGCAGTAATCACACAAGCACTTTTTTCAAACAATTCTTTACATCTTTCTTCATCAACGCTTATACCTGCTATGCATCTTTCTCTAAAATTTTGGCAACAACTTTTTAAAAGCCTTAAACTTGTGATAAGTTCATGAGAAATCAAAGGTAAAAAGGGGTTTAATTCTAAATGCCCAAGGCTACATCCCAAGGTTATAGCATGATCTAAAGCAATAGCTTTTATAGCAACTTGGGCTACCATCTCAGGAATAACTGGATTTACCTTTCCTGGCATGATAGAAGATCCCGGTTGTAAAGCCGGTAGTTTTATTTCTCCTATTCCTGCCTTGGGTCCAGAAGATAAAAATCTTATGTCTCCTGCTATCTTTATAAGATTTGATGCTAAAGTTTTTAAAAAGCCTGAAACTTCACACAGAGTGTCTACATTTTGAGTAGCCTCAAATAGGTTTTCTGCTTTCGCTACCGGAAGCCCGGTAAATTCTCTTAACTTTTCTATGGCTATTTCTACAAAATCTCTTGGGCAGTTTAACCCCGTTCCTACCGCTGTCCCACCTAAATTAACCTGTCTAACCCTTTCTATGGCTTTGTTAAGCCTCCACCAGTCCCTATTTAAAGCTTCAGCCCAGGCACCAAATTCTTGTCCCACCGTTACCGGACAAGCATCTTGCATTTCTGTCCTACCTACTTTTAATACCTTAGCGTACTCTTTTTCTTTTTTCTGAAACTCTCCTTGTAGAAGAGCTACTTCTTGAGCTAACTCTTTTAAAAGTTTTAAAACCGCTACCTTTATACTGGTAGGAAAAACATCATTAGTAGATTGATTAAGATTTACTACCTCTATGGGATGGATAATTTCATATTGTCCTTTAGCATAACCAAGAATTTCAAGGGCACGGTTGGCTATTACTTCGTTAACATTCATGTTAAATGATGTCCCCGCACCTCCAGCCAAAGGGTGAACCAAAATTTGATCGTCAAACTTTCCTTCAGAAAGTTCACTACATGCCTGTAAAATAGCAGAGGCTTTTTTTTCGTCTAAAAAACCAAGCTCTTTGTTTGCAAAAGCACAAGCTTTTTTTACTAAACCTATAGCCCAGATAAGTTCTCTATGAACCTTATCTTCAGAAAGAGAAAAATTTTCTAAAGCTCTTAAGGTATGGATACCATAATAAACTTCTTTAGGAAGAAGTCTTTCTCCTAAAAAATCTTTTTCTTTTCTAAACAATTGGTAAAATCACCTCCTGAGAAAATACCCCCCTTGGGGAAGAAGGGAGGGGAAGGGTATGCAGAGGGGCCTCCCTTAAAGTTTCTATCCCCTTGGGGGAAAATAAGCTTTATCCTCTTTTTTTATAATGAGTATGTAAAAGCATCTCGCTTATTTCACTTAACGGATAATGGGCAAATTCTTGATAAAATTTCTTTATCATAGGGTTTTCATGACTTGCCGCCAATTTAAACTTTTCTCTCACTATTTTATCGTCTTTGTAAAGATTGGTTTGTCTGGCTTTAATAAGTTCAAGCTTTTCCCTACCTACAGAGGTCTCAAAAAAGTTTTTGGTTGTTTCTTGTGAATATACTGTCTCAGGCAACCCAACCCCTAAAACCACAGAACTTATTCCTAAAATCTTTATAAAATCTCTTCTGGTTATTTCTCCCATGATAACACCCCCTCTTTAAAATTACTAAAATCTAAGCCTTAGCCAATTTATAAAGCATTTTTTGTATAAACCCCATACTCATAGAGGGTTTAGGTTGCCCTCCTCCGTTGATACAACCTCCAGGACAAGTCATTACTTCTATAAAGTGATATGGACTTTTCCCTTTAAGCACCTCTTCTAATACAGGCTTCAAATGAGCTCCATCACATCCAATACCGTTTATGGTACACACTTTAAACTTATACTCTTTAGCATTAAAAACCTTTTGATATTCAGGCCTCAAAGGTATGGTCAGAGTAGCTCTCACAATAGGATTAGTAAGCCCTCTTACATCTTGGAATTCCCATTCCATAGAGGTAGGAGACGGTGATTTTCCAGAAAGCACATGAAAAGCAAACCTAACCGCCGCCTCCATCACCCCTCCGCTTACTCCAAAAATAGTTGCTCCTCCTGAATACCACATAAAATCTTTAGGAAACCTTTCTTCTGGTAAATTCATAAAATCGATATTAAGCCGTCTAAATACCTCAGCAAGGTCTCTTGTAGTAAGCACAGCATCTACGTCTCTCATGGCTTCGTTTTTATGGTACCTTCCTGCTGAATTAAACTCAGGTCTAAAAGCCTCAAAAATTTTAGCAGTACAAGGCATAACCCCTACAGTATAGATCTTCTCGACTGAAACCTTCCACACAGCCTTAGACCCATAAGTCTTAGCGGTTGCTCCTGCCATCTGCTGAGGAGACTTACAGCTCGAAAGATAAGGCAAAAGATCAGGATAGTAAATTTCTGCATACCTTACCCAACCAGGGCAACAAGAAGTAAATTGAGGTAGTGGTTTATGCTTAAACTCCTCTACATCAAGTTCTATTTTTTTATCCCAAAGAAAAACAGGAAGTTTTTTTAATCCAGCATGGGCGGCAATTCTTGCTAAAAGCTCGGTTCCTTCTTCTAAAATAGTCTGGTCGGCTGCAAAATTATTATCGTAAATCTCAAAACCAGCCTTTTTAAGGGCTCTCCAAAGCTTTCCTACGGTTAAAGTTCCAGGTTTAGCCCCAAATTCCTCGGCTATGGCCACTCTTACTGCAGGAGCTATGATAGCAACCACCTTCGTTTGTTTGTCCTTTAACTTGCCTACTACCTCATCCACAAAGCTCATCTGTTCTATAGCATCAAAAGGACAATTAACCAAACACTGCCCACAGATTATACATCTATCAAAATCAATAGAATGCTTTTCTCCAAGATTACCATTGATAGCTTTAGCAGGACAGACGCTCTTACAGGTGTCACATCCCACGCATAAATCTTCATTAATCCTAAGGATACCCTTAAGTTCCCCTTTCCTATAAGTTCCAACATCTTGAGTTATCCCTTTTTCTGCTTTAAAAGTTCTAACCTTGCCCACCATATTTTTACCTCCTAATCTGTGTTTTATCCTCTACGGGTGTAATGGGTATGTAAAAGTTTGTGAGATTTTTCTCCAAGAGGCTCTCTTAAAAATTCTTGATAAATTGCCTGAACTTCTGAATTTTCATGGCTCTTCCTGATAGGTAATTTTCTATCCCTCTCATAAATTCCTCTAATACGCTCTTCTCTAGCTTCTACAGTAGTAGGAATAGGTTGACCTCCACCTCCTATACATCCTCCAGGACAAGCCATTACTTCTATAAAATGATAATCCTTTAACTCACCTTCTCTTATTTTATCCATCAACCTTCTTGCCGCACCTAAGGAATGGGCTACCAAAACCTTTACCGTTAACCCGTTCATCTCAACTACAGCCTCTTTAATATCTTTCATACCCCTTACTTCTTCGAAATCAAGCTTAGGCAAAGTCTTTCCTGTAACCACTTCATAGGCTGTCCTTAAAGCTGCCTCCATCACCCCTCCGGTAGCCCCAAAAATTTGAGCAGCACCGGTACCTTCTCCCATAATAGGATCATAAGGACTATCTGGAAGGTTCGCAAAATCTATCCCAGCCTCTTTAAACATCCTGATGAGTTCTCTTGAAGTAAGCACCACATCTACATCTCTGGAAATATTAGGATTATTCCAATACTTTCTGGCAGAAACCATCTCAGGACGAGCTGCTTCATACTTCTTGGCAGTACAAGGCATGATAGAAACCACAAAAATGTCCTCAGGATTTATTCCTTTCTTTTCTGCATAATAGGTTTTTGCTATTGCTCCAAACATCTGCTGTGGAGACTTACAGGTTGAAAGATGAGGTATCAGGTCAGGATAAAACTCTTCAACAAACTTAATCCATCCAGGAGAACACGAAGTAAACTGAGGAAGCACTCCATCGTTTTTAATCCTATGGATTAATTCGTATCCTTCTTCCATAATAGTAAGGTCAGCAGACCAATTAGTATCAAAAACTGCATCAAACCCAAGCATTTTAAGTGCGGTAACCATTTTTCCTGTAATGTCTGTACCGCGAGGCAACCCAAAAGCCTCACCGATGGTTACATGGGTTGCAGGTGCAGTTTGAACCACTACATGTTTTTTGGGATCTTTCAAAGCCTCCCAAACTAAATAAGTATCGTCTTTTTCTACAATCGCCGCCGTAGGACACACCAAAGCACACTGCCCACAAGCTACACACTTGGTTTCAATAAGGGGTTTGCCACCCAAAGGTCTTACTATTGCCTCAAACCCGTTACCATAAATCTCTAACACATCAACCGTTTGTAAAACTTTACAAGCAGTAATACATCTTTGACACAAAATACACTTGTTAGGATTTCTTACGATAGAAGGAGAAGAATCATCTATTTCATAAGTTTTTTTCTCCCCTTTTGGTCTTATCTCTCTTATATTGAGTTCAGCACATAAAGCTTGTAACTCGCATATTCCATTTTTAGAACAAGTAGGGCAGTCCAAATGATGATCACTTAACATAAGCTCAAGGTTCATCTTTCTTGCAGAAAGCACCCTTGGAGTATGCGTATAAACCACCATTCCCTCTTCTACCGGGGTATTACAAGATGAAACCAAATCGTTTTTACCCTCGATCTCAACCACACAAACTCTACAAGCACCTACATCATGTTTTATATGACGCAACCCTACCCCGTCCAAATAACAAAGAGTAGGAATCTTTATCCCTACCTTTTTAGCAGCCTCTAAAACGGTTATCCCTTCAGGAACTTTAACGGTTATTCCATCGATGGTTAATTGCACTTCTTTCATGCTTTCACCTCCATTAATTCAATTTTTTACAAAGAGACCACTTTATCCCATCCAGGATGTCCTGGGATGTTTTCTTTACAAATACCTTCTTTATGAGCCAATATATCTTCATAACAACAATTAAGGGCATATTTAACAGCCTTACCTGCAAGCCTCCCAAGGTCACACTTACTAGAATAACCTATGTCTTCTGCTAAAAGGTGAAGAAGTCTCTCAGCTTCTCCATTTATACTCCCTGATAAAATACCTGATAAAACCTCTTGAATTCTTTTTGTACCAATTCTACAAGGAATACACTGAGCACAGGAGTTTTTTTGCACAAAGTCCAAGAAAGAAAGAACTACCTCAGTCATACATTTGGCTTCGTTCCAAAAAACCTTACCTGCAGAACCAACCGCAGCCACCACTCGACTAAGCTCTTTCCAATCGATTAGATGGTTTCGTTCAATTTTGATAGGTCCTAAAGACCTAATCTTTTCGGTAAATTCCGTTGCTACTTGAGCAAACTTCAAACCCTCTGCCCCAGAAATCCATTCAAGCCTAACCCTTTCCTTTTCAATCCCTAAAACCTCTAAAAACCTTTGTAAAAGATTGTATCTACGATGGGCATAGTAGTTACCGTACCGGTAATGACAATCCCCAGGATGACATCCTCCGATAAGCACCCCATCTGCCCCACTAAAAAAAGCGTGAAAAACAAACTCAGGCTCTACCCTTCCAGAACAAGGCACCCTTACAATACAAACATTAGAAGGATAGGAATATCTTAAAGAACCAGCCAAATCAGCCCCAGCATAGGTACACCAATTACAAGCAATAACGATTATCTTAGGTTCAAATCTTTGACACATCATCTCCCTCCTTAGATAACTTAGCCTAATCTATTTTTCTCTTTGTATTACAATTTTTAAAAATATGTTATTTAATTTTAAAAGTCAAATCTTTTTATTCTCAATTATTAAAAATTTTTAACTATTTTTCCTAATTTTTTAAATTATTCTGCAATTTTTCACATATTTTTTAGTTTTATAATATTTTCATGCTAAATAAATCGTCTGTTTTGGTCCTTTACGCTTGGGAACTTCTAAGCAAATCAAGTTAAGTGATAAAATAAAACTTAAGGTCCTACTTAGCTCAGGTGAAAAATAAAAAAGGTTTGGTTATTTTTTAAAAAAGGTTATAATAAGATGGGCTATGTATAAGGAATCTTTTTCTTTTCTTAAAGCTTTCTTTCAAAAAATCTTAAAGGATGAGGTTTTGGTCTATGCTCAGGGACTTTCTTTTAATACCGTTTTAACCCTTATCCCCTTATTAGGCCTTATCTTGTCTGTGGCTAAAATTTTTATTCCATCAGAAAAAATATTAGACCAACTGTTGGTTCAAATAACCCAATATTTAACCCCTGAAGCTACTCAAAAGGCAACCCAGTTTTTGATTAAACTAATTAAAAAGCTTGAAACTTTTCCCTTAGGAAAGTTTAGCATTTTGTTTTATTTTTTAATGAGTATCGGCCTTTTGTTTCAGATAGAAGACATCTTAAATAAAATCTTCGAAAGCAACAAAAGGCGAAATATTTACCAAAGGGTACTTTTCTTTTGGCTTTGCATCACCCTTACCCCTTTTATTTTTGTAGTACCCTTTATTTTTTCTTCTTACATAGGAAAATTTTTTATTGTTTTAAATTTTTTATTTTTAGTCCTTTTCTTCTTTTTAATCTATCTTTTCTTTCCTGCTAAAGATGTACCTAAAAGAGAAGCACTTATCGGTGCAATTTTTTCTACTTGTCTTTGGTTCACAACCTCTTATCTTTATTCGGTCTATGTTAAGTATGCGGTAGGTTATTCTAAAATTTATGGGTCTTTAGCCGCTTTTCCGCTTTTTTTAGTTTGGATTTTTATCAACTGGGTAGTCTTTCTTTTAGGGGCTGAGCTTATCGTGTTCTTAGAAAAAAAGGGTTGGGAGTTAGACACTGAAAAAGTCCCTAAAAATCTTTTTACCTTGTTTGTGATGTATCTTTTAGGGAAAAGTTTTTATTCTGAAGGACCGTTAGAGATTTATACTCTTTGTCAAAACCTTAAAATTTGTCCTATAGAGTTGGAAACCATTTTACAAAACCTTGAAAACCAAGGCTTAGTAGTGTTTAAAGAAGGTAAGGTTTTCTTAGCCAAAGCCCCAGAAAAAATAAGCCTCTTAGAGGTCTTAACCTTAGAAATCAAACCCTACGAAGAAGATCTTCCTAAAATCTTTCCTGAAGACTTCGTAAAAAAACTTACTCTCTGGAAAGAACAAACCCCTCATTTTACTCTAAAAGACTTTTTAAACTAATTACTAAAGGAGATATATTTATCAAATAAATAAACTTTAATATAAATAGCTTAACAATAAAAAAATTGTAAATATTAAGTTGACAAATTTTATATTAACGCTTATTTTGTTACAATAAAAGCAAAATTAAGGGGGGGGATTATGAAAAGTAAGGGTTTTACTTTGGTAGAATTAGCGATTGTGTTGGTTATTATTGGTATCATCTTAGGGGCAGTGCTTAAGGGACAAGAATTGATATATAATGCTAAAGTAAAGAGGGTTCAAAGCCAAATAAAAGAATTCGCTGCAGCTTTTTATACCTACTATGATAAATATGGTTATTACCCTGGAGATGACCCAACTGCTTCTAATAAATGGTCAGGGGCTCCTAACGGAAACGGAGATGGATTGGTAGCTGGAGGATATTGTGACAATGCTGGTGAAGAATCTTGTTATATTTGGAGGCATCTAAGATATGCTAATATAATAAGTGGAGATCCTAATGAATCAACTCCTGCTAACCTTCTTCCTAAGCATATCTTTGGAGGATCGATCGATATGTTTACCGGTACTTATACTATCGGTGGTCAAACAAGGTCAGGATTATGGCTTACCCTTAGAAACATAGAAGCTCAAGCCGCAGAAGCTATTGACCGAGCTATGGATGATGGTAAATGCACAACCGGTTCTATAGCTCGTTATGCAGGAACATCTTGCAATGGTAATAATTATCCTTCTTCTGGATATTTAGACATATGGCTAAACTTATAAACTAAACGTTAAATCTCTCCCCTTTAAAGGGGGAGGTTTAATTTTAACATGAAGAATTTTGAAAAGAAATTTTCTAAAGGTTTTACCCTCATAGAAATAGCTATCGTGTTAGTTATTTTGGGTTTACTTATAGGTTTAGGGGCAAGCTTAGTAGGTGTACTTACCCAGAGAGCAAAAATCACAGAGGCCAGAGAAGTTGTTAATGCGGCGGTTGAATCCTTAATAGGTTTTGCCACCCAAACAAACAGACTTCCCACTCTGTTAGAATTTTCAAGAACTATAAGAAATCCAAATGATCCATGGAATAAGCCTCTAAATTACTTTGTTGATCCTTCTTTAACCTCTAACCCAAACCATCCAGCAGAAGGAATATGCGGTAAAAAAACTACCAATCTAATAGTTTGTACAGACACTAATTGCAATTTTCAAATTCCTAATGTAGCTTTTATTGTCGTAAGTGGTGGTCCTAACTATAATATCCAAACAGGAAATTTAACCAATCCTCCCTGTCCTACAGGGAAGACATGTTATAGAGTTTATCCTCAAGGGACTCAAAATATAGATGATTATCCATATGATTTTACCAGACCCGAAGAGTATGATGATATAGTAAAATGGGTAACCTTAGAAGAATTAAGAATTAAAATGGGGTGTCAAGGAGCCCAACTTAAAATTCTAAACAATGAACTCCCTTATGGTTATGTGAATACTATCTATAATGCTATAATTTATGCAGAAGGTGGGGTACCTTTTACCAACGGAAATGGAAAGTATAAATGGTGTGTAGAAGTAAACGGAACTCTACCAGGAATAAACTTAACCCCCACCGCTACCTCAAACAATTGTACGGCTTTACCTGAAAATTCTTGGGGACAGGCAGACTTTCTCACTTTAACCGGTACTCCTAACCAAAGTGGTAGTTTTTATTTAAGTATTTTTGTAAGAGACGATCAAGACCAATCAGGTAACAACGACAATATAGCTCAAAAAACCCTTATACTTACGATAAATCCTCAAACATCTTCTAATTCCACGGGTACGATAGGAGCTCAAATATCCTTTGCCGACAACATAAACCAATTTCAAGAAAATGAAAATAATCCCTCTGCGGTTCAAGTTATCGGAAATACTTTGTTATTAGGAGGGAACACAGGAAATACATATGGATGTTTTTGGTTCCCTTCTTCTTACACCTTAAACGGTAAAAAACTGAGAGCTTATTTTAAGTTTAAGTTTCTTACAGTTGATACCTCTCCTTATTCTACAGGTTATGCAGATGGTTTTACTTTCGCGGTAGTTGATGGCAATATGCCAACTAATGTCTGTGGAAGTGCTGGAGAAGGGCTTGGATTTTTAGGTTTAAATTATGACTCTATAGCCGTAGAATTTGATGTTTATCCAAACTCAGGAAGAAATGATCCTATAAATTACAACCATGTAGCTATCGTGAAAAGAGGGACGGTTACTCATAATACTTATACCTTAATGGGAGATAATCCAAGTTGTACGTCTAATGGATGTTATAGAACCAATGTTACAACCTGGTTAGAAGATGGAATTGAACATACGGCAAGAGTTGAAATACATACAGGGTGTAATCCATCTTGTAATAACTGCGGAAATAATCCTCAAAACTATGCTCTTTTAAAGGCCTGGATTGACTGTAGTAACTGTAATGATTTAACCCAAGACTATGCCTCAAACCCTACGATTCAACACTGTTTTCAATTACCTCAAACAATGTCTTCTGTTAAGTTTGGTTTTACTGAAGCAACCGGAGGTAGAAATCAAAATATTGAAATCAAAGATTTTGGAATAGGTTTTTATTGAAAATTATATGGAAAGAAAACCTATAGGACAACTTCTTAAAGAAAGAGGGTTTATCACAGAAGATTATATTCAATTTGCTTTACTTGAACAAAAAGCCACTGGAGAAAAGTTAGGAGAGGTTTTAGTAAGGATTGGACTGGTAACTGACCTGGAAATTGCCATCGCTCTTGCCGAACAAAGTGGATTACCTTTTGTAGATCTTTCTCAACTTTCTCCTTCTAAGGATGCCTTAAATTTAATCCCTCCTTCTTTTGCAAGAAAACATAAAGTTTTACCTATAAGATTAAAACAAGACAGGACTCTTGAATTAGCTATATCGGATCCATTTAACTTTCAACTGATTGAGGCAGCTTCAAGGGTTTCAGGGTTAAAAATCACACCTGTAATAGCTTCTTCTCTGCAGATAAACAAAGCTATAGAAAAATTCTATTATTTTTTAGAAAACCCTATTGAGGATCAAATTAATACTATCGTTGAAAGATTAAAAATTAACCCTCAAGCAGACTTTAACGCTGAAGAACTTTTAGAAAAAATTCTAATTTTAAGCATCATCAGACGAGCTACAGACCTCCATATTACCCCTACCGAAAAAAGCGTTCAAATCTATCTAAGGATAGATGGAGTACTTGAACCTTTAATAGTTTTTCCCAGGACTGTATATGGGAAATTAGTCAATGTGGTTAAAATAAAAGGACAGATGGATATAGCAGAATCAAGACTTCCTCAAGACGGTAGGATGCAATTTTCTTTTTTAGGAGAAAGCTTTGACTTAAGACTTTCAAGCGTAAGAACTCCTTTTGGAGAAAACTTGGTTTTAAGGTTTTTACCTTCAGGGGCCTATGCTCAGCATCTTTTTTATTTAGGGTTTTCCTCTGAGCAAATTGAGCTTATCCACAAGATAATGGCTTCTCCTTATGGAATGTTTTTAGTTACTGGTCCTACAGGTTCTGGGAAAACTACTACTTTGTTTGCTTGTCTCAGGACTTTAAATCTTCTTGAAAAAAACGTTCTTACTGCAGAGGACCCTATAGAATATAGTTTACCTTTGGTAAGACAAACTCAAGTTCATGAGGAAATCGGTTATACCTTTGCAAAAGCTATAAGACATTTTCTACGCCAAGACCCAGATGTAATTTTAGTTGGAGAAATAAGGGACGAAGAAACCGTTCAAATGGCGATCAGAGCTGCCCTTACCGGACATCTTTTCCTCTCTACCTTACACACCAACAACGCCATTTCAACTATCTTTCGTCTAAAAGACCTAAGAATTTCTTCAGAAATGATAGCTTCTACTTTGGTAGGTCTTTTAGCGCAAAGATTGGTAAGAAAAATTTGTCCTTACTGTAGAGAAGAATATCAACCAGATCCTACTTTATTAAATTACTATGAATTACCTGAAGATATACCCTATTATAGAGGTAAAGGTTGTGAGGCCTGCAGATTTAAAGGCTATCTTGGAAGGACTGTAATTTCAGAGATCATTTACATAGATAAAGATTTTATAAAACTTCTCTCTAAAGACGCTTCCTTACCAGAATTTTTAGATCTTATGAAAAATAAAAACATACCCTCTTTAAAAGAAGATGCTAAACTTAAAGTTTTAAACGGTTTAACCACGGTTGAAGAAATAAAAAGAGTAGTAGGATAATGCCTATTTACCGATATAAAGCTTTAAACAAAGAAGGCTTAATAGTAAAAGGAGAGATAGAGCTTTCAAACTTAGAAGAGTTTTTTAACTATCTATATCAGGAAGGACTTATCCCCTTAAAATACAAAACTTCTTCTTTATCTTTGAAATTTTTGTTTAAAAAGGTAAAAAGAAAAGATTTAGCAGATTTTTGTCACAACTTAGCTTTTTTGCTTTCTGCAGGGGTGCCACTACTTTCAGCTTTAAAGGATCTATATGAAACCGTAAATAATCCTATTTTAAAAAGAAAAATAGCTCAAATCATAGCAGAAATATTAAGAGGAACTCCTATATCAGAAGCGTTTAAACAAACTCAAATATTCCCTCCTGTAGTGATTTTTCTGATAAAAATAGGTGAAGAAACAGGAAGAATCGATAAAACCTTAGAAGATGCCTCCAAACATCTTTACCGTATAGACGAAATTGTCTCTCAAACGAAAAGGGCTATGATGTATCCTATCTTTGTTTTATTTTCTATTTCAACAGCTTTTCTCTTTTGGATGCTTTACGTCTTACCCAAGATTTTAGATGTTTTTAAACAAATGCACATTACCTTACCTCTTCCTACTCTTATTTTGATGAAAATAGTAGATGTTTTTCAAAAACATTATGTTTTGATATTTTCTGTTTCGTTGATTGTAATCCTATTTCTATTAATACTTTATAAACATCAAAAAACACAGCATAAAATAGAGAAGATCTTATTAAAACTTCCTTTTATAGGTTTTGTAAAAAGGTCAAGTTTTCTTGCCTTCTTTTTTGAATATTTTTCATTACTTTTAGAAGCCGGTGTAGATATTTTAAGAAGTTTTGATTTAATGTATAGTTCCTTAAATACCCAACTTACTAAAAAAATTATTTTAAATATAAAAGAAAAAATAACAGAAGGTATAACTCTAAGTGATGCTTTAAAAGAAGAAAAAATTTTCAACTCTTTTGATATAAGGTTAATCAACGTGGGAGAAAAAACTGGAAAACTTAACGAACAAATGAAACTACTTTCAAACTATTATTTTAATGAGGTGCAAAACCTAATCCAAACCATTAGTAAAATACTTGAACCTCTTATTATCGCTATAGCCGGTATGATTTTTTTAATCATAATTATAGCTCTTATTGGACCAATATATGAACTTATTTCTCAAATTGGCAAAATGTAAAAATATGATAATAATCTTAATATTAGCTCTTTTTTTAATAGGTTTAGGTTATTTCTTTCTTATTAGTATTGACCCTAATATAACTTATGAAAGATTGATCTTTGAGGTTAGAACTGCTCAGATTTCTATTATAGTAGGAAGTTTTTTATTATTACTTTACCTTTACAGAAGATTATAAAATGAACCTTTGGAACTCTCAAGAAAAACAAATTTTTGATTACTTAAATTTTTTTGGATTAAAAGAACCACCTTTTTCCCTTACCCCTGACCCAAACTATTTTTTTCCTTCTTCAACCCATATCAAGGTGATAGAGGTTTTAAAATATGGTTTTTTAAAGAAAGAAGGATTTATGGTGCTAACCGGAGAACCAGGGCTTGGAAAAACTTTACTTATTAAACTACTTTTAAATCTTTTACCAGAAAGTTATTACACACTTTTTCTTCTTACTCCTACTCTTTCTCCCAATGAACTCATAATAACTATTTCTCAAAAATTAAAGTTTATCTCGGAAAAAGAAAATCCCCCTTCTAAAGAAACACTTTTAAACCTTTTACAAAAATATTTGGAACAGTTAGAAAAGGAGAATAAAACCTTACTTATCATAATAGACGAAGCTCAAAATCTTCCTATAGAAACTTTAGAAGAATTGAGGCTTTTAAGCAATTTTGAAACTGAAAGGAACAAATTAATCCAGTTTTTTTTGGTAGGACAACCTCTATTAACCACTAAATTAAAAAACTACCGACTATATCAATTATCTCAAAGAATTACCATATGGGAAAACATAACACCATTTAACCAAGAAGAGACAGCTGAATATGTTAGATTTCGTTTGTTTAAGGCAGGATATCCTGTGATATCTTTTGAAAGAGGTTTTGAAAAACTGTTATACAAATTTACACAAGGTATCCCAAGGCTTATCAATAAGCTTATGGACAGAACTTTATTAGTAGCTTATGCTGAGAAGTCTCAAAAAATTAAGAAAAAACATCTTAAAACTGCCAAAAGATCTTTTCCCGATGAAGTTTTTCCGTTAAAATCTAACAAAAATTGGCTAAAATTTTGGAAAAGATGATAAAAAAAGAATCTGTCTGGATAATAAAACCTTTAAAAGAAGACTTTTTTGAAGGTTTCAAGTTTGATAGACAATTTAAAAAATTTGAGTTCTTACCTAAAATAGAACTTTCTCAAATCAAAAAACAAAAAGTTTATCTTATCTTAGAACCTCAAATATTTTTTGCAGACTATATAGAAATCCCTGGGAAAATTTCAGAATTTATCAAAGTCCAAGCGGAAAACCGAGTAAAAGAAAGTGGAATTTTCCTCAGTCCTCCTAAAACGATTTATAAAGTTACTGAAACCCTTGAGATGAGCTCAAAAGTTTTTGTTTTTGGTATAGAAGAAAAATTGATTAATAATTACTTAGAAAAATTAAGAAATGTCCAAGCAAGAGTAGAAATAATAACCCATAAAATACTCTCTATTTTTTGTTGGTTCCAAAAACAACTTTATTCAGAAAGTATCAGTTTACCTGTATTACTCGTTATTTTAGATCCAAACGAAGTTTGGTATTTAGTAGTTTATCAAAAAGCCCCACTTTACATAAAATTCTCTGTATTAGATGAATTTATCGGAATTTCTACTCAAATTATTTCAGAAAACATTTTATCGTTAAAAGACTATGTATATAAATTTTTCCAAGAGGACATAAAGGGGCTGTTTTTCTTAGGTAAAGAACGAAACAAAATAAATCAAGAAGAAATTGCTGAAAAAACTAAACTTTCTTTAATAGACTTAAACCTAAAAACCTTTGAAGAAGCTTATTCTTATCCTGAAATTTTTGGAGCTATAACTTTAGACCAAAATTTTAATTTTCTACCCAACTTAGAAAAACTATTTTTGACTCAAATAAATTGGATTGAAAAATTGACCCCTGTTATTTTAGGATTAACCGGGATTAACATTTTGTTATGTTTATATTTTTATAAAATAAACTCCGATTTAGAAAAAAAGATAGAAGCTGAAATTCTAAATACTAATAAAGTCATTAGTGAAATCGCTTATAAAATACCAGAATCTTCTCTTCCTAAAATCAAAACCTATCTTTCTTTAGAAAAAGAAAAAACAACCAGTTTAAAATTAGATGAGTTTTTATTATGGCTCTCCCAAATATGGAATGAAAATTTAATTTTAAAAAATCTTAAAGTAGATAAAAATAACAAAATTTTTATTGAAGTTGAAATAAAAGGAGATATGATAACTACACAAAAAAGAACAGATGAACTAATCAATCACTTTAAAAAACATTTTAAAATAGAAAAAAGTAACTTACATTTTTTTGGTAGAGAAAATAAAGGTATTCTAAACTTAGAAGCAGATTTAATAAGATGAGAAAACTTGTAAAAATTTATCAAAAACAGTTAGTTTCCTGGTACATTATTTTACTGGTTTTTGCATTTTCTTTATCTTTTTTAAGCTATACCTTTCTAAAGCTATTCAACAATCAAAAAAGATACGATGCTCTTATAGAAAGCAAACAAATCTTAATTTCACAAGTTCAAAACATTTATCTTGGGATGGTTAAGATTAATACAGAAAAAATCATAGAGCAACAAATAATACCGGTTAACATAGTTTTTGAAATAAACGATCTTAATTCTGTGCTTTATAATATTTCTTCTTTATATTCTCACAAAGGAAGTTTTTTTAGATTAAACGAAGCTATAATCTCTCCCTGCGAAAAAAATTATAATACAACGTTAGGGACCGATTGCCTTTATATAATGACCATTTCTGGAGAAAGGGTAAAATACCTTTTAGATTGAAACCATGAAAGAAAACTATAAAATATACCTAATATTTTGGGGTCCTTGCTTCTTGTTAATAGTTCTTACTTGTTTTTCGTTTTTTCTTATCAAACAAAAAGTCTTTTCTACCCCTTTTTACGTAATTAACCTATCTTCAAGCTATATAGAAATCATCAACGAAATTAATGCCTTGAATTATTTAAAACCTTTTCAGCTTATAGAAAAAACTGCGGTAAATAAAGACCTTTTTGTAAACGCCAAAAAAACTGAACCTTCCAAAGAAAAAACCCTTTTAACCACAATTAAACCCTATATGTTAAATTTAAGCATGATTTATATAGAAGGAAATAAGAAAAAATGTATAATAAACGATAAATATTTTACAGAAGGAAGTAATTTAACTCAAGATATAAAAATAGTAAAAATAGGTGATTATTATGTGGACCTACAAATTAAGGGCGAGATTAAAAGGCTTTTTTTGGGACAAACTATTAGTTTTTAGTATTATTTTTTTAGTAAGCTGTGCGGGAAAAGAACCTGAGATAGAAAAAAGTTCTTCTAAATTTTTACAAACCTTTTATGCTAATGAAACTTTAAAAGAGAGTTCTACTTCAAACTCTTCTAATACTAAACAAACAACATATAGTCTCCCTAAGCTATCCCCTATTTATACAGAGGTTTCTCCTCTTGAAAACAAAATACTTACTCTTTCTTTTAAAGATGAAAGCTTTGAAAATGTGCTTTATTTTCTTGCTAAAGAAGCTGGGCTTAATTTAATCATTTCTCCTGAGGTTTATCAAAATGTTCCTCAAGAATTTAGGAAAATCAGCTTTCAGTTTAAAAAACAACCTTTAAAAAACATTTTAGAGGCTATTTTGGAATCCTTAGACCTCCATTATCAAATCAAAAAAGGGGTACTTTACGTGGTGCCGTTTGAAGAAAAAGTCTTTTCTTTAAGTTTTTTACATGTAGTCCAAGAAAGTGATTTTAATTTAGGAGGTGATGTCCTTGGAGGAGCAACCAATTTAGGAAGTTCTACAGGTAGTTCTAGTGGCAGTTCTTCTGCATCTATCGGAGGCTCCTCTCTAAAAGGTAAATATGAAATAAAAGGACAAATTGACAAAAAACAGATAGACATCTATAACCAAATAGAAAGTTCTTTAAAGGATCTTATAAGCGAAAACGGAGTCTATACATTAAACAGACTTACAGGTACTTTATATGTAAAAGATAGGCCAAGTCATATAAAAGCGATTTATAATTTTATAAATGATATAAAATCAAAATATAAAAATCAGGTAATTATTGAAGCAAAAATTGTAGAAGTAGTATTAAACAAAGAGCATAATTTGGGTATAGATTGGATAGAAATTTCAAATTTCCCCTTAGGCAAAAATTCAGTAAGGTTTAACGAAGTTACTTCTCGTTTTAGCACTAAAACTAATGAACCCAGCCTTTCTCTTACGATTACAGGAAGCCCTAACATTAATTTGATTTTAAACTTGTTAAAACAATATGGAAACATCAATCTACTTTCTAATCCTCGTTTAAGAGTTATCCATGGACAACCTGCTTTGATAAGCGTAGGTAAATCTGTAGAGTTCGTAAAGGAGATTACCAGAAATTTAGTTTCTTCCCAACAAACCGCCCAGGTTCAAACCAATATAACCACTTCGGCTATTTTTGAAGGAGTAATGTTAGCTGTCACACCTTATCTTACAGAAGAAAAAGAAATTTTGCTTCACATAGTACCTATTAAAAGTGATATCCTCTCTTTAAAAAGAGAGGATTTTGGGCAAGATACCTCAATAACCCTCCCTGAGGTTAACTTGAGAGAAGCTACTTCTATTATAAAAGTAAACCCTGGTGATATAATAGTTTTAGGTGGACTTATCCTTGAAAAAGAAATTAATAATGAAAAAAAACTTGTAGGAGTAGGAGACATACCTATATTGGGGAATATTTTTAAAACTAACCAAAAATCTAAACAAAAAACAGAGCTGGTAATTATTATAAAGGTAGACATAGTTTAAACTATGAGTAATTTTTACGAAATCATAAAAAAATTAAAGACTTCTAACCCTCAAAAAAGCAACCTTCAGGGAAAAAAACTTAAAATAAAGCTCTTATTTTTTCTTATCATAACTTTTGTCTCTGGAATAGGTATAACCCTTTTTAGTTACTATATCAAAAGTTTTGTTAAAAAATCTACTGAAAAATCTACCCTAAATAAACCTATTTCTAATTTAGTTCAAAACTATACACAAACTGTGCATAATCAAACAAATTCCTCTTCCCCATCCCCCTCTTTATCTAAAAAAATTCCTGAAAAAACTCTCTCCTCTCCCCTAAAGATTAAAACCAAACTTTCTTACCCTGCTATCTCTCCTTCTAAATTACCTCAAACATCTTCTCAACCACAGGTTATAGAAGGATTTCTCTTAACCCAAGGAGATTTATTAAACAATCTTCTTGTTTTGGCTGAAGAAGAAAGAAAAAAAGGAAATTATCAAATGGCTATTGTTTATTATGAAAATTATTTAAAAGAAAAGGAAGATCCGTTAGTAATGAACAATTTAGGTGGTTGCTTAACTGAAATCGGAGCCGTTGAAGAGGCCATAAAAGTCTTTCATAAAGCACTTTCTTTAAAAAACGACCCAATTATTCGTTATAATCTAATTATAGCTTATCTAAAAAAGGGAGATAAAGAAAAGGCTTGTTCTGAAATAAAAAAAATAAAACCTCCCCTTACATTACCTCCACAAATAACCCATCTTGAAGAACTTTGTAAAAGCCTTAACTAAAATTCTTTGATTTCCTCCCAGGTTAAAAGGTGGACTCCTTTTTCTTGTAAGATAGATATGGTTTTATCCAGATTGTTGGGTCCTGATAGTGTCTCATTAATTGTGTAAAGACTTGAGGGAAAGGGAAGGGTATGGTAGCTTCCCTAATGCTTAATAACCAAAACTACCAGAAAGAAGGGGAAGCTACCATTAAAAAAAACAAAACTTTAACCGCACAACCTATAAAAGAATTTCTAAACAAAAAGACTATGCAAACGGTTTTTATACCAAAGATCTACTTTTCGTGCCTTCCTACTTCCTGAAAGATTATTATACTTGATCTTAAAAGAGATGAATGAGAGGTTAAACTCAAGGAAGTTAAGAGGATGTAATGAAATTGGGGAATACCATGCCTTTCCCGGAAAAATTTTTACACAATAAAAGGAACACCATGAAATACAACCTCATAAGGATAAGTTGACAAAAAAGGATAACTGTTTAAAGTTTATAAAAAAAGGAGGAGTGCCCGAGTGGACGAAGGGGGCCGACTCGAAATCGGCTGAAGGGGTGTTAAGCCCCTTCCGGGGGTTCGAATCCCTCCTCCTCCGTTGCTAAAATTTTTAAGTATATCCTAATATAAATGCGTAATTACAACCTTAAAAAATTTAAAATCTTAGAACTCTTGTCTCAATCTTCTTTTATTTCAGGAGAAATTTTGGCACAAAAGCTTGAAATCTCAAGAACGGCTGTTTGGAAGTATATTCAAGCCTTAAAAGCAGAAGGATACCCTATTGTAACCACCAAAAAAGGTTATACTCTCAAGCCTACCTCAGACCTAATTTTACCTGAAAAAATAGAACAAGCTCTAAAAAAACAAAAGATAGGATTGGTAGATAAAGTTTACTACTTTCGGTCTGTTTCTTCTACGATGGAAGTAGCCAAAGAACTGGCTAAAAAAGAAAAAAATTTTTTAGTTATAGCTGAAATACAAACCTCTGGACGTGGAAGGCTTGGAAGGTCATGGCTTTCAAACGAAGGCGGAATATGGATGAGTTTATTAATCAGACCTTCTTTTTCTTTAAGAGAAAGTTTTATACTTACTTACCTTGCGAGTTTATGTGTAGTTAAAGCCCTTAGAGAAACAACCCAGCTTCCTTTTTATCTGAAATGGCCTAACGATGTAGTGTTTTTAAAAAATGAAGAAATAAAGAAAGTTGCAGGAATTTTGCTTGAATTAAAGGCTGAAGTAGACCAAATAGAGTATGCTATAATAGGAATAGGAATAAACGTTAACAATCAAATTAGTCCTTTAGAACCTACCGGTATTTCTTTACAAGAGCTTACTAACAAAATTTGGAATAGAACAGAAATCATCATAGAAATCATAGAAAATTTTGAAAAATATTCCCAAACCACATCTGAAGAAATCTTAAAGGCATGGAAAGAACTTTGTTTAACCTTAGGCAAAAAGGTTAAAATCATAAAACCTCAAGAAGAACTAATCGGAATAGCTATTGATATAGCAGAAGACGGGGCCCTTATTTTGGAAACAGGAGCCCCTTCGTTAGTAAAAATCTATTCAGGAGATTGTATCCATTTAAGAACCACTTAATTAGGTATTATAAGTTTATTATCGCAATGGTTGGCTCTAAACATCTACTTATAACTGATGAGCTTACTCCGCCAAGAACGATTTCTCTAAGGGCTGAACGGCCTTTCCTACCCATAACTACAAGGTCATAACCACCTTCTTTTATTTCTTTAACTATTTCTTCTTTAGGAAAACCAAGAGAAACTTTAGTTATAATTAAGTCTTGAGAAATCCCTTCCTCTAAAAATTTATTTTTAGCTTTATCAAGGATTTCTTTGGCTTCTTGCTCAGGATCTATACCCTCCCTTACTCTTTCAAGATAAAAAGAAAGATTAACAACCCTTAAAAGGGTAATTTTATTTATACTTTTAACCATTTTTACTACACATACTGCATGCTCTACTGCTTTCATCGAGTATTCCGAACCATCAACAGGAACTAAAACCTGGGAAACAGGGGTTTCTTCTACTACCTTTTCTCCAACAAGATATACATTGTGATTTATCAATCCATGCAAAACTTTACTTGATATACTTCCAAGAAAAAAACCCTTTAATTCTGACATTCCTCTTCTTGCAAGTATTACTGTCTGGAAATTTTCCTTTTTTGCAATTTCAATTATTTTATTTCCAGGGTCTCCCTCTTCAATTCTTTTTTCTATTAAACCATTAAATCCAGCATCTTTTAAAATCTTCTCGTACTCAGACATAAAAGGCATTATATTTTCTTCAACATATTTCTCTTTAATCTTTTTAAAAACCTCTGAACCCTTTATAAGCTCTGCCCTAAAATCAACATTTTTCATGTGTTCACTTAAGTACCCACCTGCCATTACGTAAAGAAAAGTAATGTTTAAGGATTCAATCCCTTTTAGTAAAGCCCCAGCAAATTTAACCGCTCTTAATGCATTTGGACTCCCATCAACCGGTAATAAAACTTTATCAAAATAACATTTATTCATTTTTTCCCCCTCATTTTTTAAAATAAAACCTTA